>NZ_JBQERJ010000009.1:0-211238 GCF_056534925.1 Ruegeria sp. P10
TAAATGCCCCCGAAACCGCCCCAGTTTCTCGGGCTTCGCTGAAAAGCCCATAGGTTTCATCGGTCGGCAAGGATTCCTACCACCCCAGCCATGATTTTCTCTAGAATCACGCACTGAGAATTTGGCCGCCTATTAGCGCGTGTTTTCAGAGGGTTATCATCCGGCTACTCCAGCTGAGACCCGAGTTTATGCGCAACAATGGTCGATTTCGGGCCGCAGTCTCAGTTCGCCATTCCGGCGGTACGAGTTTGGTGACCTTGGGAGAGTCTGTAGATCTGAGTTCAGCAAACTGCTTGTGCTCACCTGACCAGATCGCCGGGAAGCCCGACCTGATCAGGTAATCCGCGGTCAGACCGTCAGGTTGTTCACCCGTTCACGTCGGCTTTGACATAGACTTCAAGGTGTTTGTCGCCACAGGCATCAATCACGTAGCCGCACGTTCTCTCGGCACCCCGGTGAAACGTCACGGGGCGTCCTTGACCTTTCTGTGTAAGATAAATCTCGACTGCCTCTGACAACAGCACAGAAGCAGCAGAAGTCTCGTTTAGAACAACTGGCGCTACGGCGGAGTTGGCTGCGCCAAGACGCAACATGTACTTTCCACGCAGTTGCGCATCCTTCGACTTCAGATGAAACCGATACTCATCCAGTTGATCAGCTGCTCTTCTTGCTATCGTCGCCGCTACGTTTGCCGAGTGAGTACGCAAAGAAAATGCGATCCGAGAAGACGAGTAGTAGCGGCAAAGCTCCTTAGGGATGCGGCGACTGAAGTAAAAAACACCCTCTTTCACGAAGGTGTACTTGGGTGAAATGGTCTCTGCCATGGCCTACGGCTCCAACCTGCTGTTAAAAGCCGGAGTGAAACCAAGGGCTTACCTGAGGAAGTGGTGCCCGGGGGCGGAATCGAACCACCGACACGAGGATTTTCAATCCACTGCTCTACCCCTGAGCTACCCGGGCACGGGAACGACGTTCGTCGTTGGGTGGGGGCCTTCTATGACTTGCTACCAGCGGTGTCCAGAGGCTTTTTCACATTTTTTCAATGCGGTCGCTTTGGCGTGAAGTCCTGCGTGTCATCCTCGGCTTCAAGGTCATCTTCGCGCTGCGACGGAACCGAGTAGGACCCGTTCAGCCACTTGGCCAAATCAATGTCCGCACACCGCCTGGAACAAAACGGACGAAATTTCTGCTCGGTCTCGCCTCCGCAAATCGGGCAGTTCATTTCAGGATCTCCATTACAGGAACGCGACCACGCTTTCGCTGCAACTCAAAGTGGCCCAGCGGGGTCCAGCCTGCAAGAATCGTCTCGTCCGGGTCTGATCTGAACGCGGCACGCAAAGCGGACTCAAACCCGCGGCGATCCTTCTTTGGCATGGGAGCGAGGTCCAGCGTTATCTGACCAGCCAGCCCACGTACGCGCAAAGCACGGGGCAGCATCTTGGCGCAGGCGAAATTGGCCTTGGTGCCCGCCGCCAGCGAGGTGTCCGCTCCGGTGTTCACATCCACGGCGACCAACGCGCGTGTGGGTTCGATGTAAAGATACCCTCCGCCCGGCAAAGGCTCGGACGCTCCACGCACGGTATCCAGCGCATCCAGAACGCCGTGGGTTTCGAACCCGCCCGCCTGTGTCACGACTTCGGCCGGGTCGGTCCAGTCGCGCCAGGCAAGGATATGGGGGCTGTCACCTTCGCTGAGAAGTTCAGGCTCGGTCCCGTCGTCATTCATCACCTGCTCGGCCTGCGTCAACATGGCCGAGAGGTCTTCCGCGATTTCTTCGGCATCCGCAACAGCGCAGCAGGAGCGCAGGATCAATCCATAGGCGCTGTCACCCATCTGCTCGTGGGCGATTTCAAGCAGTTGATCGCGTGTGTCCTCGTCCTTGATACTGCGCGAAATGTTCAGGCCCGGAGCGTCCGGCGTAACAATCGCATAGCGGCTTTTGAAGAGGATGCGATTGCTCACCGGTATGGCTTTGCCGGGCTCTGCAAAGCCGGTAACCTGTACCAACAACAGGGCACCAGGACCCAAGCCTTTGACTTGTCGCAGGAAAGCAGGGCCATCTGGCGTGGTCAGGAACATGCCGCCCTGCCCCTTGACCGGGCGGTCAGCGCGAGCGCGATAGATCGTACCGGGTGCGGGTGCGTCCGCGGCGATCAAGAAGTCATCCAACTTGCCGTCGACCATCAGCGCAGCCGCTTCGCGGCCTTGGATGTGGTCCAGAACAATGGTGCGACCTTTCATGATGCCTCTCGATACAGTGGATAGCCGATGCCTTGCAGCAAGGCCGCGGTCTCGGACAGGGGCAGGCCAACGATGCCTGTAAACGACCCCGAAATCCATGGAATGAAAGCCCCTGCGGGCCCCTGAATCGCATAGGCGCCTGCCTTGCCGCGCCAGTCTCCGGTCGCCAGATAGGCGTTGATCTCGACATCCGACAGACGTTTGACCTTGACCTGTGAGACGACATCACGCTGCAGCACACGGTCTCCGCGCCGGACCGCAACCGAGGTGATCACGCGGTGACGACGACCAGACAGGGAATGCAGAAACTCCGCTGCCTGCCCCGCATCCTCGGGCTTTCCCAGAATCCGACGCCCCAAGGCCACGGTGGTATCTGCACATAGGGTAACGTCACCTCTATCTGCCTGAACAGCCTGCACTTTTTGGCGCGTGATGCGGTGGCAATACGGAACCGGAAGCTCGCCCTTCAAGGGCGTTTCGTCGATGTCAGGAGGGCAAATGGCATCGGGCCGCACGCCAAGCTGGGCCAGCAGGTCCAGCCGTCTTGGGCTGCCCGATCCGAGAATGAACGCCATTGCGGCAGGCGTTACTTGAAGCGATAGTTGATCCGACCCTTGGTCAGATCATATGGGGTCATCTCGACCTGAACCTTGTCGCCGGCCAGAACACGGATGCGGTTCTTGCGCATCTTGCCTGCCGTATGTGCGATGATCTCATGGCCGTTTTCCAGCTCGACCCGAAACGTCGCATTAGGCAGGAGTTCCTTCACGACACCGGGAAATTCGAGCGTATCTTCCTTGGCCATGTTGTCTCCATCATTACGTTGCACCCGCAGAATCTGCGGGGGTGTGCGCTTAAATGAGCCTATTTCGGCCTTATTTCAAGGGCGGAATCACCTAAAGAGCGGATATTGTGACCGATTCGACTCGGGCGGCCTGTTCCTCCCAATGGGTTCGGTTCAGCACGTGACCGTCCGCGCGGACCTCGGCGATGGCTGACAGGTCGACATCCGCATAGGTCCAGCCCGGCTGATTCAAAGTGCCTTCGGCCAGCACACCGGTGGCCGGGAACCCCTTGTCGGGCGGGCCAAAGACGCCTCCGGTCCCGGTGTTCATATCCACCGCCTCGGACCACTGGTTGTTCCCGACCAGCGAGGCCATGACCGTAACGCATTGATTTTCCAAAGCTCTTGACATTGCGCCAATCCGCACGCGCCAGTAACCCGAAAGCGCTTCGGTACAGGATGGCGCAAGGATCAGGTCTGCCTCGCTCAGCGCGCGGCCCAGCAACGGAAACTCGCTGTCATAACAGATCAACACACCGATCTTGCCCAGTGCGGTGTCGAACAGCTTGAGCGGACCCCCCGGGGCGATGTCCCAATCCTCGCGTTCGAACCGGGTCATGATCTGTTTGTCCTGATGGTCGAAACTGCCATCCGGCGCGTAGAAGGCGGCACGGTTCACCGGACGCCCGGGGCCATCAACAACCGGCGCCGACGCACCCAGAATGTAGGTTTTGTACGTCTTGGCGAGGCGGGTGTGCAGGTTTTGTACATCCTCCATCCGGTCGGACACGGCCCGGATCGACCGCTCCAAATCGCCGGCAATCTCGGCCCCTTCGAGGGTCGACAGCTCCATCGCGCCATATTCGGGAAAGACCAGCAATTCGGCCCCCTGCCCTGCGGCCTGGGACACCCACCCCTCAAGCTTGTCTTCGTATTGCGCCCAGCTATTCAGCCAGTCGAGGTTGTAGGCGGCAGTTGCGACTTTCATGGCAGCGTCCCCGTTCGGTCAAATTCGCGTGACCTTAGTCGCGGACGCAGACCGGAGTACAGCCCATTTACCCTGCGGTCGTCGGATCGATGATCGTGGTCACTTCGGTGACCGTGCTGGCCGGGAACCCGCTGAGTTCCGCATGCTTGTGGATCGCGTCCTCGCTCTCGGCCAGATAGATGCAAAAGGTCTTGTCACCAGCAACATAGGAATGCTCCCACTGCACGCCGGGTATTTGCGCCAGCGCTTCGTTCGACTTCGCAGACGCGCCGCACAGTTCGTCACCGGACATGGAACCGACACCCGGAAGATCGCGTTCGATAACATAGCGTTTCATGGCAATTCCCCCACAGAAAACCCAACACTACCATGATTCGGGAATTTTTTTGCGTTTGGCGTTCAGAGATCCCGGATCCAGAACTGAAGGGGTTTCTTCGATTCGCCTTCTTCGCCAATATCTTTCCACGAAAACTGTGCGATCGCACCGGGCAAAGGCGTGTATCCCCGCGCGCGCCAAAAGGCATCCAGCGGGCGGTAATTGTCGGGCCGCATCGGATGATCTGCCGGGCGTTGCACGCCGCAGAATGCGCATTTGGTGAAACCCAGCGCGCGGGCGTGGGCTTCGCGTTCGTCAAAGAACCTGTGGCCGACACCCTGCCCACGATAGTCGGGCAACAGCACCGATTCGGCGCAATAGAAGATGTCATGCAGGTCAAGCCCGGAGCCCTCGAAGGCCGCCGCGAAATCGTCAGCGTGGTCAGTCAGCGGTGCGCCGGTCGAGGCGCCGATCAGGCGGTCGCCGTCGAAGGCGCCAATCACGATGGCCTTGTCGCTGTCGCGGTAGGATTGCAGGTATTTGCGTTCGTATTCCAGATCGCCGTCATAGAGGTAGGGCCAGGCGTGAAACACTCTGATCCGCAGGCGGGCGACATCGTCCAGAGCGGCCCCGAGTGCCGCTCCGGTCAGGGGGCGGACGTCGGTGACCTCAGCCATTCGAAACCTGTTTGGTCCAGTCTGCCAGGTTGTAGAAAGTGGTGACGCGGGTGATCTTGCCATCCTTCAGGTCGAAGAACGAACCGGCAGGCAGGCGGTACGTCTGGCCATGCGCATCCGGAAGGCCATCATCGGTTTCCAAGTAGGTGCCGTTGACGATGAATTCGGCTGCGGCGCGGGTGCCGCCTTCGGCTTCGAACACGACGATGTCGGTCAGGTTTTCTTTGTAGCAGCGGTTCATATGCGCGCAGAACGCGGCGAACTTGTCCTTGCCAATGCGGATCTGGCCTTCGTTCACGTGATGGGCCACGTCATCGGACAGGCAGGCCAGCATGGCATCCACGTCACCGGCATTGAAGGCTTCGAAATAGGTTTTGACGGTCTGGTTCATGGTCACTCCGTAGGTTCGCCCCAGCGGTCTTTCAGATGTTTGATGATCTGATCGCGGGTCTGTCGGTAGTGATGTAGCTTTTCTTCGCGGGTCTCGCCCAACCCGGTAGGGTCCATTATTGGCCAATAATCGACATCGAGGTGAAAAACCCGGGTCAGTTCCAGCGCCTGCCGCTGACTGGCGGGTGAAAGCGCCACCACCAGATCAAACGAGCTGAGGTCATCACCCCATTCCTGCATCTCGTCAAAGGAGCGCGAGCGGTGGCGGGACAGTTCTACGCCGACCTCGTGGCAGACGGCGATGCTGAAGCCGTCAATTTCCAGATCGTTATGCACGCCGGCGGACTGAACATAGGTGCCGGTGCCATAGAATTTCTTCATCAGCCCCTCGGCCATCGGGGACCGAACCGCGTTGTGGTCGCAACAGAACAAGACCGACTGCGGCAGAGGCTTCACGCGTCAGCCCCCAAAATGCAGAACGCAGATCAGCGTGAACAGGCGACGGGCGGTGTCGGTGTCGACATCTGCCTTGCCTTCCAGCCGTTCCTGCAACACGCGGCTGCCTTCGTTGTGGATACCCCGGCGGGCCATGTCGATGGTTTCGATCTGGCTGGGCGGCAGTGATTTCACCGCATCGAAATAGCTTTCGCAGATCTGGAAGTAATCCTTGACCACCTGCCGGAAGGGACCGAGCGACAGGTGAAACTCGGCCGCTTTTTCGTTGGCCTCGGTTTCAATGTCGAAGACAAGCCGTTTGTCGCGGATCGAAAGCTGAAGGCGATAGGGGCCTTCGGGCACAACGCGGTCGTCGCGTTTGGGCAGCGAGAAGCTGTTTTCTTCCAGCAGATCATAGATGGCAACCTTGCGTTCCTGCTCGATCTCGGGCGTGGGCGGCGGCAGATTTCTATCATCCAGTTCGATATGCGAGATGCGGGTCATCTTTACAGTCACATTCCTTGCGTCAGCACAGACCTATAGCAATGATATTCAACGGGCAACGCACAGAAACGCCATATGCGCCAGGTCTTTGCGTCATTTCAGCCATTCAGGCGGTTCAGGCGCGCGGTGACCGAGAGGCCATGCGCCTCGAGGCTTTCCGAGCACGCCAACTGTTCGGCGGCAGGACCAATGGCGCGCAGGGCTTCGGGGGTCATCTGGCTGAGCGTGGTGCGTTTGAGGAAATCCAGCACGCTGAGGCCTGACGAAAACCGTGCCGAACGCGCGGTGGGCAACACGTGGTTGGGACCGCCCACATAATCACCGATGGCTTCAGGTGTGTACTGGCCCAGAAAGATGGCCCCGGCGTGGATGGTTTTTTCGCTCAGCGCCACCGGGTTTGCGACGCAAAGCTCCAGATGTTCCGGGGCGATACGGTTCGATAGGATTGCAGCCTGATCCAGATCACGGACGGAGATTATGGCGCCGAAGTCGCGCCAGCTGGCCCCGGCGATGGCGCGGCGTTGCAGGGTTTCGAGGCGTTTTTCGACCGCCTTAGCGACGCTTTGGCCAAAAGCGGCATCATCCGTGATCAGGATCGACTGCGCGCTTTCATCGTGTTCGGCCTGGCTGAGCAGGTCCAGCGCGATCCAGTCGGGATCGTTGTTCTTGTCGGCGATAACCAGAATCTCGGAAGGGCCCGCAATCATGTCGATGCCGACCTTGCCAAAGACACGGCGTTTGGCCGCCGCAACAAAGGCGTTGCCCGGGCCCGTGATCTTGTCGACCGGCGCGATGGTGTCGGTGCCATAGGCGAGCGCCGCCACGGCCTGCGCGCCGCCGATGCGATAGACCTCGTCCACACCCGACAGCTGCGCTGCCAGCAGCACCAGCGGGTTCACCTGCCCGTCCGGGGTGGGCACCACGATGGCCAGCCGGTCCACGCCCGCCACTTTGGCCGGGATGGCATTCATCAGCACCGATGACGGGTAAGAAGCCAGCCCGCCCGGCACATAGAGACCTGCGGCAGAAACCGCCGACCAGCGCCAGCCCAGCGTGGCCCCGGCCTCATCCGTCCAGCTGTGATCGCTGGGCATCTGCTTTTCGTGATAGGCCCGGATGCGGGCGGCGGCCAGTTCCAGCGCCGCGCGATCCTCGGCCGAGACCTGCGTCACCGCGTCCGCGATTTCCTGAGCGCTGAAGGCCAGCGTTTCGGGCGTCAGCTCCAGCCGATCGAATTTCGTGGTCAGTTCGATGACCGCCGCGTCACCCCGGTTGCGGACATCGTCGATGATCTGCGCCACAACCGCGTCCACATCCGGGCTGTCCTCGCGCTTGGCGGACAGCAGGGCCTGAAAGGTGGTTTCGAAATCGGGTGATGTGGCGTCAAGGAAAACGGGCATGATCTGGCACTCCGGGCGTTGCGCCACGGGACATATCGCCCACGGGGCGCGGCCTCAACCCTCAGCCCTGGGGGTGCAGCGATTTGCGCATGGCAAAGCAGGTCAGGTCCCGACTGTCACTGCATTGACCGGTGACCTTCCAGCCGTGGCGCAAATAGAATTCCCGGGCGGTTTTCGTGCCGTCCAGATGCACCTCGGTACAGCCGCACGCAGCCAGTTGCCGTTCCAGCCGGTAGAGCAACGCGGCCCCCACCCCGCTGCCGACGTGATCCGGGTCAACATAGAGCAAGGTGATCTTGCCGGTTTCGAACAACCCACCGACCGCGGCCACCCGCCCTTCACGCTCGGCCAGCCAGATCTGTGATCCCGGCTTGAACCAGCCCCGGATGGTCGCCGGGTCTTTGTTCGCGGTCCATTGTTCCAGATGGTCGAGATCGTTGTTGTGATCGGCCACACAAAGCTGCGTGATCGACCGTATCAGCACGCGACTGATGTCGAACACATCGAACACGGTCGCGGGACGCAGGGCAATACCCTCGGGCACATTTGAAAACGCCTGAGAAATGCCGCGCTTGTTCTGCATCTATTCGGGGTGCTGCGGCGCCCGGCCGGATGGGGCCCGATATGGGCGCGTGACGTCCTTGAGCGTGGCATCCAACGCCTCGACCTTCAGGCGGATCGCGCCGTCACCCGCCAGGGTCAGCAAGACCTGGCCCGCGCCATCCTCACCGGGTTCGAATTCGACGGACAGCAGCGACATGACCATGTCTTTCTCGCTGCGATCAATGCCCTGACTGGCCACGGACAGAACGGAATCGAAGACCAGCACCGACTGCACCCGTTCAAACGGGCGGTCACGGCGGGCGGCGGCATCTTTGTCTTCCCAGCGAAAACGGTTCAGCAACAGGCCAAAGCGGCGGTGCGACGGTTGCCATTTCATCTCGGTCACGGGAAAAACCGCATCCTGCACCAGGGTCGAGATCACCTTCAGGTCATCTGCATCCTCAGCCCCCAGATTCAGCGGGGCTTCGCGCCCGTCTTCAAAACTTGCGTCCGTCATTCGCCCTTGATCCGTTCGATTTTTGCGCCCACGCCTTCCAGCTTGCGCACCACATGTTCATATCCGCGGTCCAAATGATAGACCCGGCTTACCGTCGTCTCACCTTCTGCCGCTAATCCGGCGAGGATCAGCGACACCGAAGCCCGCAGATCCGTCGCCATCACCGGGGCGCCTTTCAGGGTTTCGACACCCGTGACGGTGGCGGTGCCGCCGTGCACCTCGATATTCGCGCCCATGCGCACAAGTTCCGGGGCATGCATGAAGCGGTTTTCGAAAATGCGTTCTTCGAGAACCGAGGTGCCCTCAGCCGTGCACATCAGCGCCATCATCTGCGCTTGAAGGTCGGTCGGGAAGCCCGGGAAGGGTTCGGTCACCACATCCACAGCCTGCACACGGCCGTTCTTGCGCGCCACTTTCAAGCCGTTTTGGGTTTCGGTGACACTGACCCCTGCCGCGTCGAGCTTGGCCGCAAAGGATTCAACCAGCGCCATGCGCCCGCCCAGCAGTTCGACCTCGCCACCGCAAATCGCCGGGGCCAGCATATAGGTGCCCAGTTCGATCCGGTCGGTGACAACCTGATGGGTGGCACCGTGCAGCCGGTCGACGCCCTGAATTTCGATGGTCGAGCTGCCCTCGCCCGAAATCTGCGCACCCATCTTGCACAGGCATTCGACCAGATCGACGATCTCGGGCTCGCGCGCGGCGTTCTTGAGCACCGTGGTGCCCTTGGCCAGCGTCGCCGCCATGACGATGTTTTCGGTGGCCCCGACCGAGGCAAAGCGCATCTCGTGCACCGCGCCTTTCAGCCCTCCCGGAGCCCTGGCGTGCAGATACCCGTCTTTCAGCTCGATCTCGGCGCCCAGCGCCTCGAGCCCTTCCACATGCAAGTCCATCGGACGGGCACCAATCGCGCAGCCACCTGGCAGAGAAACAACCGCCTGCCCGAACCGCGCCAGCAAGGGGCCCAGCACCAGATTCGAGGCACGCATCTTGCGCACAATGTCATAATCCGCCGTTTGGCTGGTCAGGCTATGGCTCGACATCGCGATCACCTGACCATCTTGCAGCGACGACACCTCGGCCCCCAGTGATTGCAGCAGAGCGGTCATGGTCTTGATGTCGCTGAGGCGTGGTGCGTTCGTCAGCGTCAGCGGTTCTTCGCTCAGCAAGGTTGCAGGCATCAGCGTCAGACACGCGTTTTTGGCCCCCGCAATCGGTATCTGACCATTCAGCGGGCCGTTGCCCGTCACCAGAATCGAATCCATCTGCTCTTATCCCTTGTCCTTGTCAGCCTTGTCCCCAGAGGTCGCCCGCGCCTTGGCCTGCGCTTTGCGCCGGGCCATATTGGCCTTCAGCGCCGCTTTCAGCCGCTCTTCGCGCGCATCCCCGGATTTGCCTTGTTTTTTGGGTGAATTTTTATTCGTCATGATCTTTCTCTACAGGAGGCGAAAAAAACCGTCCAGACACCCTTGCGCCGCGTTTCGTTTGAGTCTAATCACCCGCCCACAGCGCTGCTGTAGCTCAGAGGTAGAGCACTCCCTTGGTAAGGGAGAGGTCGAGAGTTCAATTCTCTCCAGCAGCACCATGATTTCCGATTTAGTCGATGTTGTAGATATGCTCGGACTCTCGGGACACTTCCTGTAAATTCCCTGATGTGGGGCGGCGGAGGTTTTCTTGACGAACGAAGAACACGACATCGCCGAAAGCTGCACGGTCGAAATCAACTGGCAGGACGGGGATATCGCCGTGATCGACAACACACACTGGTAAAGCACGGCCGCCGGGCGATCAAGGACGCAGCCCCCCGGCTGTTTAACGGCATGGGGCGGATCTGACGCACAAGGCACGCCAGAACAAGCTGGCAGCATCTGCACAAAGACGGGTGTTGCCGGCTGGATACGTAGATACACAAGCGAAGGAGGATCCCCGGCGTTGCGGCCTCAAACCATTCAACAAAATGGGAAGGGTTTTGGTAGCGGAGGAGGGACTTGAACCCCCGACACGCGGATTATGATTCCGCTGCTCTAACCAACTGAGCTACTCCGCCGTGAGTGAGAGGCGATGTAAGCGAGGGGCCCGGGAGGGTCAAGAGGGAAATCAACCAACCTCAAGATTTCTTTCACGCCTGCTCTGATGGCCTGTCCTGCAAGGATGTTCGAGGGGATGTGGTCGCGTCGGTCATCCTGCGGATGAAGACGGCACATATTTCGGGCTCTGTGATCGGAATCATGTGGCCGAACCCGTCCAGCTCTTCGTAACTCAGCCCGAACTCGGTCATTGTCGGCCCGTGCAGCGGCGGTGACAGTATCGCGTCCTGACGGCCATACAAGATGCCCCCGGGGACAGTCAGTTTCGGATAGCGCGCGACCTGCGCATTGATACTTGCATCGACCCCGGCAACGTCCTGAGAGGCCGTGACAAAGGCGGAAGGCCGCAGGCCAAGCGCGCCGCCTGCCCGGTCCAAAAAGTCGTCCGGCGGGGTTTCCGGGTCAAACGCTGCGCTCAGCGTGTGCGGCGCGGTTCTGGACGCAAGGGGAACGGCAAGCGTGTTGCCGATCAGGCTGCGCATCCATTCGGAGCGGATCTCAAGCGGTTTGAAGATCGCCGGGGTTTCGGGCAGTTTGTGCGTCAGCGGCGCCAGCAGCGCCAGACCGGCGACCCGGGCCGGATGGTCCAGTGCCATCGCTAGTGAAACCGCGCCCCCCAGTGAATGGCCGACCAGAACGGCGCGGTCCACGCCTTTTTTGTCCAGAAACTCGGCAATCATGCCTGCCTGGTGGGGCAATTGCGCCAGCTCGGCCGTATCGCGCGTTGAATACCCGCATCCCGGTCGGTCCAGCGCGATAACGTGGTAGTCGTCGGCCAGAAGATCCACCAGCGCATAGGTAAAGTGCTGCAACTGCCCGGCCAGACCGTGAATCATGACGATGGTCTGCGCCTCGGGATTTCCCTTTTCCACATAGTGGATGCTGCCGCCGCGAACGGGTGTGATCTGACCCAGCTGCGGCACGGTTTCACGACCCCGGCGGGTAATCTTCCGGGTCCACAGGTTCAAGACAAACAGAACCGCAACAAGGACGGCGATTGCGATCAGAACGGTTGTCATTCAACTTTCTCCATTGCCAGGGGCGGCGGGTCCGTATTGCTCCAACCCTGATTGTGCCATGCGTTTCTGAAACTCGGCAACGGTGCCGGGCCACAAGGTCGTGTTTCGGCCTTCCGCATCCATGTACCAGGATGTACAGCCGCCGGCCTGCCAGACGCCGTCCGCGTGGCGGCTGTGCATTTCCCGCGTGAACGCCGCCTGTTTTGCGGCGTCTGGAGTGATTGCGGACAATCCTTCGCGCTGCATCTCGCTCAGGACCCGGCCGATATGGCCAACCTGGGCCTCGATCATCAGCACGACCGAGTTGTGCCCCAACCCGGTATGCGGCCCCAGAAGCAGGAAGAAATTGGGAAAACCCGAAACTGCGGTACCCAGATGCGCGCACATGCCATCCGACCAGGCAGAGCGCAGCGTCAGCCCGTCCGTACCGGTAATGTCCAGACGCTCGACCACGTCGGTTACGTGAAACCCGGTGCCCCAGATCAAGACATCCGCCTTGGTCCGGGTGCCATCCGCCGCGATGACCGTGTCACCTTCGATTCGAGCGACGCCCTTCGGAACAACGCTGACATTGTCGCGGGCCAGGGTCGGGTACCAATCGTTCGAACTCAGGATACGTTTGCAGCCGATCCGATAGTCGGGGGTCAGAGTCCGCCGTTCGACCGGATCGGTGATGGCGCGCTCCAATGCCTTTTGCCACATCTTCAAAGCAAAATTCACCGCGCGTTCCTCACCACGAAACACGCGGTGGCGAAATTCGAAGATCATGAATATCAGCTTGCGCCGAATGCGGGGCAAAATGGGAAGCCAAGCGTAAAGGCTGCGCACCCAGGGCGCAATCGGACCGTCCGGGCGCGGCATCACGTAAGGCGCACTGCGTTGAAAGATCGCGACGTGGCCTGCAATCTTGGCGATCTCGGGTACAAACTGAACGGCGGATGCGCCGGTTCCAACGACCGCCACGCGCTTGCCGGTCAGATCGACTTCGTGATTCCATTCGGCCGAGTGGAAACTGGGCCCCGAAAAACCGTCGGCGCCGGGGATATCCGGGATGCTGGGATAATGAAGTGCGCCAATGGCCGAGACCAGAAACCGCGCCGACCATTGCTGGCCATCCATCGTTTCAACTTGCCATCGCGTTCCATCCCAGCTGGCCGATTTCAGCTCCTGCCGGAAATGGCACAGGTCATACAACCCTTCCTGACGCGCGACATTTTGCAGATAAGCCTGAATTTCCGCGCCACCGGCATAGGCGCGGCTCCAATGCGGGTTGAGATGGGTCGCCATGGAATACAGATGCGACGGCACATCACAGGCGACACCGGGATAGGTATTTTCGCGCCATGTCCCCCCGATATCATCGGCCTTTTCCAAAATCGCGATATCCTTGATACCGCGCTTGCGCGCCTCAAGCGCCATCGTCAGCCCGGCAAACCCGGCGCCGACGATCAGCATCTCTGTTTTGTGGTGCATGAGTGAGTGCCTTCTGAAACAACCCTGCGTTTATCTGTTGCAGATATATGCACTTGCCTGGCTGTGAAGTAGGTCACACAGGTAACAATGACCCGGCGTCTTTTTCGTTACGCAGGGACAAAATTATTTGGAATGACCCGTGTCGCTTATTGCAAGCACATATCGCAATCAGAGAGGTGGTTGCGCCGCGAATCCGTCAGTTTGTTTCAAAATTGGAGGATTGCCCCTTGACCACTCGCACTGTCACGCGTTCCGGCGGACGTTCTGCCCGCCGAGCCCAACGCACCGCTCCAAATTTCGACATGCTGCCGGGCCTGACCCGAGGCATCCCGCTGTGCGAAGTCATGGACGCAACCCAGGTTGAGCGCATCGACAATGCGGCGATGGACATTCTGGAAAATGTCGGCGTTCAGTTCCGCGACCCCATCGCGCTGGAAGACTGGAAAAAAGCCGGGGCCAAGGTTGACGGCGAACTGGTCTATCTGGACCGAAATATGGTGCGCGAGCTGATCTCGACCATTCCGGCGCAGTTCACCTATCACGCGCGCGATCCGCAAAAGAACCTTGCACTGGGTGGCAAGCACGCGATCTTCGTGCCAATGACCGGGGCCCCTTTCCTGCGCGATCTGGATGACGTGCGCCGGAACCCGACGCTGGATGATCTGGCGATGTTCCACAAGCTGTCGCACATGATGCCGGCGCTGCACAGCTCGGCCCATCACATTGTCGAGCCCTACGACCACCCGATCAGCCAGCGGCACCTGCGCATCACCTACTCGTCGATGAAGTACTCGGACAAGACCTTCATGGGCATGACCACCTCGCCCAGGAATGCCGAGGATGTGATGGATATGTGCGATATCCTGTTCGGCGAAGGGTTCATTGACGATCATCCGGTCACCACCGGAAACTGCAACGGCAACAGCCCACTGGTGTGGGACGAAACCATGCTGGGTGCGATGCGGGCCTTCTGCCGCCGCAATCAGCCGGTTCTGTGCTCGCCCTTTGTTCTGGGTGGCGCGAACACACCGGCATCGGTGCCCGCGACCGTGGCGCAGCTGACCGCCGAGGCGCTTTCGGCGCTGGCCTATACGCAGGTGATCCGCAAGGGCTGCCCGGCGATCTGGGGGCATTACCTGTCGACCGTTTCGATGAAATCCGGCGCGCCGATGGCCGGCACGCCCGAAATCAGCCTGATGAACTTCATGATCGGCCAGATGGCGCGCTTCTACGACGTACCGTGGCGCACTTCGAACACTCTGGGTGGGGCCAAGACCTTTGATGCACAGGCCGGGTACGAATCCGCCACGACGCTCAGCGCGGTCATTCATGCCGGGGCCAATTACATCTGGCATTCGGCAGGCTGGAACGAGGCGGGCATGCACTGTTCGGTCGCCAAGTTTATCGTCGACGCCGAACAATGCGCGATGGCTTACCGGATGGCGGAAGGCCCAAAGTGGCACGATTTCGATCAGGCCCTGGCAGCGGTTCCCGATGTGGGGCCCGGCGGGCATTATCTGGGTCATCCGCACACGCAGGACAACTTTCAGACCGCGTTCTTCATGCCGGAACTGTTCGACAACAACTCGATCGAGCAATGGGTGGCCGAGGGGGAGGTGGAAATCACCGAACGCGCCCTGAAACATGCGCGGAAACTATTGGCCGAATATGAAGAACCAAAGCTGGACGAGGCCAAGAACGAGGCCCTTCTGGACTATATCGCCCGCCGCGAAAGGGAAATCCCGGCGGCGGACGAGTTGAACCAAACATACTGATCCACACTCCCCGTACTTGCCCACCCGTCATCCGGGTGGGCCCTTTTTTCCACTCAAGACACGTAAACCAAGATGAAGATCGCCGAACTGCATATCTACAGCCACGACCTGCCGGTCAAAAACGGGCCCTATACCATGGCCAACGCTCAGGTCTGGGCGCTAGATACCACGCTGGTCAAAATCGTGTCGGACAACGGTCTGACCGGCTGGGGCGAGACCTGCCCGGTTGGCCCGACCTATGCCGAGGCGCACGCCGCCGGGGCGCGCGCCGCGCTGGCTGAAATGGCGCCCGGGTTGATCGGGGTTGAGGCGCTGCCCCTGCCCCTTCACCGCCGGATGGACGGGCTGCTGAACGGGCATAATTATGCCAAGGCGGCCATCGACATCGCCTCGCATGACCTGCTGGGCAAACATTTAGGTGTTCCAGTCTGCGATCTGCTGGGCGGAAAGATGACGGACAAGGTGCCATCCTATTATGCCACGGGCGTCGGTGCACCCGACGACATCGCGAAACTGGCTGCCGAGAAAATGGCCGAAGGCTACCCGCGTCTGCAAATCAAGGTCGGAGGCCGCCCGGTCGAGATGGACATCGAAACCATCCGAAAGGTTTGGGACGTGGTCAAGGGATCGGGTATGCGTCTGGCCGTCGACGGCAACCGGGGCTGGACCACACGAGACGCCCTGCGGGTCAGTCGCGAATGCCCCGAAATCCCCTTCATCATGGAACAGCCCTGCAACACAATCGAAGATCTCAGGAAGATCCGGCCTCAGGTCACGCATGGTATCTATATGGATGAAAACAGCACCAGCCTGAACACCGTGGTCTCGGCGGCAGGCACCGGTCTGGTCGACGGGTTCGGCATGAAGGTCACCCGCATCGGCGGCTTGCACCCGATGCGCGCCTTCCGTGATATCTGCGAGGCGCGCAACCTGCCCCATACCTGCGATGACAGCTGGGGCGGGGACATCATCGCCGCTGCATGCACCCATATCGGTGCAACCGTTCGGCCCGACCTGCTGGAAGGCGTCTGGCTGGCTGCGCCATATATCGAAGGCAACTACGATCCCGAAAACGGCATCCGGGTCGACGCCGGGCATATCGCGCTGCCAACCGGGCCGGGGCTGGGCGTGGTTCCTGATGAAAGCCTGCTCGGCGCACCTGTCGCATCATTCTAAGAAATGGATGACAATATGAACCTGAAAGGAAAATCGGCTCTGGTCACTGGCGCGGCTGGCGGCATCGGGGCGTCAATCGTTCAACGCCTGCGCAATGCCGGGGCGCGGGTCGCAGTCGCCGACCGGGCTGTCGATGCCATCGAGGCCGAGGCACATCTGCCCGGTGATCTGCTTGTTCCCGAATATGCAGACCAGCTGCCCGGCGCAGCCGCGTCCGCATTGGGCGGGCTTGACATCGTGATCAACAATGCGGGCGTCATCACGCGCGGGTCGGTCACGGATACGTCTGATGCGGATTGGTCTCTGTCATTGGGTGTCAATGTCGAAGCCCCGTTCCGCATTTGTCGTGCGGCAATTCCGATCATGGCGGACGCTGGCGGCGGGGCCATCGTCAACACTGCGTCCTGCTGGGGGCTGCGCCCCGGCCCCAATCATGCGGTCTATTGCATGACCAAGGCGGCCATCGCGTCCCTGACCCAGTGCATGGGCATGGATCACGCCCATCAGAGTATCCGCATCAACGCCGTTTGCCCGAACGAAGTGAATACCCCGATGCTGCGATCAGGCTTTGAAAAGCGGGGGTTTGACCCCGATACAGCCGTGGCCGAACTGGGCCGGACCGTGCCGCTGGGCCGGATCGCCGAGCCCGAGGACATCGCCGACGTCATCATGTTCCTGGTCTCGGACGCGTCGCGTTATGTTTGCGGCACGCTGGTTGAGGTGAATGGAGGGAAACCGGTATCATGAGGCGGTTCGATGGAAAGGTGGCACTGGTCACCGGCGGGCGCAGCGGCATCGGCAAGGCCATTGCCCGGCGTTTGCACGACGAAGGCGCACTGGTCTTCACCGCCCAACGTGGTCAGGACACCGAATTCCAAGGCATTGCTGCAGATTTCACCCTTCCCGACAGCCCGGCACAGGTGGTCAACAAAGTGATCGCGAAAGCCGGGCGTCTGGACGTGTTGGTCAACAACGCCGGCATGATGCAGGAAGCCTCGGTCGAAGGAATGAGCCTTGAGGACTGGCACCGCAACCTGACGGTGAACCTGACCGCCCCGTTCCTGATGATCAAGGCCGCGCTGCCGCATCTGCGCCAGACCAAGGGCGCCATCGTCAACACCGGATCCATAGAAGGCCTGGGCAGCAATCCCGGTCACGCTGCCTATTGCGCATCAAAGGCAGGGTTGCACGGCCTGACCCGCGCCGTTGCCGTGGATCACGGGGGCGAAGGTATCCGCTGCAACGCCGTCGCGCCCGGTTGGATCGATACCGAGTTGAACGAGGATTTCATCGAATCCATGCCCGACCCGCCCGCATTCCGTCGCGACATCGCCAAAATCCACCCGGTGGCCCGAACAGGGCGGTCTGAAGAAGTTGCCGCGCTCGTCGCGTTTCTGGCGTCCGGGGATGCGGGTTTCATCACCGGGCAGGTCTTTACGATAGATGGTGGGCGTATGGCCAAGCTGAGCTTGCCCTGATGCCCACGCGTCATTCCTTGCCGGACCGCCATTCTTTCCAGATCAGATAGCTGTTCGCCCCAAGCGAGGCGAAAGGCTCGGGCGGCAATCGCGGAAGATCCGGCTGCGCCAGAAAGTGATCCGCGATCTCTGATCCGCCTTGCAGCGCCAGTTCCGCGATGCCCATGCCTTGCAGGGTGCCGCGGGCGATGCCCAGGCCGTTCTGGCAGCAGGCCGAGAACACGCCATCCGCCACTTCGCCGAACGCCGCAGACCCATTGCGGCTGAGGCACAGCATCCCGGCCCAGCGATGCTCCATCCGTACATCGGGCAGATGCGGAAAGCGTTCACGGAACTTCCGGTCATGCACCCAGCCGGCATTGCGCAACCGCATCCGGGTGGTTTCTATCGTCGGGTGAAAACTGGACCCGGTGCGGATCAGGATGCGATCCCCATAGCTGCCCGAAATGCGCCGGACCGAGGTGCCCATCGGATCCGCCGGGGTCACCGACCAGCGCGGTTGCCCGCCCAGTGTCTTGATCTGCGCCTCGGTCAGCGGCGCCGTGATCGAGGCGTAGAGGCAGATATGCATCAATTGCCGTTGGTAGAATCCGAAGCTTTCCAGATGGCCATTGTTGGCCAGAACGATCCGCCCGGTGCTGACTTTGGCCCTGGCGGTGTTGACCACCCAACCTGCGCCCTGCTTTTCAAAGCTGGTGACTGGCGCGTTCTCGAATACGTTGATTTGGCCAGCCAGTTGACCCGACAGCGCCCGTACATAGGCTGCGGGCTGGATCATCACCGTCCCCGGCGCAAACAGCCCCGAAACATAATGCGGGCTGCCCGTGATCTCTTGCATCTGCTTTTGGTCATACAGCGTGTGCGGCTCACCCAGTTTGGTCAGATGCTCGGCGAAGGCGCGGTTATGGGCGTCTCCTGCCCGTGTGGCGGCTGCATTGTATTTTCCGCAAGGGTCGAACATTTCCTGCGGCAGGTCGCAATCGGCGGCGACCTCGGTCGCGAAAGCGATGGCCTTGCGGTTCAGGGCAATGGCGGCGCGATCCGCTTCCAGCCCATCGCCTGCGTAATTGTCCGAGGCCAGATCATGCGGCAGGTCGATCATGAACCCCGAGTTCCGTCCCGCCGAACCATCGGCAAATCGGCCCGCTTCCAGCAGGGCGATCTTCAGCGAAGGGTCCAGTTGGTGCAATCGCCGCGCCGCCGTCAGCCCGGCAAACCCTCCGCCGACAATGGTGATGTCGGCGGTCAGGTCCTGTTCGAGCTCTGGCAGAGGGTCCTGGGGCGGCAGGATGGCATTCCATCCCGCCGGACCGGTCTGCCGCGGCAGTCTTTTGGCCTCGTATCGTGTCAATCCACAGCCTCGTCGGCGTCGTCTGCAAGATCGATCCAGATGGTTTTCAGCTGGGTGTACTGATCATGCGCATGGATCGAGTTGTCGCGCCCGCCAAAGCCCGATTGCTTGTGGCCGCCAAACGGCGTGGTGATGTCGCCTTCGCCAAAGCTGTTGACGGTCACGGTGCCCGCCCGGATCGCCCGCGCACCACGAATGGCCCGTTTGGCGTTGGCGGTAAAGATCGAGGCACACAAGCCATAATCGGTGTCATTGGCGATCTTGATGGCCTCGTCAAAGCCCGACACTTCGATCACCGACAGGACCGGGCCGAAGATCTCCTCTCGGGCAAGCACGGCGTCATTGCCCGGCACTTCGACGACGGTCGCCTCGACAAAGCCTTTATCGGCCTTGCCGCCGATCACCACGTTTTCAACCTGATCGAGATATCCGCAGACCTTGTTGTAATGCCCTTCGCTGACCAGCGCGCCCATGCGGGTTTCAGGATCCAGCGGGTCGCCGATGTTCCACTGTTTGGCGTGATGCGCGATGCGGTCCAGCAGTTCGGCTTTCACGTCTTTGTGCACGATCAGGCGCGACGAGGCAGAGCAGTTCTCGCCCATGTTCCAGAACGCACCGTTCACCACATGCGCCGCCACCCGGTCTAGGTTTTCGGCGTCATCCATGACGATGGCAGGGTTCTTGCCGCCCATCTCAAGCACCACTTCCTTGGCGTTGCTTTCCGCCGAATAGGTCAGGAACCGTTTGCCCGTCACCGTCGAGCCGGTGAAGGACACCATGTCGATATCCATGTGCCGCCCGATGGGTTCGCCCACGTCGGCACCGCCACCCGGTACGATGTTCAGCACGCCGCGGGGAAGGCCAGCCTCCATCGCCAGTTCGGCCATACGCAGCGCGGTCAGTGTGGTTTCAGCCGCGGGTTTCACAACCACTGAACATCCCGCCGCCAGTGCCGGGCCGATCTTCCACCCCAGCATCAGCAGGGGGAAGTTCCACGGCAGTACCAGCCCCACGACGCCGATCGGCTCACGCACGACCATGGCGATATGGTCGTCGCTGGCAGGTGCGACCTGATCGTAGATCTTGTCGATCGCCTCGGCATGCCATTTCAGACAGTGAATGGTTTCGGGCACGTCCACGGTTTCGCAGTCATAGATGGTCTTGCCACTGTCGAGGCTTTCCATCACCGCCAGTTCGCGGGCATTGCGGGTCATCAGCTTGGCCAGCCGGATCAGCACGTCCTTGCGCTCGGACGGGTGCAGTTTCGACCAGCGGCCATCGTCGAAGGCCTCGCGCGCTTTTTCGACTGCAAAATCCACATCCGCCGCACCGCAGGATGCGATATTGGCAAGCTTGTCGCCGGTGGCCGGGTTTACGGTTGCAAACGTCTCACCCGAGATCGCCGGGCGGAATGCGCCGTCGATGAACGCCCCGGTCGGCAGGTTCAGGCCTGCGGCGATGGATTGGTATTCGTCCTGTGTTAGCAGATCCATGTCTCTTACCCTTCCGCCACGATGTCGGCGATTGTCTTCTTCAGCACGCGCGTGACCTGTTCCAGCGCGCGTTTGTCGTCCTTGTTCAAGCCCTTCAACGGAGGCCGCATAGCGCCCGCATCGATCCCGTTCATGGTCACGCCATGCTTTATGGTCTGGATGAACTTGCCACCCTGTTCCAGCACCCGCATCAGCGGCATCATCGCCGACATGATCCGGCGGCCCTTGTTGAAATTCCCTTCGACCACGCAGGCCTGATACAGAGCCACATGTTCGGCAGGCAGGAAGTTGGACCCGCCGCACACCCAGAACGGCGCACCCCAGGCAAAGAATTCGAGCGCCTGATCATCCATGCCGCAGCCAAGCTGGATATGCGGATAGTCGCGGGCCAGCAAATGCACCCGGTTGATATCGCCCGAGCTTTCCTTGATGCCGCAGAAGTTGCGACTGCGGCCGACGCGGTCGAGGAATTCCTCACCCATCATCGTGCCGGTGCGGTGCGGGTAGTTGTACAGCATCACCGGCAGGTCCGCGGCCTTGTCGATGGCCAGCGCATTCAGCGCGTTTTCCCGATCAGTCGGCACCGAATACGGCGGGCTGGCCAGCAGGATCGCATCGGCGCCGATTTCGCGCGCGCCAGCGGCAAGGGCAATCGAATCCGGCGTCAGCATCGCGCCTGTGCCAACCACCAATGGCAACCGGCCCTTCAACTGCTCATGCGTGAACCGGGCCAGTTCCACACGTTCGTGGACGGTCTGGGCATAGTTCTCGCCGGTTGAGCCACCCGAGATCAGGCCATGCACGCCGTTTTCGATCAGGTATTCGATCACGTCGGACAGCATGTCCCAATTCACGCTGCCATCGTCGTGATAGGGCGTGACCACAGGGGTATAGATCCCCTCAAACTTGAAAATCGGGTTCATTCCGTCCTCATGCAGGTTTCGAAAGGGGCGGGACGCCCATCGGGACATCCAGCGCGTCAGGCATCACGAACATCTCGATCTGATCGCGTGACAGGTTCCAGTGATCTTCGGCCAGCTGCGCAGCAGCCGCCTCGTCGCGCGCCTCGATGGCGGCGATGATGGCGTCGTGCTGGCGGCTTGCTTCGGACAGGTTCTCGGACATCTCAGCCGTCTGAGGCCGGTAAAACGTCATGCCGATCCGGGCGTGATCGATCAACAGCCGGTTGAACGACGGCAGCAGGTAGACATTTCCGGACATTTCGCCGGTCACGTCATGAAAGCGGTTGTTGGCCAAGGCTCGGTCCTCGCCGGACCCGGACCGAAGGGCCGCCTTGAACGCCTGCTGGGCCTTTTTCAAATCATTGATCTGGGCGTTCGACGCATTCAAAGCCGCCAAACGCAGGATCGCTCCGTATACCATGGGCGCGGCAAGGAAGAAGTCGCGCAGTGTGGTGTAGGACATCTCGGAAACCCGGGCGCTGCGGTTTGTCCGCAGATCCAGATAGCCTTCGCCAGCCAATTGTCGAAACACCTCGCGCAGCGGCGTGCGCGACAAGCCGAATTCCTCGGACAAGTGCGCCTCGTCCAGATCGGCGCCCGGGCGCAGGCGCAGCGTGAGGATGGACACTTTCAGGTGCTCTTTCAGCGCGCTTTTGCGAGACATGGCTTCGTCTTTCATGCTTTGGCCTCATCCTTCTGTTCGGCGAACGCGGTCGAATCGCGTGCGGTCACAGTTTTGTATTCCATAAAAATACAACTTGTATACAATAATAGTTCGTGCAGCATAAGAGCCTGCGAAATAGACTCATGTTCTGGGCATTGTCCCAGCTTGCAAACGGTACTGCTCATGCCTCAGACGCGGCACATCACTTTCATCCTTGTCGAGGAGTTCTCGCACCTTGCGTTTTCATGCGCAGTCGAACCCTTGCGGATCGCCAATCTTGTGAGCGGCGATGAACTGTACCGCTGGTCCTTTCTGTCAGAACATGGCGAGCAGGCCGTGTGCTCGAACGGATCCATCACGCTGGTGCATTCCGGCCTTCAGGGTCTGGCCAAATGTGATCAGCTGTTTGTCTTGTCGGGCATTCACATGCGTGACCACGTCACCCGCCCCCTGCTTGCAACCCTGCGCCGCGAACGCGCGCGCGGCACGAAAATCGGCGCCCTGTGCTCGGGGGCATGGGTGCTGGCCGAGGCTGGCTTTCTCGACGGAATGCAAGCGGCAATCCACTGGGAATATCACGACGCGTTCATGGAGGCCTTTCCCGAGGTCAACCTGGTACGCAGCGTGTTCGTGGCCGATGAAAAGCACATTACCGCATCTGGCGGAACGGCAACGGCGGATCTGATGCTGCACCTGATCGAACGCGATCACGGTGAAGAACTGGCCATCGATGTGGCGGATCAGATGGTCTATAACGCGGTACGCAATGCCACGGCCAAACAACGGGTTTCCCTGCAATCACGCAACGGAATGCGCAATGCGCACCTCGCCAAGGCAATTACAATCATGCAGGACAGTATCGAAACCCCGGTTTCCCCTTCGTTCATTGCAGAAGAACTTGGCATTTCAACTCGGCAGCTTGAGCGGCTGTTTGGAAAATACCTCAACACGTCGCCCAAGAAATACTTCATGGAAATGCGGCTGGAACGCGCCCAGAAACTGCTGCTTCAGACCGAAGCATCCGTCACCGAGATTGCCGTGGCCTGCGGCTTTGAAAACCCGGGCCATTTTTCGCGCGTCTACCGATCAAGCTTTGGCGTCACCCCGCACGCGCAACGCAACAAGATCGACTGACATTGTGTGGTAGTGGTTTTGCCGCAATCGAAACGGCAGGGGATGCCGCGCTTTGTCGGCCCATGACGGGCCTGAACGGGCATCCCCCTAACCCTGCCGAGATACCCCCTCATTAAAACCGGACTAGTCAACAGATCGGCAGGATGATGTACCAATAGATTTGGATATTGGCATAAGTTTTGCGAGAACTTGTCATACATGCGATTCTTGTGCCCTTATTCGTTAATCTTTGCCTCAATTGGAGACTTTTGATTCAGCGAAGTCCGGCAACCTCAAAGGCCATAACCACTTGCAAAAAATATAAATTACAGGTTTCGTCCTTGCTGCATTCAAAGATCGCACCGGGGAGCAATATGCTTCGATCTGAGGTGTTCGTTTTCTGCCCGGCACCCCACGGATGGACGGGGCAATCTTGGCTCGACAGATTCGGCTGCGTGCCTGAAACCGCCCAACAGGCGCTCGAGCGCCGTTTCTAACGGATTTGCGTCATATCCAGCCTGGGCGCGGCGCGCGTGATTTCATGGGCGCTGGTCGCCGCGCCTGATCCGACGCGAACGTTCAGCTTCTCTGTCCCGTTGAACCGCTGGAAATACGCAAATTCCATCGTGGTCAGCGCATCCATATCCTGACATTGAACAACGTAGTCAGCCTGAAATTCCGAATGTTCGCCCGTTGCGAATGACGTGCCCCCTTCGCCCGCGTTGTCCTGCTGCCCCGGAATATCATGCGTCAGGATCACGTTTGCAGATGCGGTAAAACACACGGCGTCGGGCGGGACGACAAACAGATCCAGTGGTTTGGACAGTTCGGAAATCGCGATGGCGACACGCGTACGCTCGTCATCACTTGCCACCGGGGTCTCGAACCCAATGATGTCAATGCTTGGAACCCTGAGCGACAGCGTAAATTTCGTGTCCGTAAACACGATTTCCAATTGACCGGACCCATGTTGATGGGTGGGCGTGATCTGCGTCGCCTGAGCGGCAAGAGCTGCCGGAAAAAGAGACAACGCCAGAACAGAGCACTTCATTAACCAAAAACCGCCTTTAACAGAATCACAACAGTGATTTTATCGCGAATCACCTGCCACGCAACGTTAACCCTCGGATCGGAGCTCGCCAGATTTGGGGAGGAGCGTGGGATTCAACCATCACCACCTATATCCGACAATAAAACTCAGGTTGACATTGCCGACTAAATCACTCAGTTATTTCTTCGCAAAACCCGCGGGGCATCCCCGCGCGGTCCGACAGTTCTGACAGGAAAGCACCGAACTCCTATGACCAAGTTATTCACCACTGCCAGCGCCCTGACATTTTGCATGGCAACCCCCGCGATCTCGGGTGATGCCCCCACCAAGGCAGATGTACTGAACACCTATGCCAATATTGCGGAAGCCAAATTTGAGGACAGCCTGATTTCAGCCAGGAAATTGCAGGATGCGGTCAACGCGCTGATCGCCGATCCCTCGGACGCAACGTTGAACGCGGCGCGCGCGGCCTGGGTTGCTGCGCGTGTCCCCTATCAGCAGACGGAAGTCTATCGCTTCGGCAATGCCATCGTTGATGACTGGGAAGGCAAGGTGAACGCCTGGCCCTTGGACGAAGGGCTGATCGACTATGTCGACGCGGCCTACGGCGGCGCGACGGACGAAAACGAATTTGCCGTGCTGAACGTCATCGCCAACCCCAGTTTCCAACTGTCGGGCGAGACCATTGATGCCAGCGAAATCACCCCCGAACTGCTGAGCGACACCTTGCACGAAGCCGATGGTATCGAGGCGAATGTGGCAACCGGCTATCACGCCATCGAGTTCCTTCTGTGGGGTCAGGACATGAACGGCCATGGCGCCGGTGCCGGCAACCGCCCAGCGACCGATTATGCGCAGGGCGAGGACTGTACCGGCGGCCATTGCGACCGTCGCGCGCAATATCTGAGCGCTGCGACCGAACTGCTGGTCAGCGATCTGGCCTGGATGGCGGATCAGTGGAAAGACGGCGGAGCGGCGCGCGCAGCCCTTGTGGAGAACGAAGCAGCAGGCATCAGCGCGATCCTGACCGGCATGGGTTCTCTCTCGTATGGCGAGCAAGCCGGCGAACGGATGCGCCTTGGCCTGATGCTGAACGATCCCGAAGAAGAACATGACTGCTTTTCGGACAACACCCACAACAGCCATTACTATGACGGGTTGGGCATCCAGAACGTCTATCTGGGCAGCTATACCCGCATTGATGGCACCCCGGTTTCGGGCGCATCTCTGGCCGATCTGGTCATCGCCACCGATCCGGCGCTGGATACCGAGATGAAAGCGAAACTGGCCGCCACCATGCAGGCCCTGGGCAAGATCAAGACAACGGCCGAGGCGGGATTTGCCTATGACCAGATGCTTGAGCGCGGTAACGAAGGCGGTGAGGCCCTGATCATGGGAGGCGTCAACGGCCTGATCGATCAGACCAAAACGATCGAGCGCATCGTAACCGCGCTGGAGCTGGACGGGGTTGCGTTTGAAGGGTCAGACAGCCTGGATAACCCGGACGCCGTCTTCCATTAATCTTCAAGCGGGCCGGAGAGGGTTTCTTTCCGGCCCCTGCAAACCTTACTGATCGCCTGACAGGGCGGCGAAACGAGCCAAGACCAATGATTGTCTGCCACTGCACCAACATATCCGATCACGACATCCGTGCCGCCATCGATTGGATGCGCACGGCGGATCCGCGGACCATAATCACCCCCGGCAAGATCTACCATGCCCTTGGCAAATCGGCGGATTGTGGCGGGTGCATGCCGCTGTTCCTAGACACAATGCGGGCCAGCGGTAATCTGGAAGTCCCCATGCAACTCCGCACTTTGCGTGCCGGAGCAACACAGGAGAAGGCTGATGAAAGGCGATCCGAAGGTCATCGAATATCTGAACAAGTCTCTGCGGCATGAGCTGACTGCCGTCAGTCAATACTGGCTGCATTACCGCCTGCAAGAAGACTGGGGCCTTGGCCATATGGCCAAGAAAAGCCGCGAGGAAAGCATCGAAGAGATGGGCCACGCGGACAAGCTGATCGAACGGATCATCTTTTTGGAAGGTCACCCCAACCTTCAGAAACTGGACCCGTTGCGGATCGGTCAGACGCCGAAGGAAACGCTGGAATGCGACCTGGCGGCCGAGATCGACGCCAGGGCACTTTACAAGGAAGCGCGCGAGTATTGTCGGGAGGCCGGCGACTTTGTCTCCATGTCGCTGTTCGAACAGTTGATGTCCGATGAAGAGGGACATATCGACTTCCTCGAAACGCAGCTCGACCTGTATGAAAGGATCGGCGAAGCCAATTATGCGCAACTCAACGCATCGAAAATGGACGAAGGCGAATAGTCTTTTTGCCCTGTCAGTGGCCGCCCTGGCGGCCACCCCCTCCCTGGCAGCCGAGCTGCGGGACCTGCATCTGAAATTCACCCCCCGCACCGACGAGGAACGCGCCCGCATTGCCGCCGTGACGGCACCCCCGCAGGATTTTGGCGTGTCGCAGCCGTTCGAAGAACTCTCGGCCGGGGCGGCAACTGTCCGGGTCCGCAACGACGCGGATGCGTTCTCGCAACCCTCGGGCAATCTGAGCTTCGAGCAGGAGCTGGATTTCAAGGTCGGCAACGGGTTGTTCAAGAAAATCTGGGTGTCGTCACCATCATCCACATTGGCCTCTGACGGGTTGGGGCCGCTGTACAACGCGCGATCCTGCCAGCGTTGCCATATAAAGGATGGGCGGGGGCACACACCGAACGGGCCCGATGACAACGCGGTCTCAATGTTCCTTCGGGTCTCGATCCCCGGCGCGCCGGAAGACGGGTATGCCGAGATCGAGGATTACATCGCCACCCGGCCCGATCCCAACTATGGCGGGCAGATGCAGGATTTCGCGCTTACGGGGCATCCGGCGGAATATCGGCTGGATATCTCTTACGAAGAAGTCCCTGTTGAACTCTCTGACGGCGAGACCGCGTCACTGCGCCGCCCGACTTACAGGGCCGCTGATCTGGGCTATGGCCCGCTGCACCCGGATGCAATGCTGAGCCCGCGGGTCGCACCACAGATGATCGGGCTTGGCCTGCTCGAGGCGATCCCGGTCGAAGACCTTCTGGCCAAGGCTGATCCCGACGACGTGGATGGGGATGGCATCTCGGGCCGTCCGAACATCGTCTGGTCTGTTGAATACGGCGCCCCGATGATGGGCCGGTTCGGGCACAAGGCAGGCATGCCGACGGTGATGGAGCAATCCGCCGCAGCCTTTGCCGGGGATATCGGTATTTCAAGCCCGCTTTACCCGGCACCTCAGGGGGACTGCACGGACTTGCAGGTGAACTGCGTCGAGGCCCCGCATGGCGACACCGATACCCGCGAGTTCGAGATCGATCAGCAGGGCATGGACCTGGTGGATTTCTACAGCCGCAATCTGGGCGTGCCCGGCCGCCGTGATGTCGACGACCCCGAGGTTTTGCGCGGCAAAGAGGTGTTTCACACGACCGGCTGCGCATCCTGTCATACTCCGGCCCATGTCACCCACCGGTTGGAAGATCGGCCCGAGCACAGTTTTCAGCTGATCTGGCCTTACACGGATCTGCTGCTGCATGACATGGGCGAAGGTCTGGCGGATCACCGCCCCGAGGCCCGCGCGACGGGGCGCGAATGGCGGACGCCGCCTTTGTGGGGTGTTGGTCTGACCGAACGCGTCTCGGGCCACACGCAGTTTCTGCATGACGGGCGGGCACGCAATCTGCTCGAGGCGATCCTGTGGCACGGCGGCGAAGCCCAGGCCGCGCGCGATGCGGTTGTGTCGATGCCGAAAACTGACCGCGACGCCCTGATCCGTTTTCTGGAGAGCCTCTGACCCATGCGTATTCTTACAATTATTGCCGCGTTGATGATGCCGCTTGCCGCACAGGCGCAGGACCGCGCACCGATCCTGATGGACGTTGCCGAGACACATATACTGCCCAGGTTCGACAAGCTGCCGGAAACGACCGGGGCTCTGGTCAGTGCATCGCGGGTGGATTGCGATCCGACCTCACCTGCGTTGCGCGCGGCTTATGATGCGGCCTTCGACAGCTGGATTTCCGCCAGTCACCTGCGGTTCGGTCCGACCGAGGTCGATGATCGTGCATTTGCCATGGCGTTCTGGCCCGACACGAAAGGGTTCACCTCCAAAGCCCTGTCCCAGCATATCGCAACCGAGGATGACGCCGTGCAAGACCCCGAAGCCTATGCCGAGACATCCATAGCCGGACGCGGGTTCTTTGCGCTGGAACGAATGCTGTTCGATCCCGCCTTTGCAGAGCAGGGCAATGCGGATTACCGCTGCGCGCTGATTCAGGCGATCGCGGCGGACATTGATGCCAACGCACGGGCGATGGCCGATGACTGGCAAAGCTATGCCCCCAGCCTGACCCGGCCCGGCAAGAACGGCCGCTACCGAACGCAGGACGAAGCGATGCAGGAACTGTTCAAGGCGTTGTCCACGGGTCTTGAGTTCACGGCCGACACTCGGCTTGGTCGCCCGTTGGGCACGTTCGACCGCCCGCGTCCGAACCGCGCCGAAGCGTGGCGGTCGAAGCGATCCTTGCGCCATGTCGAACTTTCGCTGATGGCCCTTCGTGATCTTGCATCGCGATTGGCCTTTGATCATCCCGATATCGCCGCGGATCTGGATGCTGCCTTTGCGCGCGCCATTGAGAATGCCCAGCCCATTGACGACCCGGCGCTGGCGGGCGTTTCGGATCCGCAGGCCCGGTTCCGTATCGAGGCCCTGCAACAGTCCATCCACGATATTCGCGCCATTGCTTCGACTGAACTTGGCCCGACGCTGGGCATCAGCGCAGGCTTCAATTCTCTGGACGGAGATTGATCCGTGACATCGCGCCGCCGTTTCCTTGCAGGGCTTGCTGCAACCTCTCTTCCTCCGATCCATGGATGGGCCTCGGTGGGCACGCCGGAGTTTCTGGCCGCAGCGCTGTTTCCGGATGGTTCGTATCGACTGGCCGGGCTGGATGCACAGGGAACCCTTCTGTTTTCCGTGCCCCTGCCCGCGCGCGGGCATGCGGCGGCGGCACATCCGGTCAAAGCACAGGCCGTCGCCTTTGCGCGCCGTCCGGGCACCTTTGCCGTGGTGATTGATTGCGTGACGGGATCACCGATCGCGCGGCTGACGGCGCCGGAAGGCCGGCATTTCTATGGTCACGGTACTTTTTCAGCCGACGGCACGATTTTCTTTGCCACCGAAAACGATTACGAGGCCGGAAAAGGTATCATAGGCGTCTGGAACGCTGAAACCTTTGCGCGCTTGGGCGAATTCCCGTCCGGCGGCGTCGGGCCGCATGACATGCGGTTGATGCCGGGTGGGAAAACGCTTGTGATTGCCAATGGCGGTATCGAAACCCATCCCGAAACCGGGCGCACGAAACTGAACCTGCCGACGATGAAGCCCAACCTGACCTACCTTTCCCTGACGGGCCTGGTTCAGGAACAGGTGTCGCTGTCGCCTGCGCTTCACAAGAACTCGATCCGCCATCTGGCGGTCCGTCGCGACGGGCTGGTGGGCTTTGCGATGCAGTGGCAGGGCAGCAAAGCCGAACATCCGCCCTTGCTGGGCCTGCACCGTCAGGGGGAAAACCCGCACCTTCTGTCTGCGCCGGTGCAGGATCAGAGCACGCTGCAAGGTTATGCGGGCAGCATCGCGTTTTCGGCGGATGGTGCAACCGTTGCCATCACCTGTCCACGCGGCAATGCGTTGCAGCGGTTCGACGTGGCCAGTGGCACATTCAGCGATGCGTTCGAGCTTGAGGATGTCTGCGGGCTTGGTTCCGGCCCAAACGATTTGGTTTTCACCACCGGAACCGGTGTGTTCGGCGCGTTGACCACTGCGCACCCCGAGATCCGGACCCGCGCGATGTGCCAGTGGGACAATCATCTGGTCCCGATCAGCCCACCGGCATGAAATTCGGATTTTTCCGTCACATAGTTTAGACTTGGAAGAATCAAACAGCTGCCGTATTGCCGGGCGCGAAACTGGCACCCCAACGTTAAGGACCGACTTGATTGAAACAGACGCCCGACGCACCGCATTCGATCTACGGAGTTGAGAAATGGGGCAAAGGCCTCATCGAGGTGACGGAGCAGGGCGAGATCGGTCTGCGCAATCCCTTGGCTCCCGATGTTGGCGCGATCAGCCTGCCAGGTATTCTCAGCGATCTGAACGACCGAGGCATCAAGGCCCCGATGGTTCTGCGCGTCTCTTCCTATCTGGAACACGAGATCGCACATCTGAACGAAAGCTTCCGCGAAGCCATCGCCCGCGTCGGCTACATGGGCAGCTATCGCGGTGTGTTCCCGATCAAGGTGAACCAGCAGGCCCAGGTCGTCGACCGGATCGTCGAATTCGGCAAGAAGTACAACTATGGGCTCGAGGCCGGGTCCAAACCCGAACTGGTGATCGCACTGGCACATCGGCTGGCCAGCGAAGCGCTGATCGTCTGCAACGGCGTCAAGGATGCCGAATTCATCCAGCTGGCCATCCTGTCCCGCAAGATCGGGTTCAACACGGTGATCGTTCTTGAAAGCCCGAAAGAGGCTGACACGGTGATCGAAGTATACAAAGAGCTGGGCATTGAACCCCTGATTGGCGTGCGGGTCAAGCTGACCAACCAGATCAGCGGCAAATGGGAAGAAAGCTCGGGCGACCGGTCCGCCTTTGGTATGAACACCGATCAACTGGTGGCCACGGTGGACAAGCTGCGCGACGCGGGCCTTCTGCATTGCCTGAAGTTGCAGCATTCGCATCTGGGCTCTCAGGTGCAGGACGTCAACGACGTGCGCCGCGCGGTGGGCGAGGCCTGCCGCTATTACACCGAACTGACGCGCGAGGGCGTGCCGCTGACCCATCTGGACCTCGGCGGTGGTATGGGGGTGGACTATACCGGTGAAAAGAAGGCGGCTGAAAACTCGATCAACTACACGGTCGAGGAATACTGCGCTAATGTGGTGGAAACCGTGGCCTATGCCATGGACGAGGCCGAGATGGACCACCCGACGCTGGTTACCGAAAGCGGCCGCGCGGTGGTGGCGACGTCGTCGATGCTGGTGTTCAACGTGCTGGAAAGCACGCTCTATGATGCGCCCAACGGCCCCGAGGTTGAAGCCGACGATCACCACATGGTTTCAGACCTTGCCGCGGTGCACGGCTATCTCAGCAAAGACCGTCTTCAGGAATGCTGGAACGACGCCACCTTCTATCGCAACGAATTGCGCGCCCTGTTCCGCCGTGGATATGTAGACCTGCGCCAGATGGCCCGGGCCGAACGGATCTACCTGTCGCTGATGGCCCGCCTCAAGGCGCTGGCGGCCAGTGACGATCTGGAAACCGACGTGGACGACCAGCTTGAGAAAGTGGCCGATATCTACCACTGCAACTTTTCTCTGTTTCAGTCCTTGCCAGACGTCTGGGCCATTGACCAGCTGCATCCCATCGTGCCCTTGCAGGGCCTGAACCAGACACCCGACCGCCGGGCAGTCCTGTCCGACATCACCTGCGACAGCGACGGTAAGATCGACCGGTTCATCCTGGCAGACGGTGTTTCACCCAGTCTGCCGGTACATACCCTGCCGGAAGATGATGAATATTTCATGGGCGTCTTTTTCGTCGGCGCCTATCAGGAAACGCTGGGGGATCTGCACAACCTGTTCGGCGACACCAACGTCGTCACCATCGACCTGCGCGCTGACGGAGGGTTCGACCTGCTGCACGAACAAGAGGGCGACACGATCAGTCAGGTGCTGTCCTATGTCGAATTCGACCCCACCGACTGCGTCGCCGCCTTCCGCAAAATGGTGGACGAGGCGATCTCGACCGGTACTCTGAAAGCCAAGGACCGCAAAACCCTGATGAGCGCTTATCGCGACTCGATCAACGGCTACACCTATTACGAATAACCCCCTGTGAGAGGAGATTACCCCCATGGGTTCACTTAGTGGCAAAACACTGGTTGTCGGCGCGGGCGGCGTATCCCACGCCGCCGTGCACAAGATGGCGATGAATTCGGACATCTTCACCGAAATCACACTGGCCAGCCGGACCAAGTCGAAATGCGACGCCATCGCCAAATCGGTGAAAGAGCGCGTGGGCGTTGACATCGCCACCGCCGAGCTTGACGCCTACAAGGTCGAAGACACGGTCAAGCTGATCAAGGAAACCGGTGCCGAGATCCTGGTGAACCTGGCCCTGCCCTATCAGGACCTGGTGTTGATGGACGCCTGCCTCGAGGCCGGGTGCCACTATCTCGACACTGCGAACTACGAGCCCGAGGATGAGGCCAAGTTCGAATATCACTGGCAATGGGCCTATCAGGACAAGTTCAAACAGGCTGGCCTGACCGCCATCCTCGGCTCGGGTTTTGATCCGGGCGTGACATCCGTCTTCGCCAAGTGGCTCAAGAAACACAAGCTGGACACGATCCGCCAGATCGACGTGCTCGACGCCAATGGCGGCAGCAACGACCAAGAATTCGCCACCAACTTCAACCCCGAGATCAACCTGCGCGAAGTGCTGGCCGAGGTGCGCCACTGGGAAGGTGGCGAGTGGAAACACTCCCCCGCCATGACCCATAAGGTCGAGTTCGACTTTCCCGCCATCGGCCCCAAGAACATGTACCTAATGTATCACGAAGAACTGGAGTCGCTCTCGACCCACTTCCCCGAGATCGAACGCGCGCGTTTCTGGATGACCTTCGGCGACGCCTACATCACCCATGCCAAAGTGCTGGAAAATGTCGGCATGACCCGCATCGATCCGGTGATGCATGACGGCAAGGAAATCATCCCGATCCAGTTCCTGAAAACCCTGCTGCCCGATCCCGGCGATCTGGGCGCCGAAACCAAGGGCAAGGCCTGCATCGGCGACATCGCCACGGGTCAGGCCAAGGACGGATCGGGCGAAAAGACCTATTACATCTACAACATCTGCGACCACGAAGAATGCTATGCCGAGGTCGGATCACAAGCGGTCAGCTATACGACCGGCGTCCCCGCGATGATCGGAGCAGCACAGGTGCTGAAAGGTAACTGGACCCAGCCGGGCGTGTGGAACATGGAACAGCTCGACCCGGATGACTTCATGGACATGCTCAACACCCACGGCCTTCCCTGGCAGGTCCACGAACTCGACGGCCCCGTCGACTTCTGATCCCTCGGGGCAGTCCGCGCGACCGCCCTGCTTCATCTGGCTAAAAATATCCCCGGGGGTGCGGGGGGCAGTCCCCCCGGGCTTTTCACAATCGGAGACGCCCGACATGTCCGACATGATGACCACACAGGCCGGAGACGCCGGAGCCTTCCGCCACTTCGACCTGACACGCGTGCCGTCACCCTGTTTCGTCGTCGACGAAAAGGCGGTAGAGCGAAATCTGGAGGTTCTGGCCGATATCGGTGAGCGCTCTGGCGCGCATGTCCTGTCGGCGCTCAAGGCCTTTTCGATGTTCGCGCTGGCCCCTCTGGTGCGACAGTATCTCGGCGGCACCTGCGCCAGCGGCATCTACGAGGCCCGGCTGGGCCGCGAGGAATATGGCGGCGAGGTCGCCACATTCTGCGCGGGCTACAAGGATTCCGACATCGACGAAATCCTTGCGCTCTCGGACCACATCATCTTCAACAGCCCCGGGCAGAAAGACCGCTTTCTTGCCAAGGCACAGGCCGCGGGGCGGCAGGTCGGGCTGCGCATCAACCCTGAACACTCCGAAGGCGAGGTCGCGAAATACGACCCCTGCGCACCGTGTTCACGCCTCGGCACCCCGGTCAGCCAGCTGGACGCCAAGGCGCTGGAGGGCGTGGACGGGCTGCACATGCACACGCTCTGCGAACAGGGGTTCGAACCGCTGGCGCGCACCTGGGCCGCGGTCGAACCTAAACTCGCCCCCTTCCTGAACGACCTGAAGTGGCTCAATTTCGGCGGCGGCCACCACATCACCCGCAGCGACTATGACCGCGACGGGCTGGTAGAGTTCATCAAACACATCCGCGCCAAATACGGCGTCGAAGTCTATCTGGAACCCGGCGAGGCCGTGGCGTTGGATGCGGGCATCCTGATGGGCGAAATCCTCGACCTGCCGCACAACGGCATGGATCTGGCGATCACCGATATCTCAGCCACCTGCCACATGCCCGACGTGATCGAGGCCCCCTATCGGCCCGCCCTGATGGACGAGGCCGAAGCTGGCCACACCTACCGCCTCGGCGGCCCCTCGTGCCTGGCGGGCGACGTGATCGGCGACTACACTTGGGCCGAGCCGCTGCGGATCGGGCAGCGCTTTGCCTTCCTCGATCAGGCGCATTACTCGATGGTCAAGACCAACACGTTCAACGGCGTGCCCCTGCCCACCATCGCCCTGTGGAACAGCGAAACCGATGACCTGAAGATCATCAGGGAATTCGGCTATGACGACTTTAAGGACAGACTTTCATGAGCATTTTCCTCGACAGCGAACTGACCGAGGCCGAACGCAGCGAAGACGCCCGGTTCCGTGTGATCCCGGTGCCGCTGGAGCGCACGGTCTCATACGGGTCTGGCACCGCCAAAGGCCCCGAAGCGATCATCGAGGCCAGCAATGAACTCGAACGCATCACGGGTCACGCGGAACCCTGCGTCGAAGGCATCTTTACCGAAGCCCCACTGGATTGCGCCGGCCCGCTGCCGGACGTCATGGAGCGCCTCGCCCAGCACACCGAGGCCGCCGTCCGTGCCGGCAAGGTGCCGGTCACGCTGGGCGGTGAACACTCGCTCAGCTATGGCGCGGTCATGGGTGTGACCCGCGCCCTGGGCCAGCCCGTCGGTATCGTGCAGATCGACGCCCATGCCGATCTGCGCAACGCCTATCAGGGCGAAAAACACTCGCATGCCTCGGTGATGCATCTGCTGGCCGAGGAAGGTATCCCATTGGCCCAGTTCGGCGTGCGCGCCTTTTCCACCGAGGAAGCCAAAAGCCGCCTGAGGAACCACGTCTTCCACGTGGATGCCGAAGAGCTGGTGACCGGCAACATCCATGCCGTCGACCTGCCCGACGACTTCCCCGAACTGGTCTATGTCAGCTTTGACGTTGATGGGCTGGACCCGGCGCAGATGCCCGCGACCGGCACGCCTGTTCCGGGCGGGCTGGGATACTATCAGGCGCTTCGCCTGGTGGAACATGCGTTGAAGGGTCGTAAATGCGTCGGCTTCGACGTGGTCGAACTGGCCCCCGACGGCAATGCCGCCTGGGATTTCACCGCGGCGCAGATCGTCTATCGCCTGATGGCGAGCTGCTGATCAGACAGGCGGGCCGGGCTGGCCCGCCTGATCCGGTTCCTAGCCAGTTTTGCCGTCATCGGCGGTTTCGTTCAGCTCCATATGGCCTTCGCCCCTGTTCAGGACGCGGCGCAGCATAGGTTCGAAGAACTCCAGCGGCTTGGTCGGATAATTCGGGTCAAACGCCTTCTGATCATATTCATGGCAGAAATAGCGACAATCTTCCCAATAAGGACTGTCGCGATATTTGTCGCGCGCGTTGCGGTCGCCGCCCAGATGGTGGTTGTAGTAGTACCCCTGAAACACACAATGATGCTTGAGAATCCAATACGTCTTTTCGCTGACGTAAGGCTTCATCATCGCCGCTGACAGCTCTCCGTGATTGTAGGGCGACAGGATATCGCCGGTATCATGGATCAACGCCGCCACCACCAGTTCCTCATCCGCACCGTCCTCGTAAGCACGGGTCGCGGCTTGCAGGCTGTGCTGGTAGCGGTTGACCGGATAGGGCGTCCATTCTTCGTCCAACGAGCGGATGGCATCGAGGATACGGTCTGGCAGGGCCGCATTATACGCCTCTTCATACTCCATCACGGCGTCCCAGTCGGCCTTAGTGGCTGTTTCGAAACTGGTCCAGGTGGGTTTGTGGCTTTTGTCCAGCATGGCTGATCCTTTGGCATGTGTCCTGAGCGAAAGCGTAGTTCGAAACCACCCTTTAAAAAAATGAATTGATTTTATCGCAATGATCAAAAAATACTTTCGACATGCAATTCAAAGCTCTGGAAACTTTTCTCTGCGTGGCCGAAGCCGGTGGCTTTCATGCCGCCGCTCGCAAGTTGAATGTGACGCAGACCGCTGTCAGCGCGCGTATTCGCCTGATCGAGGAGGAAACCGGCAGGGCGCTGTTCACGCGCGGTGCCGGAGGAACGGCGCTGACCGAGTTCGGCCGGCAGTTCAAACCCTATGCGGAACAGATGTTGTCCCTTTGGGGCTTTGCATCGCGCGACCTGCCGGGACAGGCACAGAACCGCCCGGCACTGCGGTTGGGCGGCCAGCTCAGCATCTGGGATCCGTTGCTGGTGGACCTGGCGGTTCGGTTTGAACAGCGCTTTGGCAAATTGCTGTTGACGCTGAACTATGACCACGACCTGAACATGGTCGAAGCGGTGGCAACCCATGTGCTGGACGCGGCGATCACACATGAAAAGCCGGCGGACCGGCGTGTCACATGGTACGCGCTTGAACCCGAGCTATTGTCCCTGGTCCGGACGCCACAGGCTGACGGCACGGACGATGACATGATCTTCGTCAACCTTGAACTGGGCGAGGTCTATCAGGACCATGTCAGATCGGCTGCGCGACGGGCGTCGGGTCAGACAGTGTTTCTTGGCAATTGCATGATGGCGCTGCGATATGTTCTGCACCGAGGCGGAAACGGCTATTTCCCCGATTACGTCATTTCCGAACATCTGGCCTCGGGTGCTCTGGAGCGGGTCGAGGACAGTATCAGCTTGCCGCTGCCCATGTATCTGGTCACCCGCGGTGATCGCGAGGAATTTGACGACATTCACAGCTGTTTGGTGGATCTTCGCTGCTAGAACTCAGGCCGGTGTCGGCATGATCTGGGGATCGCGCTGCCGTTTTCGCACAAGCGGCCGACCAGCAACAAGCAGGAAAAGGCCCGAGATCAGCACCCCTATGATTGCGGGAAGGTACAGCAGAAACCAAAGCTCCGGGTCATCGATCACCACCGGGGAAACAAACCCGCGCACACCTTCAAGCAGCACAAGAATGGTGAAGGCGCCCAATATCTGCGGCCACAATCCAAACCGGGAAAAGCTGCCCAGCATCAGGGTTGAATACCCGGCCAGCGCCACGGCGATGCAAATCGCAATCCACGAGAACCGCTGGTGCAGCTCTTCGATCAGTTTGCCTTGGCTGAACCCTTCCGTGGCTGAAACCTCATCCCGGTTGCGGATCAGGTCGGCGGTTGGAATGGCTTCGAGGCTGCGCCGGGCCATCGGATTTTTATTCGTCAGTTCCGAGATGTCGTAGGACGCGTCCTGGAACAGGGTCGATGACAACACCTTGCCTTCCTTGTTCAGGCGCAATGCAACCCCATCAACCATCACAAGGTGAATGCCAGCATCATTGTTGACCAGATAGGCCGTTACGCTTGAATAGCTGACCGCGTTTTCAGGATCGCGGCGATCAGACACGAAGACTTCATGAAGTGTGCCGTCCAGATCAATCCTGCCTATGTAAACCGTGACACCTTCGGCGGGGTGCAGAAATTCGCCTTCGTTCAGCAGTTGAGCCGTCACATCTCCGGCCACTTCAGCCTGCCGGATTTCCAGCTGTTCAACCGAGGCCGGGCGCAGGAACACGCTGATGATCGCCATCATCACCCCGGTAATCACACCGAACAGCAGCACCGCCCGGGCAAGCCGCCAAGGGCTGGATCCGGTGGCCAGCATAACCGTCAGTTCGCTTTCGCGGCTCAGGCGATTTGTGGCATAGACGGCGGCGGCAAACACCGCCATGGGCATGACCGTGCGGATCAGGGTCGGCAAAGTCAGCGCGGTGAATTCCAGAAAGACCATCGCCGACTGCCCACCGCTGATGACCCTGTCAAACAGGCTGACAGACCGGGTGATCCAGAACACACCGACAAGCACCAGGGTGAAAAAGCCAAACAGAATCAGCAATTGCCGCAGGAAATATCCATCAAAACGCGACATGGGGCCTCGTGCGTGTGTTCGTTTGCAGCGGACACTAGGGCATTAAGCCGGCAGAGGAAACAGGCATTGGACGTCAGGATGCCCCGGTATGCAACCTTGGCGCATTCCCGCATTCTCCCAACGACGCCGATTTGGCCCCGAAGAGGTTAAAGGCCAACCCTTTGTGAAAATGGCAGTTCGTGGCACAATTCAGGAATTGTTCAGAAGGGAGTTTCCGACTTGGCACTGTTTTTTTCACGCCGCACCTATAACGCCCCGAAGAAAAAGTTCACGTTTAAGCCGGCGGCAAAGACCAGGTATGTTCACATCACCCAGCAAAGCCCTGGTGGAAAAATTCGTAAGGGTAGTATTATCAAAAAAACCAAATGGCTGGATCTCGTGCGACAGGAGGGCGGGGATTCGGCCGTCCTGATCTATGTTCACGGGTTCAACACCAGCCAGAAGGACATGCTGGACCGGCTGGGGAAAATAGAAACCAATCTCAGGGGCAACGGGTATCAGGGCGCGGTCGTTGCCTTTGACCGGCCCAGCGACGGATCGGTGCACACCTACGACTCGGACCGCTCCGATGCCAAGGCGGTGGCGCCGCATCTGGTGGGGGACGGGATCTTGCCGCTGTTGGGGATGTCGCCACGCCCCAAGGTGCATCTGATCGCGCATTCCATGGGGGCGTTGGTGGTACTGCGCGCTTTCTCGGACTTCGGGGATTCGGCCGGGCCAGGCAACAAGATATGGTCGGCGGATCAGGTCATGTTTGCATCAGCGGACATCGATTCAGAATGGCTGGAAAAGGGCGCATGGGGCGATCTGGTCCTGAAAAAACGGTGCAAGCGATTCACCAATTACTATAGCCGGAAAGACAAGGTGCTGGCCCTGGCCGGCGGGATTGTTCACGGCGGTCGGCGTCGCGCTGGTCGTGTAGGGATGCCGAAGCTGACCTCGAAAGGTCATTGGGATATTTTCTGTGACCACCAATATCAACGAGACGTCCCCAAAGGGCAGCGCAAGATGATGAAGTCGCATCGCTGGTGGTTCGACAGCGGCGGGTTTTATGAGGACCTCGCCCTGACGATCGACGGCCATCCGGCAAAAACGATGCCGACCCGGCACAAGACAAATATCGGGGATCTGGCGCTGCTGGCCTGACTGACCGGTCGCCCAACACCTTTCTATGGTGCAAAGCCCGATTTTGCGGGTTCTGCTCAAGTACCGTCTTTGGACGGATTCTCTGCACGTTCTGATATCGTCACTATGGGTTGCTGACCAGAAACGGAAAGGGCGCGCTCGACCACAAGCGCGCCCCAGTCACAAGGGAGAAACTGAAAACCTGCGTTCTGTGCAGAACCTGAACGCCAACTCTTTGACATTCTCAAACAACCAGACTTTCCAACATCCGTCAGTGACGCTGTTCACACTCTGGGCCGGTATTTTTAGATGGCATATAGGGTTTGGCTGCACTGCGGCTCACAAAGCCTGCATGCGTTCTTATTGCCGGTCCGCCCCGGCCATAGCCGAAAGCCGCGCGCGCTGGAAACGCGCCAGGCACGATTGCCGAATGGTGTTTTAATGCGGATGGCAGGGGCAGCAGGGTTCGAACCCGCGACCTACGGTTTTGGAGACCGTCGCTCTACCAACTGAGCTATACCCCTATGGTGAGCCCCAGATATGACAGCCGCGCGGCGGACTCAAGAGGCTTTTTCGAATTCCACGCCACTATCTGAGCGGACAAACAAGTTGCGCAAAATGTGCAGTGCGCTAAGACAAGGTCCGGTCAGCAAAAGGAACCCCGTGTGAACCTCCGCAAGAAGATCGCAGACAGCGAAGCCGTGCTGAACTGGGTGGCCCGCCGGATCGCCACTTACATTCGATTGGTCAACCGCAACACACGCTGGCAGCGCATCGGATACGAAGAACTGGATCAGCTGGCCGAACAAGGTGAACCGGTCATCGTTGTGCTGTGGCACCAACGGCTGGCGCAGTCGCCCTATTTCTTCCCGCTGGACAAGGGGCGCATCTGTTCGATCACCTCGTCTGCCCGGGCGGGCAGCATGGTGGGCCGGGTACAAAAGCTGTTTGGCATGGACACGATCGCCATGGCCAGCAAGACACGCCACGTTGCCTTGTCACGCCAGGTTCTGGGCAAGATGAAGCAGGGTATCTCTATTGGGATCGCGGCAGACGGACCGCGCGGGCCGGAACGGGTTCTGTCGACGGTTCCGTTGGTATGGGCGCGCACCTCGGGCAAGCGCGTATTCGGTATCACCTTTTCCGCGAAACATGGTCGCGAAGCGGGAACCTGGGATCACCTTCTGATGCCCCGCCCCTGGCGAAATGAAGGCGTGTTTCTGTGCCGGGAATGGACTGAAACAGTGCCCCGCAAGGCCAGCGAAGAGGAAATCGAGACCCTGCGCCTGAGCCTGGAGCAGCACATGAACGACATCACGGCAGAAGCTGACCGGATGGTCGGGCGCGAGCCCTGGTCACCTGACGCCTAACCGCCCCTGAGACGTTGCATCAGATAGACTTCACTGCCTTCGGGAATCGGCTCGGTAAGCCCGGTGGCTATGACGCGCCCGTCGATCGCGATGGAGACCCCTGCATCAATGGGGGCCTGCAACTGTGGGTGGGCACGGACCAAAGCCCGTAATAGCTCTCCGGTGGTTTTGGCCTCGACCTCAACCACTTGCTGGCCCCCGGTCAGTGACCGGAGGCCGGACCAAAGGTGGACCTCAACCATTTTCTTTCAGGGCCGCCAGAATGCGCGGCGGAGACATCGGCAGTTGCTTCATCCGAACACCCGCCGCATTGGACACCGCATTGGCAATGGCGGCCAGGGGCGGCACAATGCCCGTCTCGCCCACGCCGCGCACCCCGAACGGGTGGCCCGGGTTGGGCACTTCGACGATCACCGTGTCAATCATCGGCAGGTCACTGGCAACGGGAATCCGGTAGTCAAGAAAGATCGAGTTCTGCAACCGGCCATCTTCGCCATAGATGTATTCCTCGTTCAGTGCCCAGCCGATGCCCTGTGCGGCGCCACCCTGAAACTGCCCTTCCACATAAGTCGGGTGGATCGCCTTGCCGGCGTCCTGAATGACCGTGTACCGGGTGATCGATGTCTTGCCGGTTTCCGGGTCGACCTCGGCATCGACGATATGGGTGCCAAAGGATACGCCCGCGCCTTCGGGGGTTGCTTCGAAATGGCCCGAAATCGGGCCTCCGGTCGATCCCATATCCGCCGTGATGTCGGCCAAAGGCATCGCGTCGAAATCCCCCGCATTGGGCCCCGAGGGCACCGCGCAGCCGTCTTCCCATTTCACCGCATCGACCGGGATGCCCCACTTGGCCGCCGCACGTTCGCACAGTTTCTCGACCGCGTGTCTTGCTGCCTTGATCGTCGCGAGGCCCGACGCGTAGGTCACGCGCGAACCATGGCTCACGTCGTTGTAACCCAGCGTCGCCGTGTCGGCGATGGTCACGCGGATATTTTCATACGGAATGCCCAGAACCTCGGCCGCCATCAAGGCCATGGATGCGCGCGACCCGCCAATGTCGGGTGTGCCGACCATCAACTGCGCCGAACCATCCTCGGACAGTGCCAATGAGACGCTGGTCTCGCCCCCGTGGTTGAACCAGAAACCGCAGGAAACCCCGCGCCCCTGACCCGGCTTCAGCGGTGCCGCGTAATGGGGATGCGCCTTGGCAGCCTCAAGCGTTTCCACCAGACCGATGCGTTCGTAGGTCGGGCCATAGCTGGCCTTCGTGCCCTCATGCGCGGCATTTTTCAGACGCACATCAATAGGATCAAGGCCCAGCTTGTTGCAGAGCTCATCAAGGACGGATTCAACGGCGAAGGCGCCCATCGGAGCGCCCGGCGCGCGGTACGCGGCCTGTTTCGGACGGTTCGACATCACATCGTAACCGATCTGCTTGACGTTGGTCAGGTTGTAGGGCGCAAAGGCACACATGGCCGTCATATCGCCCGGGGCGCCGGGGAAGGCCCCGCCTTGCAGGCGGAAGACACCCTGCGCCGCCGTGATCGTGCCGTCTTTCTTCATGCCGATCTTCACGTCCATCGACGCCGAAGAGGTCGGCCCGGTGGCACGAAAAACTTCGGACCTGGTCATCACGATCTTGACCGGACGGTTGGCCTTGCGGCTGAGCGCCAGCGCGACGGGTTCGATGAACACCGTGGTCTTGCCGCCAAAACCGCCGCCGATTTCAGACGCCGTGACGCGCAGCTGAGAGGTTTCGATTCCCAGCAGCGCCGCACAGGTCTTTTGCGCGATCCAGTGGCCTTGGGTTGTGCACCACAACTCGCCCTTGCCGTCATTGCCCAGCATGCCCAGGCAGGCATGCGGTTCGATATAGCCCTGATGGGTCGCCTCGGTGACAAAGCTGTCTTCGATAACCAGATCGGCCTCGGCAAAGCCCGCCTCGACGTCACCGTGACCGCTTTCGTGATAACGCACGACGTTCGGGTGCATCCCTTCCGGCACCGAATAATCCGCAGCACCTTCCCGGATCACCGGCGCATCCGGGGCCATCGCTTTGTCCACATCGGTGACGTGCGGCAGCACCTCGTATTCGACCTCGATCAGTTTCAGCGCATCACGTGCCGCCAAGGCAGATGTGGCCGCCACCGCAGCTACCGCGTGCCCGTCATAGAGCGCCTTTTCCCCCGCCATGACATTTTCCAGCACATTCCAGAATTCGCCTTCAAGCCCGGGCTTGAACGGGACATCGGCGAAATCGGCGCGGGTCACGACGGCTTTGACGTCCTTCAATGCCTCGGCTTTCGAGGTATCAATCCTGACGATCCGGGCATGGGCATGGGGTGAGCGCAGAATCGCGCCGTGCAACATGCCGGGGGCCGAGATATCCGCACCGAACTTGGCCCGGCCCGTCACCTTGTCCAGACCGTCAGGGCGATCGGGGCGGGTGCCAACGAAGGTGAAGTCAGTTTTGCGATCGTCCAGAGCCATTATGACGCCTCCCGCATCTCAGCCGCCGTGTCCATCACGGCGCGAATGATCTTGTCGTAACCGGTGCAGCGGCATAGGTTGCCCGCCAGCCAATAACGCGTTTCTTCCTCGGTCGGATTGGGGTTCTTCTCCAGCAGCGACTTCGCCGCCACCAGAATGCCCGGGGTGCAGATGCCGCATTGCAGCGCGGCGTATTCGATCATCTTCTTCTGCAACGGGTGCAGGATGTCACCATCCGCAATCCCTTCGACGGTTTCGATCTGCTTGCCTTCGGCCTCGACACCCAGCATCAGGCACGAGCACACCAGACGGCCATCGACGGTGACCGAACACGCGCCGCAATCACCGGTGCCGCAGCCCTCTTTGGCGCCGGTCAGGTTCAGTTTGTCGCGCAGACAGTCCAGCAGGGTTTCGCGCGGGTCGCACAGGTATTCGACTGCGTCCCCGTTCACGGTGGTGGATACGTGGAGCTTGCTCATGCGTTTTCTCCCTTCGCGCGGGCATAGGCGATCTTTGCGGCACGTTTGGCCAGAACGCCGGCGACTTCGGTACGGAATGCGATCGTACCTCGTTTGTCGTCGATCGGATTGCAGGCGGCGGACGCGGCCGCGGCCAGTGCGTCAAGGGCGGCATCGTCCAAAGTGCTGCCGATGATCGCGTTGGCACAGTCTTCAACCAACAGAACGGTCGGTGCCACGGCACCCAGCGACACGCGCGCCTCTGTGATGACTTCACCGTCCAGACGGAGGTTCACACCTACGCCCACCACCGCAATGTCCATTTCGGTACGGGGGATGAACCGCAGATAGGCGCCGCCCCCATTCTTGCCTCGGGCAGGGATGTTGACGGCCGAGATCAACTCGCCCTTCGCCAGCGAGGTCTTGCCGGGCCCGGTCGGGATGTCCTCGACCGCAACGTCACGCGTGCCATCGGGGCCGGTTACGGTGACGGTCACGCCTGCGGCCACCATGGCGGGCACGGAATCAGCCGCAGGTGAGCCATTGCACAGATTGCCCGTCAGCGTCGCGCGGCCCTGAACCTGAGTTGAACCGATCAGGTCCATCGCCTCGACCAAACCGGGCCAGTCGCGGCCAAGCTCGGGGTGCTCGCTCATCTCGGCGCCGGTGACGGCCACGCCGATCGTCCAACTGCCGTCGGCATTGCGGGTGATGTCACGCACGCCGTCGATCTTCTTGATGTCGATCAGCGTATCGGGCGTCACCAGTTCCGAGCGCAGTTGCACAAGTACATCCGTACCGCCCGCCAGAAAACGTGTGATGCCCGTCGCGTTCGCGGCCAGAGCCGAAGCTTCGGCAAAGCTGGCAGGGCTGTGATAATCCATGAAGCTACCTCGTACCTGTTGGTCAGGAATATCTGGGTTCGCGGCGACGTTAATTCACCCCTCGTCCGGCGTCCATGGGCCGAGCGATCAAAATTCAACTTCCAAATGTCGCTTTTGGACAGGGTTCAGAGATCGATCTCGATCACCCCATCAGGTTCCGCCGCGCGGCTTTGGCACAGGATCATGGCGCCTTCGCGCTGTTTGCGGGACAAAACGAAATCCCGATGCTCGACCTCGCCCGAAATGACACCGCATTTACAGACGCCGCAGATGCCGTCTGCGCATTTCACATCCACATGAATACCGGCTTCGTTCAGAATTTGTGCGGCGTCCTTGTCTGCGGGCACGGGCAGTGTCCGGCCCGAACGCGCAAGCTTGAGCTCAAACGCGTGGTTTTCATATTCAGGCGTTTCAGGAACCGAGAAATATTCCAGGTGACGCGCCTCTTCAGGAAAGCCCTGCTGCTCGGCCGCCTGAACCACGCCGTCCATGTAACGATCCGGCCCGCAGGTATAGACATGCCATCCATCCCGGTAGCCGGACAGAATTACATTCAGGTCGGCGCGGGTGCCTTCATCCGAGAAATGGTAATGAACTCGATCCGCCCAGGGCATGGCGGCCAGATCATCCAGATACCCCGCCCCGCCCCGTGTGCTGGCCGAATAGTGTAATTCGAACTCGCGGCCCAGCGCATGCAGACGATGGGCAAATGCGATCATCGGGGTGATGCCGATGCCGCCACCCATGAGGAATGTTCTGGTGGCCCTTTCATCCAATTCAAAGTGGTTGATCGGATTGGACACGAAAACCTTTCGGCCCTCGGTGAAGATGCGATGCAACAGCGCGGACCCGCCGCGCCCGTCATCCTCGCGCAGCACTCCGATCTGATATTTCGTACGATCCGACGGGTCGCCGGACATGGAATATTGCCGCAGAAATTCAGGCGCGACCAGAACGTCCAGATGTGCGCCCGCTGTCCATCCCGGCAGGGGCGCACCGTCCAGCGATGCAAATTCGTATTTCGTGACATCCGCCGTCATCTTTTCAACCTTGGTCACGGCGACCCGCATCACGGGCGCATCACCGGCGATCTGATAGCGATGGATGATCGACATGTCCCCGCTTGCCTTGCGGGCCTTGTACTCGGCAGCCGTCACCATGGCCTCATAGGCTGCAATCCCGGCTTCTCGGTCCATTGCAAAGGGATAGGGCCATGGGTGCGGAGCCAGATAAGCGGGATAGACGGCCAGGGTCTGATCCTCATATTTCAGGTCCAGATCCTTTTGCAGATCGCGCCGGTTCAACGGGTGCGTCGTAGGGCGATAGGCGCCGTCGGGCTGCAACTCGATATCCCACCACCATTTCTTGGTGTCGTTCAGCCCGCCATTGCCGACCGCATCGTCCAGCCTGGCCAGCGCGGGCGCGGCGGTGGGGATGTTCATCGCAGCCCAGCGGAACGGGCGTTCAGCGAAGAGGCCTTCGAGGTTCCACGGGCAGGTCTTCATGCAGCGCCCGCACATCGCGCCGCCCGGGGTCGTCACACGGTACGTGGCGCATTTCTGGCTGTCGGATTTCCAGATTTCGTAACCGTTGAACATCAGCTTCGGTCCGGCGGTGATCGCGCCCGAGGGACATTCGCGGGCGCATTTGTTGCAGGATTCGCAAAAGGTTTGCAGGCCGAAATCGATGGGTTTGTCATGCGTCATCGGCATGTCGGTCGTCACCACGCCTGATTTCAGGCGCGGGCCCAGATAGGGGTTCAGGATAACTTCTCCGATCCGGCTGACCTCTCCCAACCCCGAAAGCAGCAAAAGCGGCGGTTGCAGCACCTCGCCATCCATCACCGTATGCGCCTTGGCCTTGTAGCCCAGGTTGCGGATCTGTTGGGCAATCACGCCGCCCAGCAGCGAAAAGCGCAGATAGGCGCGCATGGATTGGGCGACGCTGATCCAGTCGTCACCGCTGGCACCTTCCATCGTTTCATAGCCCTGATCGATGATCATGCTGATGGCCTGATCATGCGGCGGCACGATTTCTTCGCCCGTGGCGTCATGAGAATACCACGCCCATTCCGGGCAGCGGCTGAGGCCCACCGCATCGACCCCAAGGAAATAGGTCGCCGCCTTGATGTTCGCCGCATTGCGCTCGGCATCGGTGGGTCCTGCGACCTCGGCGCTTTCACCATCCTGCAACAGAACGAATGCACCCAGCGCGCGACGCTGGGCAAAGCTGGGCGCGGCCTTGCGCACGTAGTACCCGCCTTTCGCGGCGTCCTGCAATGACTTGCCCATGTCGCCGAACTGGGCGCGGGCGAACATGTCGGCGCGCTTGGGAACGCGGGCCACATTCTCTTCGTCGATATAGGTTGTCGGAGCCTCGACCCGTTTGAGCTTTTCGAAGGGATGGGCCCCGTCCACATAGCGTCGTTTGGCATATGGGTCACGGTTGAGGGCGTTCTTGGCAAATCCCGTGCCCAGCCACCATGCCGGACCTTGGGTCCGAAACCACGGCTGTTGCGGCATGGGCCTCAGCGGCCGGTCATGCGCGATGGGCATCTCGGTCGTCACGGCAGCAAGGCCAAACCGGGTGCCCAGCCAAGGCGCAACCAGCTGGTCGCCCTCGACCGAGGCCAGACCGGCGGCCATGGCCAGCTTGCCCAGATCAACTTCGGACGACATCATGCTGTGCGCGCGGGCGTCAAAACCCAGCAGTCGGATATAGTTGGCGATGACCACGGCATTCTCGGTTGCCAGCAGGCAGGCACGATGATCCTGCGCGTCGATGATCCAGTCCGCACCGGGTTCGGAAGGGTCAGGGTCGCGGTTGTGTTCGTAAAGAAAGACGATGGCGTGACGGTGGTCGTCAATCGGCTTGGGCGCGGCCTCCATACTGTCTTTCAGATCGGCCATGATGAGATCGATCCCAGAGGCCAGCGTTTTGGTCTGGCGCGTGCGCAATGCGTGGGCAAGCCGGTCGATATCGGGGTTGCGGCGTGGTTCCTCCAGCAGTGCATCCGACGGCAACGGCCCACAGCCCATCATCGATGCGTCGTTGAAATACCCAAATGCCTTCAGATGGTTGGCGCGCTCCTGCGGATCTGAGGGGATCTCGGATGCAATCGGGTTCACCAACCCGTCGCGGATCGCGTCCAGCATCGCCTGAAACTCGCCCATGGCGTTGACGATGCTGTAGGGCCGTTCCGGCCGGAGGAAACTCAGTTCGCCCATGGCGGGCACGCGCGACAAATCCGGCATGGTATCTTGTCGGGTCAAACGCTCCAACGGGTATCGCCCCATGTGAACGGGCCGGTTCTTGTCCGAGAAAAAGCGGAATCCCATTATGCGCCTCCTGTTGCCACTCATCCCCTACCCCGTCATGGACAGCGAAACCATTCATGCATAATCATAAGCGGTATGAAGAAAATCGATTTCACTGATCTCGACGGCAAGGTTCTGCGCACCTTTCTGACCATTCTCGAGGAAAGCTCGGTTTCGAAAGCTGCGGATCGGCTGGGCGTCACGCAATCGGCCATCAGCCACACGCTGGCCAAGCTCCGGCTGGTGCTGGGCGACCCGTTGTTTGTTCGGTCCGGTCAGGGCCTGACCCCGACCGAGCGCGCCTTGTCCCTGAAGGAGCCCGCACAAAAGGTGCTGGACGGAATGCGGGCGCTGACCGAAGGGCGGCCGTTCGATCCGCAGTCTGAACAGATCAGGATCCGCATCGCCACCAATGACATGCCGCGCGAGTTGATCTTTCCGCAGCTGTTACGAGAAACACGTGCCGAAGACGCAGGTCTGCGGCTGGAATTCATTCCTTCAGGCGTGCCCGACCCCGAGCTGCTGCGCAGTGACAGATGCCAGTTGATGCTGACCCCGTTGCCACCGGATGGGCCGGATATCTTTCAAAAACGCCTGATGACCAGCCCGCTGATGCTGTTCTATGACGCCACACAGCGCACGCCGCCGGACAGTTGGGACGCCTATTGCAACTGCGATCATGTCGAGGTTCGCTTTGCCGATGGCCGCAATGCCCGCGCCGTCATGCGTGGCGTCGATCAAAGCCAGATCAGGCCAGCGGTGGTGACCTTGCCGCATTTCAACGCCATCCCGGCCTTCATACTGGGCAGCGACCTGATCTCGACCGACACGGCGCTGATGAAACAGGGCCCGCTGGCCATGCTGGATTGCGCGCCACTGCCGTTCGAATGCGCCCCGGTGTCGATCTACATGGTCTGGCACCAAAGGTCGGCCAATGATCCGGCACATCGCTGGTTGCGGGCCCGGATCGAGGCGATCGCCGCGTCTCTTCAGACCTGAGACAACAGCCAGTCGCGCATGATCCTGACCAGTTGCGGCTGGCGCGGCTTGCGGGGCGCAACCACGTAAAACCCCAGATCTGCAACCAGGACATCCGCAAGCGGCTGAACAAGACGGCCCGAGGCCACCTCGGGCGCGACAAGAGGCGCATTGGCCAGTGCTATCCCCTGCCCCGAAACTGCGGCATCGATCGCAAGGCTGGTCTGGCTGAAGCTCATCATTCTGGGTTTTCCGCTTACCCCCACCCGTTCAAGGAACAAGGGCCACAATCCGTGGGTGTCGTTCAGCAGCACTTGCGTCAGCAGATCAGAAGAGGTGCTGATTCCGCCCGCAACAGAAGGGCTGCATACCGGGATGAATTCGGTCGAGAACAAAGGCACCGCCTCCAGTTCCGCCGCAAACGGCGCCCGACCCTGCCTGACTGCAAGATCGACGCCATCCGAACTGAAATCCGCCAGACGCTCGCGCGCATCCACCTGAACCGAGACGTCCGGATACAGGTCCGTGAAGCCCGACAAACGCGGCACCAACCATTTCGAGGCAAAGCTGGGCGTGACCGACAATGTGATCCGCCGGTCCGGAGACAAGTCGGCCACAGCCTCTTCGATCAACCTGAAAGCACGTCGCAGGGGCGCGTGAAACCGCCGCCCGGCATCCGTCAGGCGCAACCCGCGCGGCAGGCGGTCGAACAGAACCTCGTTCAATCGCGCCTCAAGCCCGCGCACCTGCTGCGCCACGGCACCTTGTGTAACGCCAAGTTCCTCGGCGGCCAGTCGAAAGTTCAAATGACGCGCAGAAGCTTCGAAGGCACGTAAAGCGTTCAGGGGTGGAAGGGCGGCCATCGTGTTGTCCTGTAGATTTTCTACAGCATAAGGCCAGCAGAACTGATTGGTCAAACCGCTCTCTGACCGCCATCCTGGGATCAACTGAAAAACGGAGATGTCAGATGGAAAAGGTAGCACTTATTACAGCGGGCGGCAGTGGCATGGGTGCGGATTCCGCCCGGAGGCTGGCGGCGGACGGGTTCAAGGTTGGCATTCTGTCTTCCTCGGGCAAGGGAGAAGCCTTGGCGAAAGAGTTGGGCGGCGTTGGCATTACCGGCTCGAACCAGTCCACCGAGGATTTGCAGAAGCTTGTCGATGCCGCCATGGCCCATTGGGGGCGCATTGACGTTCTGGTCAATTCCGCCGGTCACGGCCCCCGCGCTCCGATCCTTGAACTGACGGATGAGGATTGGCACACCGGCATGGATGTCTATTTCCTGAACGCGGTGCGTCCCACACGGCTTGTGACCCCGATCATGCAGGCGCAGGGGGGGGGCTCGATCATCAACATCTCGACCTTTGCCGCGTTCGAGCCGGATCCGGTTTTCCCGACCTCGGGCGTGTTCCGGGCCGGGCTGGCCGCCTTCACCAAGCTGTACGCGGACAAGTATGCCGCCGAGAATATCCGCATGAACAACGTCCTTCCGGGCTTCATTGACAGCCTGCCCGAGAAGGAAGAATTCCGCAGCCGCATTCCAATGGGGCGCTATGGGCGCAGCTATGACGAGATCGCCTCGGTCGTCGCTCTGCTTGCCTCGGAAGGCGGCGGTTACATCACCGGACAGAATATCCGGGTGGACGGCGGTATCACCCGGTCTGTCTGAGCTCAGAACCGCGCCTTTACAAGATGTGTCAGCGCCGCGCCGGATTCGAAAAAGGCGCGGCGCACGCGCGTCCAGTTTTCGCGGTGTTCCGACACGGCGGGAACCGGCAGAAGCGAGGGATCATCCGCCAGAAGGCTCTCGGCCATCATGCGGCCGAACACCGTGCCCGGGCCGATGCCGCGACCGGAATACCCATGTGCGGCCAAAGCGTTGGGGCCGATCTGCGTGATCTTCGGAAGATGATCCGATGTCATTGCGATCCGCCCGTGCCACCCGTGTTCGAACGGCTGGTCGGCCAATTGCGGATAGAGCTCGGCCAGCTTGCGCCGGACCCAACCGGAATGTGCAACCCGACCGGCATGTCCCAGATCTCCCATGCCGCCAATGATCATCCGCCCGGCCTGATCCAGCCGGAATGACGTCATGATCAGCCCGGTATCCCAGCACCCTTCTTTCCATGGCAGGATACTGGCGCGCAAGTTGTAGGTCAGCGGGACCGTGGCGTACTGGAAATAGTAGACCGGCACATAGGCAGTCGCGGTCTCCGGCAGCGCAAGATGATAGGCATTCGTCGCCTGAATGACCGATCTTGCCCGAACCGTCCCGCCCGGTGTCATCAGAACCCAGTGCCCAGCCTCATATGTCATGGTCTGCACGGGGCTGTGGGTATATATCCGTGCCCCGGCCTGTGACGCCGCGCGCACCAAACCCACCGCATAGGCCAAAGGCTGGATGGTTCCCGCCCGTGGATCGAACAAGGCACCGTGAAAGGCCTGGCTACCGGTGCGTTCACCGGCCTGGTCCGCCGACAACAACTCAACCGGCGCTCCGGCTTCGCTCAACTGCGCATGACGCGTTTGCAGGTCCTTCAAACCCGACGCGGAATGAGCGCAATGCAGGGTTCCGTTGCGCACGGGCTCACACGCAATGCCATATTCATCGATCAAGGCAAACACATCCGACGGCGCCTTGGCCAGCAAGTCGATCAAACGGTTCCCCGTTTCAGTACCGAGATGCGTGCGGATGTCGTTCGGCGGCAACCACAGCCCCGCATTGACCAGACCGACATTGCGCCCCGAACCGCCAAACCCGATCTCCTGCGCCTCGAGCAGGCAGACCGACGCGCCGGCGCGGGCTGCGGTCAAAGCCGCTGAACAGCCGGTATAGCCACCTCCGATGACAGCCAGATCAACCTCTGCGTCAGCGGTCAGGGGCGGTGCGGGGACTGTCTCGGTGCAAGTGGTCTGCCAAAGTGCATGCTCGGGATCGTTCACGTCGGGCCTCTGAGTCTTGTCGGCGGATCATCATACCGACACCCCCCCTTTGCAAGCGGCCTTTTGACCCGTGCTGCGACAACGAAACAGGCCCGGCAGGAACGGGCTTTGCCCGGGCCTGCCGGGCCCAACCGGAGGAGTCATTCCGTCAGGAATGATGACGACGTGCGGGAGAGCCCGCGTGGTGGGCTCAGACGTCGAGCGATCGCGCGATCAGCTCTTTCATGACCTCGTTGGTGCCGCCATAGATCATCTGCACCCTGGCATCCGCATAAAGACGCGCAATCGGGTATTCCATCATGAACCCGTAGCCGCCGAACAGTTGCAGGCATTCATGCATGATCTCATTCTGCACCTCGGATCCCCAGTATTTGGCCATCGAGGCCGTGGCCGCGTCCAGTTCGCCTGCTTCCAGCTTCCCGATACAATCATTGATGAAGCTGCGCAGAACCTCGGCCTTGGTCTTGCATTCCGCCAGTTTGAACCGGGTATTCTGAAAATCCATCACCCGCTGCCCGAAGGCTTTGCGTTCCTGCACGTATTTCACTGTTTCGGCGATGGCGAAATCGATCGCGCCCAGCGCCATGATCGCGATATTCAGCCGTTCCCACGGCAGCTGTTTCATCAGTTGATAGAAACCCTGCCCTTCCTCGGGGCCCAACAGGTTTGTCATCGGCACTTTGACATCTTCGAAAAACAACTCGGCAGTGTCATTGCCCTTCATGCCCAGTTTCTTGAGGTTCCGCCCCCGGCGAAAACCTTCACACCCGTCGGTTTCCACCACGATCAACGAAACGCCGCGTGCGCCGGCGGACTTGTCGGTCTTGGCGGCCACGATGATCAGATCCGCAGTCTGTCCGTTCGTGATGAAGATTTTGGACCCGTTCAACCGGTAGGAGTTGCCGTCCTTCTCGGCAGTCGTCCGCACCGCCTGTACGTCCGAACCGGTACTGGGTTCGGTCATTGCCAGCGCGCCGACCAATTCACCCGACGCCAGTTTGGGCAACCACTTCCGCTTCTGATCTTCGCTGCCATAAGCGGTGAGATAGTGGGTCACGATCGACTGAATGCCATAACCCCAACCCGCATCACCCCGCGCGCCCTGTTCATAGGCCGTGATGGCGTCAAAGCCCATGCCGCCGCCGACACCGCCATATTCTTCGGGGATCGCACCCGCCATCAGGCCGGTTTCGCCGGCCTTGCGCCAGAAATCGCGATCCACAACGCCGTTTTCAACCCAGGTTTCGATATTGGGCGACAATTCGTCATCCATGAACCGACCCGCCATATCCGCGAACATGCGGTGTTCATCAGTGACCCATGCCGCAGTCGAAGTGAAAAGTGACATTGAACGCCCTCCAATCGGTCTTTCCGGAAAGGCTAGCGCCGTGTTCGATTCACGCCAATCCTTGTGACGCGGCGTCCCTTTGAGGAACAACGCAACGTTCCTCAGCCTGCAATGTCAGAGAATCCCTTTTGACCGGCGGGGTTAAGCCAGTGCTTTGGCCAACAGGTGCTTGGCCGCATCCTTGGCGTCTTCCGCCGGATCGCAGTTCTTGAGCAGGACCGCGGATACGATGGCTCCTTCTTGCAACAACACGATCTGACTCGCGAGCTTCCGAGGATCATGCGCGCCGGCTTGCTGGGCTATGGCCGTGAAGTGTTCCAGCAAAAGCTGTTTGTGTTCGGCGGCCTGTACATGGATCGGGTGATCCTTGTCCTGATACTCGGCCCCGGCCTTGATGAACATGCAGCCCCGGAACCCGTCCTCTTCGAACCACTCTTTCAGGGCATCGAAGCTGACGAGGATCTGCTCGGCCGGTGTTTCCGCCATCTCGTCGATGCGTTGAAAGAACCAGTTGCGAAAGTTCTCATCCCGCAGGCGCAGCGCGGCGACAATCAGGTCTTCCTTGGTGCGGAAATGCTTGTACATCGACGTCTTGGACACGCCCGTTTCCACAACCAGCTTGTCCATGCCGGTTGCGTGAAACCCGTCGCGGTAAAAGACTTTCAGGGCCTTGCTGACCAACTCATCCCGTTTGTTTGGGCGCATGATTCGGCTCCATGGTGTACCGTTCTGTACATATTACCATGGAGCGTGAAGTACAATGACCCCAGGCCAAAGCGTTGTTTTGAAATAGTTTTACCAGGCGCCTTGTCTCACCATGAAATTTCCACTTGCAAAAGTTTACAGATCGGTACACTTTGCCTGTAAGTTAACCGATCTGTACACCCGAGGATTTGACCGATGAAACGTCGCGCCAGCATTTTTCCACCTCAGTACGTCCCCTTCCTTCTGACCATGGCTCTTCTTGCCGCCTCCCTCACCTGAAAGCCTTTGCGAAATGTCCAGAACTCCCTTGCCTCCCTTCACGTTGGAAACTGCCACTCAAAAAGTGCGCACGGCGGAAAATGCCTGGAACAGCCGCGATCCCGACCGCGTGACGCCCGCCTATACGGATGACAGTCAATGGCGGAATCGGGCTGAATTCCTGTCCGGCCATGCCGACATCCACGCCTTTCTGACCCGCAAATGGCGGAAGGAACTGGATTATCGCCTGATCAAAGAACTGTGGGTCTTTGCCGAAAATCGCATTGCCGTACGCTATGCCTATGAATGGCGCGACGACAGCGGTCAGTGGTTCAGATCCTATGGCAATGAAAACTGGGAGTTCGCCGATGACGGGCGCATGTCACATCGCCATGCCTCGCTCAACGATCTTCCGATAGCCGAAGATGACAGGCTGTTCCATTGGCCCTTGGGCGAACGCCCTCATGACCACCCCGGGTTGTCCGAACTGGGTCTTTGAAAGGATTTTCCAATGCCCCGCGCTTTTTCCGAACTGACCTTCACACCCGCAGTCCGCGCCCATCAAGAAAGGATGGGATCGGCCAGAACCTATGCCAAGTTCATTGCAGGTGGCCCGCGGCAAGGCCATCTGATCGGAGACCCCGAGAAAGAGTTCATTCAGGCGCGGGATGGGTTCTATCAATCCACCGTGTCCGAGACCGGCTGGCCCTATGTGCAGTATCGGGGCGGGCCGACAGGGTTTCTGAAGGTGCTTGGCCCTCAGACCATCGGATATGCGGATTTTTCCGGCAATAAACAGTATATCTCGCGCGGGAATCTGGACGGCAATGATCGTATTGCAATGATCCTGATGGATTACGCCAACCGACGCCGTCTCAAGATCCTTGGGCGTGTCGTGTTCACGGAAGGCGAAACAGCGGCCGCCACCCTTTACCCGGAAGAGGCCGAGGCACCGGCCGAACGGGCCGTGGTCATCCGCGTCGAGGCGTTGGACTGGAACTGCCCAAGCCACATCACGCCGCGCTTCACCGAAGCAGAGTTGCGCCCTCATCTGAACAGGCTGGGGCAGCAGTTGGCAGAGTTGCAGGCGGAAAACCAAAGGCTGAAACAGCAATTGGCAAAGTCAGGTTGACGTTTCAGCCCTCACAAAATTTACGGATATCAAGAGAAGGGAGTGTCGCAATGGTTCGCTCGGTCTTTCACCTCTCGGCGGCTTGCCTTGCCGGTACTGCTCTGATCGTTCTGATCATCATGTTCGGTTTTTTCGCTTCACCCAGTGCGGTACGAACATCGCCGCCATCGGTATTCAGCAAGATTTTGTTCGAACACTTGCAGCAAGAATGATGACCGCGCGTCACCGCGACAGGTGTCCAACAAGCGCGCTTGTCGATTCCAACAAAAGCTATCAAGTCGAACCCAGGGGGCGCATGCGCTGTCAGGCTGAAAATCCTGGTCGAAAAAGGTCGGCACAGTTCCGGGTCTGCTCTCACCACCAATAATGGTGAGAGCATGTAAAGCCAAATCAGGCCGTGCTGCGCTTTTTCCGACGCCCCATCACAAACAAACCGCTGATGCCGCCAAGAAGCAGCCAGCCAGCAGCGGGCAGCGGCACGGGGGCAATCGTGTATTCCCCATACAGCGTTGCGACGTTTTGCATGTTTTCCGTTGTGCTGAAGCCGTTAGAAATGGTGCTGCCGCCGTCCTGAGAGAAACCGAGGACCGAGAACACATAATTTTGTCCACGGAAATTAAAGCTTTGAGAGCCCAAAGTATTGGCAATGGTCACGATGTCATCACAAGGGGTGGAATCCGCCGGACAGTTCGCTGGGCGATTCAATGTCTCGTTATGCGTCAGGGCAAACGAAGAGGACACCAGAGGGCCACCGCTTATCAATATATCGACAAGAAGGTCGACCGAGCTCAGTGTTGTTCCAGTGATCGGGAAATTCAGATGCGAGAACTGACCCAGAGCAAATGCCGTTCCAGGCAACAGACCTGAAATTGGCGTGCCAGTTGGCGTGAAATCGTAACCACTTGAGCTGCTGCCACTTCCCCACCGAAGAGAAATCGTAGAACCAGAGGTGCTTTCAGTAACGCCGGAACTTGGATTTACGTTTTGCCAAGAGGGCGAGATGCTGGAAATGGTCAGCGCCGACGCACCGCTTGCAGCCATCACACCTGCAACAGCGATCGCAGCTATGTTTCGTATCAATGTCATGTGCCCACCTTACGTATGAATACTCGTTACAAACCACTCTGGGAAAGAGCAGCACAACAGGATCATATTCCTAGCTCAAACGCCACATTGACGCCACGTTTTCACCTCAATCAAGGCGAATGACGCCCCAAAGAGCGTCAAAGAGGACACAATCGTTCTGCCTGCGCTAATTGTCCGGTTTTTGGAAACAGGTATGTAGATGTAGATACAGGGCACCACCTCAACGATTGAACGCACAACCGGCGTCGCGTGAGGGTTCACTCACGACCGGATCGTACCATTGCTTCGATACCGGCGGCGCAAAAGTCCACCAGACGCTCCATGCCTGATACGTCACCGCCCTGCGACAGGGCTTTGACCCGCCATCCGCTGTTGAGATGGGCCAGCATCGCCGAGACCGAATAAACCTGGCCACTTGCCAAAACCGCAGGATCGACATCCGGGTAAAGCGTGGCGATCTCGGTAATGAACAGCTGGGCGGTAGGGTCGAAACATTCCGCTGCGATATCGCGCCACCTGGGGTCAACCGATACGTGGGCCACCAACCGCCCATATGCCATCCATCCAGGCCCACCCGTTTCTGCCAGGTCCACATAGGGTCGGATAAAGCTGTCCAGAATGCTGTGAAGCGTCAGCGGAGCGACGGCCTTGGCCCTGTTCAACGCGTCGATCCGAAGCTGCGCCAGCGCGTCCGCGCGCCGCGCCACGGTTTTGTAAAACAATTCCTCCTTGCCACCACCATGATGGTGCACAAGACCAATCTGAACCCCTGCCAAGGCCGCGATATCCCGGATCGACGCACCCTCGAATCCCCGTTCGGCAAAGACGGTTTCAGCCGCATCCATGATCCGCGCCTTGGTTTCAAGCGATCGCCTGGACGGGGCTCTTTGCCTTGGTTTTTCGATGTTTTTTGGACTCATGAATTTCATCTTGCCTTATTTTGGTCGTTCGTTCAAGTTAAGCGTCACGAACTTCGGGAGGGTTCATGACACAGACGCGCAACGCATTCGCCCTGATCGGGGCGGGGCCGATGGGTTTGGCCGCAGCCAAGGTGCTGAAGGAACAGGGCATCGCCTTTCAGGGGTTCGAATTGCATTCGGATGTGGGCGGTCTGTGGGATATCGATGCCCCCAGATCAACCATGTATGAATCGGCGCATCTGATCTCCTCAAAGCGCATGACCGAATTCGAGGATTTCCCGATGGATGAGGCGGTGGCCGAGTACCCCTCGCACCAAGCGATGCGCGACTATTTCCGGTCCTTTGCCGATCGTTTCGGCCTGCGTGAAACCTACAGGTTCAATGCAGAAGTCACCCGGATCACTCCGCTAGGCAAATCCGGTGATGGTTGGCGTGTTGGCTGGCGGGACGCCCAAGGTGAACATCAGGCCGAATTCGCAGGGGTTCTGATTGCAAACGGCACCTTGTCGGAACCGAATATGCCCAGCTTTCGCGGCACGTTTGACGGCGAGTTGATCCACGCCTCGCAATATCGGTACCCCAGCCAGTTCGACGGCAAGCGCGTGTTGGTCGTGGGCGCGGGCAATTCCGGCTGTGACATTGCGGTTGACGCAATCCATCACGCAGAACGCTGCGATCTGTCGATGCGGCGCGGCTATTACTTCGTGCCGAAATACGTTTTCGGCAGACCGGCCGACACGATGGGCGGCAAGATCCGCCTGCCGATGTGGCTGAAGCGCAAGGTGGACAGCCTCATCCTCAGTTGGTTTGTCGGTGATCCGCAGAAATACGGCTTTCCCAAGCCCGATTATCAGCTTTACGAAAGCCACCCGGTGGTGAATTCGCTTGTCCTGTATCACGCGGGCCATGGCGACCTGCGCATTCGCCCCGATATCAACCGCCTGGAAGGCAAAACCGTGCATTTCAAGGACGGCACGCGCGCAGACTATGACATGATTCTCGCCGCGACCGGATACAAGCTGCACTATCCGTTCATCGACCAGGGCCTGCTGAACTGGCAGGGCGATGCCCCACATCTGTACCTGAACGCGATGCACCCCGAACGGGACGATCTTTTTGTGCTGGGCATGGTCGAGGCCACGGGTCTGGGCTGGCAAGGCAGGCACGAGCAGGCCGAAATGGTGGCGCGCTATATCAAAGGTCTTCAACAGGGCTGCCCGGTGGCGGCCGATCTGAAATCCAAAAAACAAAAAGACTATACGCGCGCCACCGGAGGCATGAGCTATATCGATCTGCCGCGAATGGCTTACTACGTGGACAAGGCCACCTACAGAAAGGCTGTCACCGGATGGATCGAACGGCTGCGGAAAGCCGCCGTATGAGTGGTATCGACGAAATTACGCTGAATTTCAGCCCGGCCTCTCTGACGCTGTTGAATGCGATACTGGCGATCGTGATGTTCTCGATTGCGATCGATCTGACACCAAGGGATTTTGATCGCCTCAGGCGCGCGCCGAAGCCAGTGATCGTCGGGCTGGTATCCCAATTCCTGGTCCTGCCGGCGCTGACTTTTGCACTTGTGTGGGTGACGGCTCCTCGACCGTCTATTGCGCTTGGGCTGATCCTTGTCGCAGCCTGTCCGGGGGGCAATATCTCGAACTTCATTACGCACCGCGCCGGTGGCAATGCGGCGCTGTCGGTGTCGATGACCGCCTTTGCCACCATCGGCGCGATTTTCATGACGCCCTTCAACATTGCGCTTTGGGGCGGGTTGTATCCGCCAACACGCGCGATCCTGCAACAGACCCAGATTGACCCGGTGCAAATCGCAATCCTTGTCGGGTTGATGTTGATCCTGCCTCTGGTCCTGGGCATCGCTCTGAACCAGCGCCGCCCGGCCCTGACCGCACGGTTGCGTGCGCCGCTGCAATACCTGTCGATGGGTATTTTTTCGGCTTTCATCTTACTTGCCCTGGGCGCGAACTGGGGGTTCTTCCTCAGCTTTGCCGGGGCTGTTGCCGGGCTTGTGATCCTTCACAACGCCCTGGCGCTGGGGGGCGGTTGGGTTGTGGCCACTCTGACCCGGCTGTCCCCTTTCGATCGCCGCGCCATCACCATCGAAACCGGCATTCAGAATTCCGGCCTTGGGCTGGTGCTGATCTTTGCCTTTTTTCACGGGCTGGGCGGCATGGCCGTGGTGGCCGCGTTCTGGGGCATCTGGCACGCGATCTCGGGGATTGCCCTGGCGTCGTTCATGGCCCGAACCGAGGCCGCGCGATGAGCCGTATCCTGATCACGGGCGCCGCCGGTATGGTCGGGCAGGCACTGTTGCCCGAACTCAAGGGGCACGATGTTTTTGCAACGGATATCAAACGCCCCGACAGCATGCCGGAAAACGTCCACTATCTGCCCTTGGATGTGACGACCGACGCGCCCGCGCGCGTGATCTGCAACGTGAAGCCTGATGTCATAGTGCATCTGGCCTCCATCGTGACGCCTCCGCCAAAAATGGAACGGGCGGCGGCATATGCGGTTGATGTCGAGGGCACCCGCAAGGTGGTGAACGCGGCCCTTGCCAACGGAGTGCGAAGATTGGTGGTCACATCCTCGGGTGCAGCCTACGGCTATCACCCGGACAACCCCGTGCCCCTGCGCGAGGATGATCCGTTGCGCGGCAACCCCGAGTTTCCGTATTCCGATCACAAAAGGCAGGTCGAAGAGATGCTGGCCGAGGTTCGCAGTGCCGCCCCCGATCTGGAACAGGTCGTGCTGCGCGTGGGCACGGTTCTGGGGGCCGGGTCCGAAAACCAGATCACCGCCCTGTTTCGCAAACCCCGCCTGCTGGCCGTCGTCGGCAGCGAAAGCCCGTTTGTGTTCATTTGGACGCATGATCTGGCACGCATCCTGAAGCGCGCGGCAACCGACGGGCCGGTTGGCGTTTACAACGTCGCCGGGGACGGCGCGATGGGCGTGACCGATCTGGCGCGTGCGATGGGGAAACCGGTTCTGCGCCTGCCCGCTTGGGCGCTGAAATCGGCTTTGGCCGCTGCACGTCCGCTGGGTCTGTCCCGCTATGGGCCGGAACAGGTGCGATTTCTGCAATATCGACCGGTATTGGACAACACCGCCCTGAAATCCGACTTCGGTTACACTCCGAAAAAAACCAGCGCCCAGGTATTCTCGCTCTGGCAAAAGCAGGCGGGCCTATGAAGACGGCTGTCATATCCGGCGGGGCGGGCGGTTTGGGGCGGGCCCTCAGCCATGCTCTGCAAAGTCGCGGGTGGCGGGTGGTGCTGCTGGATCGCGATGTTTCAGGTCTGGACACCGGGCCGAACCAGTTGCCTGTTGGCTGCGATCTAACGGATCCCGACCAGCTTGCCAGGGCAACTCAAAAGGTGATCGCGACCAGCGACAGTATCGATCTGGTCATCTACAACGCCGGCGTCACGCAAATCAGGGGCTTTGAAAAGTCCGACGCGGCCAGCCACCGAACTCTGTTTGACATCAACTATTTTGCGGCCGTTGAAATGGCCCGCGCGTTCTTGCACCCGGTTCGGGCGTCAAAGGGGACACATCTGGCCATCTCATCGGTGGCCGGGTTTGCACCGCTTTACCATCGGACGGCCTATGCTGCCTCGAAACACGCGCTGGAGGGGTTCTTCAAATCGCTGCGCTCGGAAGAAGCCCCTCATGGCGTTGACGTTCTGATCGCTGCGCCCTCCTTTGTGGCCACCAACCCCGGCAACGCACAAGAGCAGGCGGATGGCACAGCGCGCCCCGGATCGGCGAAGGACGGGATGGACGAAATGAGCCCCGAGGCCGCCGCTGAAACGATCCTGCGCGGGCTGGACAAATCGCAGCCCATGATCCCGGTTGGCCGCGTGGCGCGCCTGTCCTGGTGGCTCAACCGTCTGTCACCGCGCCTCTATCAGCGCATGATGGAACGAAACATGCGCGGCTCGGGGCACTAAAAAAGCTGCCCCAGGCCCTTGACCTTCCCGTCACTGGAACCCCCATCTGGTGGGTAAGGAAACTTCATGGGCGAGTCGCATGGCGCAAAAATCACTGACAGAGCTGAAAATCACGGGCATGGGATGCGCATCCTGCGTGGGACGCGTTGAAGAGGCGCTGCGTGATGTGCCCGGGGTTGAAACGGCCTCGGTCAACTTTGCAACCAAGTCCGCACAGGTGGCTTTTGACGGGCCAGCTTCGGCGCTGACCAAGGCATTGGACGCGGCAGGGTATCCGGCCGAGACCAGCCGGGCGGATCTGAGCATTGAAAGTATGAACTGCGCCTCGTGCGTGGCCAAGATCGAGCGCGCGCTGACGGCCAGCCCCGGTGTGATCGAAGCGCAGGTCAATCTGGCGACACAAACTGCCGCGGTGACCTACGCCGCGGGGGCAACATCGCCACAGGCGCTGGCACAGGTGGTCACCGACACCGGTTACCCGGCGCGGCCTCAAGCCGTTTCGACACCCGAAGATCGCGCAGACACTGAAACAGCAGGGCTGACCCGGGCCACTCTGCTGGCGGCCGCTCTTGCCCTGCCCGTGTTCATTCTTGAGATGGGCGGGCACATGATCCCCGCCTTCCACCATTGGGTACACGCCACCATCGGCACGCAGACCAGCCAGTTGATTCAGTTCGCCCTGACAACGGCCCTGCTGCTGGGGCCCGGTCGCGTGTTTTATCGCAAGGGCATCCCGTCGTTGCTGAGGGGCACGCCGGATATGAACGCGCTGGTCGCACTGGGAACCGGGGCGGCCTATCTGTATTCGGTGGTGGCCACATTCGCCCCCGGCGCGTTACCGATGGGAACTGCCAACGTCTATTACGAGGCGGCGGCTGTGATTGTCGTTCTGATCCTTCTGGGCCGTCTGATGGAGGCGCGCGCCAAGGGCAAAACCGGGGCTGCGATCCGTAAACTGGCGGGCCTTCAGCCCAAAAGCGCGCGGGTCGAAGTTGATGGTCGGATTGAAGACCGCCCTATCGCCGAGATTGCTGTGGGCGACATCCTGCACATCCGCCCGGGCGAACGCGTGCCGGTGGATGCCGAAGTGCTCGAGGGCACCTCTTACGTCGATGAAAGCATGATCACGGGCGAGCCGATACCCGTTGGAAAATCAGCCGGCGCGGCTGTTGTCGGCGGCACCGTGAATGGCACCGGCGCCTTGCGGGTTCGGGCGACGCGCGTGGGGGGCGACACGGTGCTGGCCCAGGTCATTCGCATGGTGCAGCAGGCGCAGGGGGCCAAACTGCCGATCCAGGGTCTGGTCGATCGGATTACATATCGCTTTGTCCCGGCGGTCATCCTGGTCGCCGTGATCACCGTCGCAGCCTGGCTGATCTTCGGCCCAAGCCCCGCCCTGCCGCTGGCGCTTGTCGCCGGGGTTTCCGTGCTGATCATAGCCTGCCCCTGCGCCATGGGTCTGGCCACTCCGACCTCGATCATGGTCGGCACCGGGCGCGCGGCCGAACTGGGGGTGTTGTTCCGCAAGGGCGATGCCTTGCAGCAGCTTCAGCAGGCACGCGTCATCGCGCTGGACAAGACCGGGACCCTGACACTGGGCCGCCCGGAACTGGACAATGTTCTGACGGCGAACGGGTTTGACAGGGATGAGGTTGTGCGGCTGGCCGCCGCCCTCGAGGCGCGGTCGGAACACCCGATAGCTTCGGCGATCACCCGGGCCGGGCCTGCGACGCTGCCACAGGCGACGGACGTCCTGTCGCTTACCGGGCTTGGCATGCAGGGGCTGGTTGAAGGCCGGAACGTGTTGATCGGGTCGCACCGTCTTATGCAACAACGCGGGATCGACCTTGGTCCCCTGGCAAGCGAGGCAGAGGCCCGCGCCGCCGAAGGGGCAACACCATTGTTCGTCGCATTGGATGGGCAGGCCGCAGCCACGTTGTCTGTGTCCGACCCGGTCAAACCCGGCACCGAAGAGGCGCTGGAGCGGCTCCACCAAATGGGTCTGACCGTGGCCATGGTCACCGGAGACAACGCGCGCACCGCGCAGGCCTTGGCTGATCGGCTGGGGATCGATCACGTCACCGCCGAAGTGCTGCCCGACGGCAAGGTGGATGCGATCACCGCCTTGCGGGACCAGTTCGGAACGCTGGCTTTCGTCGGCGACGGCATAAACGACGCCCCGGCGCTGGCAACGGCTGACATCGGCATCGCCATCGGGACGGGCACCGATGTGGCCATCGAAACGGCAGATGTCGTTCTGATGTCCGGCGATCTGCGCGGGGTTGCAAATGCAACCGAGATCAGCCGTAGAACGATGCGAAACATTCGCCAGAACCTGGGATGGGCATTCGGTTACAATGTCCTGCTGATCCCGGTCGCCGCTGGTGCGCTGTACCCGTTCGGAGGCCATCTGTTGTCTCCGGCGCTGGCCGCGGGCGCGATGGCGCTTTCGAGTGTCTTTGTCGTCTCGAACGCGCTGCGTCTGCGTCGCGTTCAAGCCAGCGTGCCGGAAACCCCGATACCGCCCGCCAAGGAGGTGCACGCATGAATATCGGAGATGTGTCCACCCGCACCGGCCTGCCTGCAAAGACGATCCGGTACTATGAAGACATCGACCTGATCAAACCGCTGCGCGACGACAACGGCTATCGCCGATTTCGCGATCAGGATGTGCACAAGCTGAACTTTCTGGGCCGTGCCCGGGCTTTGGGATTCACCATCGGGGATTGCCGGACATTGCTGGCGCTTTACGAGGATGAAACCCGCGCCAGCGCAGATGTGAAACAGGTCGCGCGGGACCATCTGGCGCAGATCGAAGCCAAGATCGCCGACCTGAACGCGATGCGCGAAACGCTGAGCCACCTGATCGACGCCTGCGCAGGGGATGACAGGCCGGATTGCCCGATCCTGCAGGATCTGGGCGGGAAGGGCTGACTTGGGGTTGCCCTTTGGGCGCAGCTTTGCTTTGTCTTCGCCAAACATTTCGGCCAGGCACGCACCGCTGAAGCCGACCGAACAGCGGAGAGGATCACAAAATGGCAAAAGTCGCGTTCCTTGGCCTGGGCGTCATGGGCTATCCCATGGCTGGGCATCTTCAGGCCGCAGGCCATGACGTCACTGTCTACAACCGCACGGCTGCCAAGGCCGAAGCCTGGGTAAAGCAGCATGGCGGATCGATGGCAGCCACCCCGAAAGACGCGGCTGAAGGCGCCGTGTTTGTGATGGCCTGCGTCGGCAATGACGACGATCTGCGCATGGTTTGCACGGGCGAGGACGGCGCATTTCACGGCATGTCCAGCGGGGCTGTTTTCGTCGACCACACCACGGTTTCTGCAAAGGTCACGCGGGAATTGTACGCTGCCGGCCAATCACAGGGTATCGCCTTTGTGGACGCGCCGATCTCGGGCGGCCAGGCAGGCGCCGAAAACGGTGTTCTGTCAATCATGTGCGGCGGAGATCAGGCGGCTTATGATGCGGCTGAACCGGTGATGCAGGTCTATGCGAAGATCTGCCGCCGCATCGGGGACAGCGGCGCGGGCCAGATGACCAAGATGTGCAACCAGATCGCCATCGCAGGGTTGGTTCAGGGCCTGAGCGAAGCGTTGCACTTCGCCGAGAAGGCCGGGCTGGACGGAAGGGCCGTGGTCGAGGTGATCAGCCAGGGCGCCGCTGGCAGCTGGCAGATGGCAAACCGGTATGAGACCATGCTGGATGATCAGTTCGAACATGGCTTTGCCGTCGACTGGATGCGCAAAGATTTGGGTATCTGTCTGGATACCGCCAATGAAACCGGTGCGTCCCTGCCTGTTACCGCTCTGGTCGATCAGTTTTACAAGGATGTTCAGAAACTGGGCGGTGGCCGCTGGGACACCTCGTCGTTGATCAAGCGCCTGCGGGCCCTGGGGTAACGCGGGGGGGCTGTCTGCCCCCCATCGCGCCAAGGCGCGATTCCCCCCGAGGATATTTTTGGCCAGATGAAGAGGGCTCCGGCGCGATCGGAGCGGAGACGGGAATGGACGATTTAAGTGCTTTTTGGACGGCCGCGCTGCGGCAGCTCTGGGGGCTGGACGCCCGCTTGACGCGGTTGGATGGTGAATATGATCTGAACTTTCTGGTGCACGCCACCAATGGTCAGGATTATGTGCTTAAGGCCATGCGGGCCGGATGCGATGCGGATCTGGTTGATTTGCAAATCAAGGCGCTGGCGCATATCGCTTCTGAGGCACCGGGGTTGCCGTTTCCCAAGGTGTTCCCTGATTTGACCGGAGCAATGCTGCCCGAGATTGCCGATTCTGAAGGACAGCGCAGGCTGATTTGGCTGTTGGAGTGCCTGCCGGGCCAATGTTACGCGAAGGCCGCCCCAAAATCCGAAGAGCTGATCCTGAAACTGGGCCGCGTATTGGGGGCAACCGACCGGGCACTGGAAGGGTTTGAGCATGAAGGGTTGCACCGGGTCGGTTTCAAATGGGACCTGATGCAGGCGGGCTGGATTGCTGACAAGTTAAACGCGATCTCTGACCCCGCGCGGCAGGCACTGCTGACGGAAATCTGTGAGGGGTTCGCTGCAATCGCGGATGTCCTTGCGGACCTGCCGAAACAGGCCATCCACAATGACGCCAATGACTACAACATTCTGGTCGAAGGGGAACTGGGCGAGCGGCGGCGGATCTCGGGCCTGATTGATCTGGGCGACATGTGCGCCGCGCCGCGCATCTGCGATCTGGCGATTGCCGGCGCGTATGTCGTGCTGGATCACCCCAAGCCGGAACGGGCACTGGCTGCGTTGGTAAAGGGCTATCACGCGGCCAACCGGCTGCGGGCGGATGAGGTTGACCTGATCTGGCCGTTGCTGAGGATGCGGCTTGCCGTATCGGTCGTCAATTCGACCCTGATGGCGGCCGAGAATCCGGATGATCCCTATGTGACGATCTCTCAGGCGCCTGCTTGGCGGTTCCTTGAGAACACGTCAGTCAATGGCGGGCTGATGTCGGCGCGGTTGCGGGCGGCTTGCGGCTTGCCCGTGGTTGATGGGGCTGAACGCATCCACGCCTATCTTCAGGAACACCGGGGGCATTTTACCGACATGTTCGGCCAGGACCTGGGCGATGTGCCCATGGGCTCGCTTTCGGTCGAAAACTGCGTCTGGCCCCGGAACCCGTTCCACATGCCTTTGGCCGAGGCCGCGCGCGTTGGCAAGGAATACGGGCAGGACCTGTGGCTGGGTTACTATAACGAGCCCCGCCTGATCTATGCCGAGCCGGGGTTCCGCAAGGGCCCGTGGAAAGCCTCGGACAGGCGGACGGTTCATCTGGCCGTGGATGTGTTTGCGCCTGCCGGGACGGTTCTGCATGCACCGATGAGCGGGCGGATCGAAGTGGTCGAAAACCGCGACCAGCACCTTGACTACGGCGGGGTGATCATCCTCCATCACGAAACGCCCGAAGGCGACCCGTTCTATACGCTCTATGGCCATCTGGATCCGGAATGCTGTGACCGGCTGAAACCCGGCGACCCGGTGGCACAGGGCGCCGCGTTTGCGCGGTTGGGCGATGCCGACCAGAATGGCGGATGGGCCCCGCATGTGCATTTCCAGCTGGCCCTGACCACCGATGGCATGGAAGCGGACTGGCCCGGTGTCGGAGACCCGGACGAACTGGAGCTGTGGCACGCGGTCTGCCCGAACCCGGCGGCGTTGCTGAACCTGCCGGATGACAAGGTGTTCTATCACCCAACTGACAAAGCGGAAATCCTGCACAAACGGCGGGCGCAGTTCGGGGGCAACCTATCCCTGACCTATGACGATCCGGTCATGCTGGTGCGCGGCTGGAAGCATCACCTGTTCGACGAATGGGGACGCCCCTATCTGGACGCCTACAACAACGTGCCGCATGTGGGGCACGCGCATCCACGCATTCAGGCCGTGGCGGCGGATCAGCTGAAGCGGATGAATTCGAACACCCGTTATCTGCATCCGGCACAGGTGGAATTTGCCGACAAGATCCTGTCGAAGATGCCGGATCACCTACAGGTCTGCTTTTTCGTCAACTCGGGCACCGAGGCAAACGAACTGGCCCTGCGGCTGGCCCGCGCCCATACCGGCGCAAAGGGGATCGTGACGCCGGATCACGGCTATCACGGGAACACGAACGCTGCGGTGGCGATCTCGGCCTACAAATTCAACAAACCGGGCGGCATCGGGAAAGCCGACTGGGTTGAACTGGTCGAGGTTGCCGATGACTATCGCGGGTCATTCAGGCGAGACGATGCGGACCGGGCACAGAAATTTGCTGATCTTGTCGATCCGGCGATTGCCGCCCTTCGCAACAGGGGACAGGGCGTGGCCGGGTTCATCGCGGAAACCTTCCCGTCGGTCGGCGGCCAGATCATTCCGCCCAAGGGCTATCTGCCTGCGGTTTACGAAAAAATACGTGCTGCGGGGGGTGTTTGCATCGCCGATGAGGTGCAGACAGGTCTGGGACGGTTGGGTGAGTATTACTTTGGCTTCGAACACCAGGGCGCGGTTCCGGATATCGTAGTGATGGGCAAGCCAATCGGAAACGGGCACCCACTGGGCGTGCTGGTGACAACCCGCGAGATCGCGGACAGCTTCAACAACGGGATCGAGTTCTTTTCGACCTTTGGCGGCTCGACCCTGTCCTGCCGGATCGGCAAAGAGGTGCTGGATATCGTCGATGACGAGGGGTTGCAGGACAATGCCCGCCGGATGGGGGATCGTCTGATGGCGGGACTGCGCCAGATCGAAGCCGACTTTGGTTGCGTTGGCGACGTGCGGGGTATGGGGTTGTTTCTCGGCGTGGAGCTGATCAACCCCGATGGAAGCGAAGGCACCGAGATTTGCAGCTATGTCAAAAACCGGATGCGCGATCATCGCATCCTGATCGGCAGCGAAGGGCCCAAAGACAACATCCTGAAAATCCGTCCGCCCCTGACCATCGAGGCCGAGGATGTTGACATGATCCTCTGGGCGCTGCGGGATGTGTTGTCCGAGGTGGGCGACTTTACCCCTGCCCCTGTTTGCGATCATGACCATCACCATGCCGGATGCGGGTGCTGCTGAACGAAAAAACCCCGGCGCAGCGCCGGGGTTCAACCGTTCCACACTCAGGGTCAGTGGAGCACGGCCGAGGGGGTCTGGTGGCCGGTGGTCGGCATTTTGAAACCTGCGGTCATACGTCTGAGAGTCAGCCCCAGTTCTTCCGACAGAGATGCCAGCGCGGGGGCAAAATCCGGACGTACGATCAAAGACGCCAGCATCATCGCATCTTCACGCGCCCCTTCGGACGCTGCCGCGATCATCTGTGCAAAGCAATTCTCGTCCGCGCCAAGGCATGCACATCCAAGACCATGCCGGATCAGCGGGCGGCGGCCATGGGTAGCACATAGCGAGCATAAACGATCCAAAGTCAGCATTGCCGCACGCCCGCAATCCGCGCCCAGCGCGACTTGGAAATCGCTGGCAGCGTCGGCACGACCGCCCTCGCCTTCGCTCCACATCCGCAGATACATAACGGCGCCCGCTTCGATGGGATCGAGATCGGCAAGGCGGCCAACCGCTGCACCGCCGCGCTTGAAAGGCGCGCTCATTTCGTCAGGATCAGTTTGCCTGCACGGGTGATGCGCAGGGTATAGAGTTGATCGCCAAGTTCTATATGGGCCAGGTTGCCGCCCTTGGTCAGATCCTCGGCCTTGTGCGCGGGAAGCATCGAGACAGCGTAACCTTGGGTTGGGGTCGGGTTCTGTACGTTCATCGGGACATCTCCAGAGCGTTTCGGCATGGTGCCATATCTATCGCGTTTCACTTGATTTGGCTGACCCCGAAAGGGTTGGCTTTCTGTTCCTGCCGCTTAATCTGATTATTTTAGTAAGGATTGTCAAGCATGGTTTTGAAACAGGCGATTGCCCCTCGTTACAGGGCGGGTTAGGTCTTGGGTCGGGCGATGAAGGGCAAGCAAACATGACCGCAGCAGTTGTATTCGATCTGGACGGAACGCTGGTGGACAGCCTGGGCGATCTGGCGGCGGCGGCCAACCGCACGCTGAACGACGTTGGGCATGATCCATTGGCGACGGATATCATCAAAGGATTCGTCGGCAACGGTTTACCCAAGCTGGTCGAACGCATGATCCGGCATTGCGGGCTGCCGCTGGATCGCCATGCGGAACTGACCCAACTGACCCTCAAACACTACAATTCCGCAGCCAGCGAAACGACCGTTCCCTACCCCGGCATCCCGGAGGCACTGGCCAAATTGCAGCAAATGGGATGCGTTCTGGGCGTCTGCACCAACAAACCCGAAACACCGGCGCGGCATGTGCTGGAGGCACTGAACCTGTCCCGGTTTTTCGACGCGGTTCTGGGTGGCGACAGCCTTTCGACGCGAAAACCGGATCCCAACCATCTGTTCGCAAGCTTCGATGCGCTTCAGGCGTCCGGCCCGCGTCTGTTCGTCGGCGACAGCGAAGTTGACGCGGAAACGGCTGCGCGTGCGAAGATCCCGTTTTTGCTGTTTACTGAAGGATACCGGAAGACGCCGGTCGCCGAAATTCCACACACCGTGGCCTATGGCGCATCACAAGATTTGCCCGCCCTCGTCGCCAAATTGATCAAAAGCTGACACCGGCAACGATCCGCATGACCACTGACCCCAACTGCCATGGACCCCAATAGTTAAGAGGGGCCGGCCGAGGGGGTGTGACCAGCCCCTCATCGGGGAAAGTTAGTACCGTGTGTGTTTGTGTGGTAAGTACGGTAAGATATGTTTACCCCTGTTTGTCGCGGCGCGAAATTGGGGGTTTCCCGTAGTTCCCCAAAAAACGCGAAAAATAAGGGATAAGTGGCGCTTTCCCGGCCCCGGTCATCTGCAAATTTTCGCATGCAAGACAGGCTTCCGGCCCGCAGCTTCACAGGGGTGATCTGCAGCCGATTGCAAGCCAAGGGTAACCCTAGGAAAACCTGCCAGAAATCACGCGACCCTGAAATTACCTGAACAGAACGGTGCTCTGTCAATTGACCGCATGAACCCGCCGGTTCAGATCCCGGACAGCCTGTCAAATGCGTGTGTGTGATACTCAAAACCAAACGATTTGCGTCAAACGCTGCTGAATTCCGCGTCTCAACGCGACATTCTCTGCCGATTCCGACGACTTCGACTGCGCTTTCCGAATCTACCCTATACCTGACACGCGACGCTCATTCGGTTTTGGCAGCCTTCTGCGCGGCAGATGCTTGCCGGGTTGCGCTCAGGATATCAGACAGTCGGGCACCAACACCCTTTTCATCAGAACCCGGTGTATCTGCCGGCCGTTTTCACAGCACCCTGCCGCGCCGGAAAACCGGTTATTGGTAATTCTTCGCCTTGGACATTTTGCCGATACCGGGATTGAACGAGTTGGTCGGGTCGCAGCATTTGTAATGTGCCGCCAGGTCGGGCTTGGCCTTGTAAAGGTGCCCCACGTTATGTTCAGCAGGGTATTCCGCGCCGCGTTCGTCAAACAGTTTCAACATTGCGGCCTTCAGAGCTTTTGGGTCAGCTCCTTTTTTGACTATGTAGTCCTGATGCATCACGTGGCACATGAAGTGCCCGTAATAGAGTTTGTGAACCAACTGGTCTTCGATCTCAGGCGGCAGCTTCTCCAGCCAGTCCTGGTCGTTGCGGCGCAGTGCGACGTCCAGTGCGATGATATCTTCGACGTCGTCCGAATGGATCGCCATGTAACGCACCGCCGCGCCCGCCGCCGCAAACCGATGAAGGCCTGCGATTCTGGCCTCGCGCGCATCACATTCGAAAAATCCGCCATCCCGGCCACTCAGAAATCGCGGCAACCACTCAGCGGCCTCGGATACACCTTCATCCTTCATTTTCAGGATAAGGTGATGTTCGTATTTGTCGCGAAAATCCGTCATACGTTTGGGCAGGACACGTGGCCACAAAGCTATAGCTGCCTGCATGAAACGATCAGTGAAATTTCGCAAAAACGGAATGCGCCGCAGGCGTGCATCCACGGCGCCTTTCATCGCAAAGAACATCGGCAGACGGTCCGTGCCAAGCTTGTCGATCATCACGACCGTGTCCTTGCCATAGCGTGCTGCAATATCGAACGCTTCGCGATGCATGTATTCGGCCGAAACCGGCAGCGATTTGAACTCTGACAATATGTGGCGCCGCAGGTCCGCCAGATCGTCGGGATTGTTGGTGCCCACATAGAACACCTTCTCAACCTCGTTCTTGGGAAAGGTGTCAAGGCGCACCGCAAAAACGGCCAGCTTCCCGGCCGAGCCCGAAGATTCGAAAAGCCTGGGCTTGTCCGCATTGAACCGCGCAGGCGTTTGCGCATTCACGTCCCGCACGATCTGTGCGTAGTCGCTGGCCGATGCGCGTTTGTTGGTTGCCCCGGGATTGCGTTCGAACCTGCCTGCATCGAGGTTTGCAAGGATCTCTTCCGGCGTGCTGCCCAGATCGATGCCCAGATGGTTGACCAGTTCCAATTCACCCTGTTCGGTGATTTGCGCATAGACGGAAAGTTCCGTGTAAACCGGACCGCGCTCTACCAGAGAACCGCCGGAATTGTTGCATACCCCACCCACGATCGACGCGCCGATGCAGGACGAACCGATCACCGAATGCGGCTCGCGTCCGAACGGGGCCAGCAGTTTTTCCAGCGCAAAAAGCGTGGCGCCCGGAAAGCTGACGATCTGCTCTGCGTCGTTCAAGGGCACCAGAGTATCCATCCGGCGCGTGTTGATCAGAACCACGTCACGGTCATAGGTGCCGGACGGCGTAGACCCTTCGGTCAGACCAGTATTGGCCGCCTGCATGATGACGATCTTGTCGGCTGCAACGCAGGCTTGCAGGATCTTCCATTGCTCCAGCAGGGTCCCCGGCTGAACGACGCACAGCGCCTCACCCTCGCCCGAGCGGAAACCGCGCCGAAAGCGCTCTGTCGCGCGCGCTCCGATCAGCACGTGACGCGTACCGACGATAGAGCGGAAATGTTTGATCAACGCGTCATTGGTCATATCGGCCCCCGTTTCGGGTTAGGGATTGCGGAAACGAATATTCTCGCGGCTGAGCTGGCCAACACTGGTGACACCCATCAGCTTCATGTCGCGCTCGATCTCGGCACGCATCAGCCCAAGGGCCCGTTCGACCCCAGCCTGCCCCGCGGCAGCCAGAGGATACAGGTAGTGCCGCCCGATACCCACCGCTTTGGCCCCGATCGACAGCGCCTTGAGCACATGGGTGCCACGCTGAATGCCGCTGTCCATCATCACGTCCAGTTTGTCGCCGACGGCATCGACAATCTCGGCCAGTTGATCGAACGGCGTGCGCGATCCGTCCAATTGTCGGCCACCGTGGTTCGACAGGATGATGCCGGTACAACCGATCTCAGCCGCGCGTTTGGCATCTTCGACGGTCATGATCCCCTTCAGGCAGAACTGACCATCCCAGTCGCGCACCATCTGCGCCACGTCATCCCAGTTCATCGACGGGTCGAGCATGTCGGTGAAATACCCGCCGATCGAGCTGGCCCCACCGCCCATATCCACATGTTCCTCAAGCTGAGGCAGCCGGAACTTTTCATGAGTGACATAGTTGATCCCCCACATCGGCTTGATCGCGAACTGGATCATGCCGCCCAGCGTCAAGCGGAACGGGATCGAGAACCCCGTGCGCAGATCACGCTCGCGGTTGCCGCCGGTGATGCTGTCGACGGTCAGCATCATGACCTCAACACCCGCCTCTTTGGCGCGCTGCATCATGGCGGCGTTCAACCCGCGATCCTTGTGAAAGTAGAATTGATAGACCTGCGGGTTTTTGTGTTTTTGGCGCAGCTCCTCCAGCGAGACGGTTCCCAGAGAGGAAACTCCGAACATGGTGCCGTATTTCTCGGCCGCCGCCGCGACCGCGCGCTCACCCTGATGGTGGAACAGGCGCTGCAACGCGGTGGGTGAGCAATAGACCGGCATGTCCAGTTTCTGCCCCATCACCGTGACAGACATGTCCACGTCCGAAACCCCGCGCAGGACCGAAGGCAACAGATCGCAGCGGTCGAACGCCTTGGTATTTTCCCGATACGTCACCTCATCATCCGCGCCACCGTCGATATAGTTGAAGATCGGCCCCGGCAGCCGCTGTTTGGCCAGTCGCCGGAAGTCGTGGAAGTTATGACATTGGCTCAGACGCATCCGATAAGCTCCTTAATAGGCGACCGACGGCAACCAGGTGGCAAGGGTCGGCCACAGGAACACTAGCGCCAAACCGGTCAATTGCAGCAGGACAAATGGGATGATGCCCTTATAGATATGCGTCAGCTTGATCTCGGGCGGGCAAACACCTTTGAGATAGAACAAGGCAAAGCCAACGGGCGGCGTCAGGAAGCTGGTTTGCAGCGTCACAGCGACAAGGATCACGAACCAGACCAGCGCCGGTTCATCCAGTACGCCAAAGCCGGGGATGTCGATGCCCAGACCGTTCACGATGGAGCGCATCAGGGGCAGCACGATCAGCGTGATCTCGATCCAGTCCAGTACGAAGCCCAGCAGGAAGACGATGAACAGGATGAACAGAATTGTTCCGTTGGCACCAAAGCCGGTGGATTGCACCACATGTTCGATCAGTTCATCCCCGCCCAGTTCGCGCAGCACATAGGAAAACACGGTCGCACCGAGGAAGATCGCAAAGATATAGGCGGTGGTGTTGAAGGTCGACACCAGCACGTTCCACAGCTTGGCAAAGGTCAGCTTGCGATAGCCCAGCGCCAGCAAGGTCGCACCCAAGGCACCGATGCCGGACGCTTCGGTTGGTGTGGTCAGACCGGCAAAGATCGACCCCAGCACGGCAAGGATCAGCATCAGCGTAGGGATGACGGCGATGAGAACGTCCTTCACGGCTGCCCAGTCGGGGGCTTTCGCACCTTCGGGCACGGGAGCCGCGTCGCGTTTCACCAGAGCCAGAATGAAGATGTAGGTCAGGTACAAGGCGCCGATGATCACGCCCGGGAAAACCGCGGCCATGAACAGGTCTCCGACGGACAACGCCATCTGGTCGGCCATGATCACCAACATGATTGAGGGTGGGATCAGAATGCCCAAGGTCCCCGAGGCCGAAACCACGCCCGCAGCCAGCGTCGGCTGGTACTTCTGCTGCATCATCGACGGCAGCGACAGCACGCCCAGCAGTACAACCGAGGCACCAATGATGCCGGTCGAAGCCGCCAGAATGATCCCGATCAGGGTCACGGTGATGGCCAGTCCTCCGCGCACCGTCCCGAACAGGCGCTGCATCGAGGACATCAGACGCTCGGCCACTCCGGATTCGTCCAGCATCAGCCCCATGAAGATGAACATCGGCAGGGCAACCAGAACCGCGTTGGACATGGTCGCGTAGACCCGGTTCACCACCGCGCCAAGCGTCAGATAATCAAGCCCGGTAAAGGTGCTTTCCAACCCGGTCCACAGCATCAGATCGTTGTCGAAAAGATAGGCCAGACCGCAATAGGCGACGCCGACACCGGCCAGCACCCACGCCACCGGGTAACCGGTGAACAAAAGCGCGATAAAGGTCAGGAACATCGCGATGACCAGCTTTTCCTCGGTTGTTTCGACCAGGAAGGTCAGGCCAACACAGACGGCTGCGAATACCGCCAGCACCAGAAGAACACGGCGCAGCGGCGCGCCTTCACGTTCCGAGGCCGGCCCGTAGATCAGCGCGTGCCCGTCATGGATCAACCGTGCCAACGCGGCCAGCGCCAACAGTACAAAGCTGATCGGAATGACCGCCTTGAAAGCCCAACGCGCAGGCAGGCCGGTTGGGCTGTCCGAGCGTTCGTTGACGCGGAAGCTTTCGTAGAAATAATCATAGCCCTGATCGACCATCAGATAGATGAACGGGGTCAGCAGGGTCAGGATGCCGATCACCTCGATGATCCGCTGCGCGCGGCGCGAAAGCTGCATATGCAGGACGTCCACACGCACATGGCTGTCGGTGATCAAGGCATACGAGATGCCGATCATCGTGACGATTCCATAGAAATGCCACTGGATCTCATCCAGTTTCGGGTAGTTCTGGCTGAACAGGTAGCGCAACGAGACCTGTGCGAAGATCGCGCCCATCAGCAGGACATTGGCCCACATGACGACATGACCCACAGCCTTGACCCCGGCGTCGATCGCGACGGCGATTTTCTGACGGTCGGACTCGGGGTGTTCCAGGATGCCTTCATAGGCTTCGACTGGATCGTTGAGGTTCTTTTGGGTTGTCATGGTCATTCCTCGCTCAGCAACCCGGAATACGGGCAGTGAAAGGTTAGAAAGTCCGAAGATCGAAAAGCAGGGGCCGGAGCAGCGGATCGGGCCGCCCCGGCAACGTCAGTGAGGGAGAGATTACTGACGTGGGAGGAAGGCGTTCGTCTTCCAGAGGTTATAGCCGTCACGGAATTCGTTCATGTCGGCCAGAACCTTGGCAAAGAAGGCATCATTGGCGGCCTCTTCTGCGGCAACCTCTTCCCAGGTCGCGCGGAAGGTATCCAGCATCTCGGGCGACCACTGCTTGATGGTGACGCCGTTGTTTTCAACGTTGTCGATCAGGGCCGCATGCTGGATGGCTTCGCCTTCGGCAAAGCTGTCCGCCATCGAAGCCTTGCAGGCGCTTTCGATGATTGCCTTGTGCTGATCGCTGGTTTCGTTCCAGACGTCCTTGTTGATCAACAGTTCAAACACGGTCGCCTGCTGATGCCAGCCGGGGAAATAGTTGAACTTGACCAGCTTGTGGAAGCCCAGACGCGCGTCGATGGCAGGCATCGAAAACTCGGTCGCGTCAATCGCGCCTTTTTCCAATGCGGGGAAGATCTCACCACCTGGCAGTAGCGAGGTCGCTACACCCAGTTTCTGCATCACCTTGCCGCCCAGACCAAAGAAACGCATCTTCAGCCCGTTCAGGTCTTCGGGCGAATTGATCTCGGACGCGAACCAGCCCGAGGTTTCCGGCGCGATGATGGCGCAGGGCAGTACTTTGACGTTGTAACCGGCCTGATCATACATCTCCTGATACAGGGTCATGCCGTTGCCATAATACAGCCAAGCCATGTATTCGCCCGCCTCGGGGCCGAACGGCACGGCCGAGAACAGCGGCGCAGCCGGGATTTTTCCGGCCCAGTAACCAGCCGTGGTGTAGCCCGAGTTGATCTTGCCGGTGGACACGGCGTCCAGAATTTCGAAGGGCGGCACCAGTTTTCCCGGCTCGTACACCTTCATCTTCATCGTGCCGCCGGACATCAGTTCCAGCTGATCAGCCACACGTGGAATAGGTGAACCCAGGCCCGGCAGTTCGGTCGAAAAGGCAATCGGTGTTTTCAGCAGCAGCTTGTCCGCCGCAACTGCGGGTGCCGCCAGCAGGCTGGCGGCCACGGCCAGGCTTGTCAGGGTCTTCTTCATGAAATCTCCTCCAGGTTTGGTCGGGTTTTCTCCGATCAGTGGCGCAGGCTCTTCCAGCGCCGCTCCGGTGGTAAACTAACTTTACCAACTCAAACCAGTCAATAACTTTGTTTACCACTGACGCTAACCGAAACTGGAAGTTCGCCTTCGACAAGCCCTGCAAAATCCCGATGCGACTGCTTCAAAAAGCCAACAGATTCTCCAAAAACCATTCATAAACAGACACGTAATTCACGTCCGGGAAGAACAGCCTCGCGCTTGAAATTTGAACAGATATGGTTATCTTTGTTTACCAGTTATTCTGGTTATTATAGCGTCACACGGGGCAGCATCTCATGAACACCACGGCGATTTTTGAACCGGTTGGACACGAATCGCTGGCTGATGCGGTGGTTTCACAGGTCGAGGACCTGATCGCTTCGGGCATCCTGAAGCAGGGCCGGAAACTGCCTTCCGAGCGTGATCTGGCCGAGATGTTGCGCGTGTCGCGCCCGAAGCTGCGCGAAGCCCTTCAGGTGCTGGAAGAACGCGGTCTGGTCACAACGCAACACGGTGAGGGAACATTCGTCGCAGCCCTGACCGGACAAGCCATGATGCCCGCGCTTCTTGCTTTGTACGAACGCCACGAGCCGGCTTTCTTCGACTATCTTGAGTATCGCCGTGAGCAGGAAGGTTTCGCGGCCCGGCTTGCCGCACGTCGCGCCACCAAGGCAGACAAGGAACGGATTTCCGAGATCCTTGATGAAAACGAGCGTGCCTGGCAAGAGCAGGACGCCAAGGCTTCGCAAGAGGCGGACTTTGCGCTGCATTCCGCGATTGTGGATGCCAGCCAGAACGCGACCCTGATCCACATGATGGCGTCGATCTACGAACTCACCCGCAAGGGCGTTTTCTACAATCGTGACTTCCTGCGCACGATTGACGGGACCGGCGAAAAGCTGCTGCAACAACATCTCGAGCTTGGTCGCGCGGTGATCGAAGGGGATGAGAAGCGGGCCGAAAAAGCGGCAAAGGATCACATCGACTTTGTTGAAGAATCTTTCAAACTCGGGATCGAGCAGAGGCGACGCGAAGCCATGGCCGAAAAGCGCCGGATACTGTCACGCTGACGGCTTTGTCACCCATTTTCCTTTCTGATTGCGGGGCCATAGTCCACGAGGTGGCCGCGAAAGGCACCTGTTTGGCGATTTGCGACCGGTTTCCAAACTTGCCCGATCCGGCTGTCAGATATCTTCTCCGGGCGGTTCCAGAAGGCCGCCTGGCTCCAACAAGGCCCGCTCGGACAGCCACGGGTTGAGCTCAAGCGCCTCGGACAGTGCTGCACGCGCGTCTTCCAAACGTCTCAACCCCATCAGGGACAAAGCCCGCCCACTTAGCGCACCGATATGGTTTGGCGACATTTCGATCGTGACATTCAGGTCGCGCAATGCCGCGTCAAAATCCTGCCTCAGGTAGTTTACAAAAGCCCGCTGATTGTAGCCTTCGGCGTAATCCGGGCAATATTCGACAAGTTGGTTGAAATCGTCCAATGCGCCCGACAAATCCCACGCCTCTCGTCGCGCCATTCCACGATCCAGCAGGGTCTGCGATCGGGCATCCGGCGCGTCTGTCCAAAGTTCCCACATTTTATTCGAGATGACCCGGGCGTCGCTTTGCGATTGCGCCTTTTGGACCTGCTTGATCAGCGCATCCACACCTTCGATATGATCCGGAGCCGCGGGGCATGTCTCGGCCATGGCCGAGCATGAACACGCGATCAGTAGAAACGTTGCAGCACAGGTTCGCATCACGGAACAAGGGTGGACCATAATTCCACCGCGTCAAGGCTGATGTTCAAAACCGCCCAGCATACCGGTTTCCTTCACGGCCTCCATCGCAACAAAAGTTGAAGTATTGGCGACATGCGGCAGAGACGAAATCTTCTCGGCCAATACACGGCGATATTCCGACATCGTGGCGGTGCGCACTTTCAGAAGATAGTCAAAATTGGACGCGATCATATGCGCCTGCTCGACCTCGGCGGTTTTGCGGACGGCTGCGTTGAACTCGGCCAGCGCCTTTTCACGGGTATCGGTCAAACGCACCTCGACAAACGCGACGTGATCCAGGCCCAGCCGGATCGGATCCAGCATCGCCCGATAGCCCTGGATCACTCCGCTCGCCTCAAGCCGTTTGAGCCGCGCTTGCGTCGGAGATTTCGACAGCCCGATCTCGCGCGCAAGATCGGCCACCGAGATACGGCCGTCCTCGGCCAGAATCCTTAGAATCGAGCGGTCAAACCGATCAAGATCAGGAAAACTCATTTGAACTGTCCGCTGCTAAAAATTCAGATCATCCTCCTTCAAATATATCAAACTCAGTCCGTTGTCCTGATTTTTCCGCATTATATTATCGCAAAGACCGGAGGACATATGTCACACAGCCTGCGCACCCTCATCGATACTTCCACCTATGCCGATCAGTCGGCAGTTCTTGAGACACTGATCTCTCAGGCCAGCCTGACGGACACGGATCGCAGCGCCATCGGCGCCGCGGCTGCGCAGCTTGTGCGCGATATCCGGTCCAGCACCTCTCCGGGGTTGATGGAGGTGTTTCTGGCCGAATATGGCCTGTCCACCGACGAAGGCATCGCCCTGATGTGCCTGGCCGAGGCGTTGCTGCGTGTGCCGGATGCCGACACAATTGATGCGCTGATCGAAGACAAGATCGCGCCCTCCGATTGGGGCAAGCATCTGGGGCAATCCTCGTCCTCGCTGGTGAACGCCTCGACATGGGCACTGATGTTGACCGGAAAGGTGCTGGACGAGGGCAAGGCGTCTCCGGTCGGGGCGCTGCGCGGTGCGATCAAGCGGTTGGGCGAGCCGGTGATCCGCACTGCCGTGGCACGCGCGATGAAAGAGATGGGCCGGCAGTTCGTTCTGGGGGAAACCATTCAGTCCGCCATGGACCGCGCACGCGGGATGGAGGAGAAGGGCTATACCTATTCCTACGACATGCTGGGCGAAGCGGCCCGAACCGAAGCGGACGCGGCGCGCTATCACCTGTCCTATTCCCGCGCCATCTCGGCCATTGCCGAGGCCTGCACCCATGACGATATCCGCGCCAACCCGGGCATTTCGGTAAAACTGTCCGCCCTGCACCCCCGTTATGAGCTGGCACAGGAACAGCGTGTGATGGACGAGCTGGTGCCGCGGCTGCGGGCACTGGCCCTGCTGGCCAAGGCGGCCGGAATGGGCCTGAACGTCGATGCAGAAGAGGCGGATCGCCTGTCGCTGTCGTTGCAGGTGATAGAGGCGGTGATGTCCGACCCGGCCCTTGCCGGCTGGTACGGGTTTGGCATCGTGGTTCAGGCCTATGGCCCGCGCGCAGGCCTGGTACTGGATACGCTGTATGGCATGGCCGAACGTCACGATCGCCAGATTATGGTGCGATTGGTCAAAGGCGCCTATTGGGATACCGAGATCAAACGCGCGCAGGTCGAAGGTGTGGATGGCTTTCCCGTCTTCACGCACAAGGCGGCAACCGACATCTCCTATATCGCCAATGCACGCAAACTGCTGGGCATGACCGATCGGATTTATCCGCAATTTGCCACGCACAACGCGCACACGGTCAGCGCCATCCTTCACATGGCCAAGGATCAACCGTTCGAGTTCCAGCGCCTGCACGGCATGGGTGAGACCTTGCATCAGATCGTGATGGACAAGCAGAACACCCGGTGCCGCATCTATGCACCGGTGGGGGCGCATCGCGACTTGCTGGCTTATCTGGTTCGGCGCTTGTTGGAGAACGGCGCGAATTCATCCTTCGTCAACCAGATTGTGGACGAAGATGTGCCACCGGAAGTGGTCGCCGCCGATCCGTTTGTTGCGGTCCGGACCCCTCCGCCCGCACTGCCGACCGGGCCGGAATTGTTCCAGCCTGAAAGACCGAATTCCAAGGGTTTTGACCTGCATCACACACCAACCCTGGATCAGATTGATGCGGCACGGGATCAGTTCCGCGCCCATCATTGGTATGCGCAACCCTTGCTGGCCGATGCGGCTAAACCCGATGCGGATGAGCCGGTGATCAATCCGGCACGGCCTCAGGACAAGCCCGGCGCGGTGGCCCCAGCCAGCGCGGCGGATGTGGAAATGGCATTGGCCTCGGCCAACCCCTGGGATGCCCCCTCTGCCGAACGCGCCCGCATCCTCAATGCCGCAGCCGATCTTTACGAAGCTCATTATGGTGAGTTGTTTGCCCTGCTGGCGCGCGAGGCCGGGAAGTCGCTGCCCGATGCGGTGGCCGAACTGCGCGAGGCGGTGGATTTCCTGCGTTACTATGCAGCCAACATCCCCGATGCCGAACCCGCGGGGATTTTCACCTGCATCAGTCCGTGGAACTTCCCGCTGGCGATTTTCTCTGGGCAGATCTCTGCTGCGCTGGCAACCGGAAACGCGGTTCTGGCCAAGCCTGCGCCCCAGACCCCCCTGATCGCACATCGTGCCATTCAGCTTATGCACGAGGCGGGGGTACCACGCGATGTGCTGCAACTGTTGCCGGGTGGGCCTGCCGTGGGTGCGGCGCTGACGTCGGATCCGCGCATCTCAGGCGTGGCCTTCACTGGGTCAACAGCCACCGCGCTGAAAATCCGTGTGGCGATGGCCGAATCCATGCGCCCCGGTACGCCGCTGATCGCGGAAACCGGCGGTCTGAATGCGATGATCGTCGACAGCACCGCCCTTCCCGAACAAGCCGTGCAATCGATCATCGAAAGCGCCTTTCAGTCGGCGGGCCAGCGCTGTTCCGCCCTGCGCTGCCTGTATTTGCAGGAAGACATCGCCGATGACGTTCTGACCATGCTCAAAGGGGCGATGGATGCGCTGTCGGTCGACGACCCCTGGCTTTTGTCGACGGATTGCGGACCGGTGATCGACGAACAGGCCCGTCAGGGCATCGCCGAACATGTGACCAAGGCGCGCAACGAAGGGCGGGTGTTGAAGGAGCTTCCGTTGCCGCCCGAAGGCATCTTTGTTGCTCCGACGCTGATCGAGATCCCCGGCATCGCCGCGCTGGAACGCGAGGTGTTCGGCCCGGTGCTGCACGTCGCCCGGTTCAAATCGCAAGAGATCGACAAGATCATCGCCGATATCAACGCCACCGGATACGGCCTGACCTTCGGCCTGCACACCCGCATAGACGACCGCGTGCAGCATGTGACCGAGGCAATCCATGCGGGCAACATCTATGTAAACCGCAACCAGATCGGCGCCATCGTCGGGTCTCAGCCCTTTGGTGGCGAAGGATTGTCAGGCACCGGCCCCAAGGCGGGTGGGCCGAACTACATGATCCGGTTTTGCGCACCCGACCGTCAAAGCACGGCGGATACCTGGGGCGCCGTGGCTGATCTGCCTGCTGCACAAGGTCAACCTGCGCCGGTCAAAACCCGGTCCCTGCCCGGCCCGACCGGTGAATCGAACCGCCTGAGCGTGTATCCCCGTCCGCCTCTTCTTTGCTTGGGACCCGGAGAGGCCGCAGCGCGTGCGCAGGCCGATGCTGTATCTGCGCTGGGTGGCACCGCCATTCAGGCGACCGGGATGCTTGACCTGCACCGGTTGGAAAACCTGACCGGCATTTCGGGCGTGATGTGGTGGGGAGACGAGGAAACAGCGGGGCAGATCGAACACCATCTGGCGCACCGCGACGGCCCGATTCTGCCGCTTATTCCCGGCAAGCCCGACCGCGCGCGTGTTCTGGGTGAACGCCATGTCTGCGTGGACACGACCGCGGCGGGTGGAAACGCCGTGTTGTTGGGAGGTGCGGCATAAGCTTGCCTTGACGCTGGGCGCACAAAAGCCCAGCGTCACGGCATGTTTCCGATCCGCGACCATAACCCTTCGGGGCGCACACCTTATGTTGTCTATGCCTTGCTGGCGGCCAATATCCTGATCTTCCTCAGCTATGTGGGGATCATGAATGATGGGCCACGGATCGGCAGGCTGTTTTTCGACTACGCCATTATTCCGGCGCGGGTCAGCGACGGGTTCGGGCTGGAAACCCTGGTGACATCCATGTTCCTGCACGGGGGGTGGATGCACTTGGCCGGCAACATGCTGTTTCTGTGGATCTTCGGTGACAATCTGGAAGACGAGATGGGCCATCTGCCCTTCCTGCTGTTTTACATGGCGGCAGGAATCGGCGCGGGCCTGATTCACGTCATCACCGGGCCCGAATCCCAAGTTCCCACTGTTGGGGCCTCGGGCGCGATTGCGGGTGTGATGGGCGGGTATCTGCTGCTGTTCCCGAAAGCACGGGTGGATATCCTGCTGATCCTGATCGTCTATTTCAGGGTCTTTACCATCCCCGCCTTCATTATGCTGGGCGTCTGGCTGGCGATACAGTTCTTTGGCAGCGTCACCAGCAATCCAGACGAAGGCGGCATCGCCTATTGGGCCCATACCGGGGGATTTGCCGTTGGCCTGATCCTGTGCATCCCGCTGTGGCTGAGACGCGGCGGAATTCAGTTCTGGGATCGCACCCACGGACATCCGCCCCACCCGGAAGCGAAGTACAAGCTGTCACAATCCCGCATTCCGCGCGTTCCGCGCCGCTAAAGCCGGTTCAAAGGGCGCCTAGCCCCGGATCACCTTGGCGAACTGATCGAAGATCGGTTCGTTCGAACAGATCACTTCACCATCTTCCAGCACGTTGCCTTCAGGGTTAAGCGCCTGCACGAAGCCGCCAGCCTCTTTGACGATGATCACACCGGCAGCCAGATCCCACGCATTCAGGCGGCGTTCCCAAAAGCCTTCGTACCGGCCTGCGGCCACATATGCCATATCCAGCGCGGCGGCGCCCCAACGACGCACACCGGCGCAGGCGGGCATCAGACGCGCCAGATCCTGCAAAGTCGCAGGCAGATCCGAGCGGCCACCAAAGGGCAGACCGGTCGCGAAGACCGATTCAATCATGCGATGACGACCCGACACGCGAATACGGGTGTCGTTCATCCAAGCGCCCTCACCTTTTTCAGCAAAGAACATCTCGTCCTTGGCGGCGTCATAGATCACGCCGGCAACGATCTTGCCCTTGTGTTCCAGTGCTATGGAAATCGCCCAATGCGGCAGGCCGTGCAGGAAATTGGTGGTGCCGTCCAGCGGATCGACGATCCAGCGGCGGGTCGGATCCTCACCATCGATGGAGCCGCCCTCTTCGGCCAGCCAGCCATAGGTCGGTCGTGCGCCCAGCAGCTCTTCTTTCAGGATGGCTTCGGCGGCGATGTCGGCCTTCGAGACGAAATCACCGGCGCCTTTCATCGACACCTGCAGATTCTCGACTTCACGGAAATCCTTGACCAAAGAACGCCCCGCCTTGCGCGCGGCCTTGATCATGATGTTGAGATTTGCGCTGCCAACCATTGTCAAAAGGCTCCTGTTCGGTCAAACCGCGCGTATACTGCCGCAATGCGCCCTTGCCAAGAGGAATGATGCGCATAACAGACCCGCAGGAAACGCCGTTACTGGGATTGCAGCTTGCGCGCTTCTTCCCGGGCCAGTTTCACCAGTTCCTGCACAAAGGGTTTCTCCAGATCTTCCGAACGGACCGCGGCATAGAGACGCCGTGTAATGCCCTCTTTCGTCAGGGGTCTGGTGACGTAGTCCGAGTTGTATTTGACCTCGCGCACGACCCAATCCGGCAGCACTGAAATGCCCCGGTTCGATGCGACCAGCAGCAGAATGACGGCGGTCAGTTCCACCTGCCGGATCGTGGCAGGCTCAACCCGCGCCGGGATCAACAGCTGGCTGAACACATCCAGGCGGGTGCGTTCCACTGGATAGGTGATCAGGGTCTGGCCGCGAAAATCCTCGGCCTCGACATAGTCTTTCTTGGCCAGGGGATGGGTCGAAGCGGCCACAAACACCGCGTTATAATCAAAAAGTTCGACAAACTCGACACCCGGCAGGTCCTCGGGATCGGACGAGACCACCAGATCGACCTCTTCCTTCTGCAAGGCCGGAAGCGCGTCGAAGGCAAGACCAGGGCGGATATCGACATCCACGTCGCCCCAGGATTTCCTGAAGGATTCGAGCACCGGGAACAGCCATTCGAAACAAGCGTGGCATTCGATGGCTATATGCATCCGCCCCGTGCGCCCGTCCCGCAGCGAAGAAAATTCATTCTGGGCGGCTTCGACCTGCGGCAGTATCTGCTCGGCCAGGCGCAAAAGCCGCAAACCGGCAGCCGACAGTTTCATGGGTTTGGAGCGGCGCAGAAACAGCTCGACCCCGGCCTGATCCTCCAACCCTTTGATTTGATGGCTCAATGCGGACTGGGTGATGTTCAACTGATCCGCAGCGCGGGCCAGCCCGCCGCATTCATGGATCGCCTTGATGGTGCGCAGGTGCCGGAATTCAATATGCATTTCAAACAGCATTCATGTTGTTGTTGAGTAATATGAGTTTGTTTCACAATGCATGCCATGGCACAAGAGGCTCAGTTGATCCAGTGAGGCCACGATGTCCAAACCTGAAATTTCCTTCGAGTTCTTTCCGCCCAAAACTCTGGAAGCCTCTTTCCGCCTTTGGGACACGGTCCAGACATTGGCCCCTTTGGATCCCCGTTTTGTTTCCGTCACCTACGGCGCTGGTGGCACGACGCGTGAACTGACGCGCGACGCGGTTTCGACCCTGCACAAGTCATCGGGCCTGAACGTGGCCGCTCATCTGACCTGTGTCGATGCTTCGCGGCAGGAAACGCTGGAGATCGCAGACACCTTTGCCCGCGCCGGCGTGCAGGACATCGTCGCCCTGCGCGGCGACCCGCCAAAGGGTCAAGACAAGTTTGTGCCGCACCCCGACGGGTTTTCCAGTTCTGTTGAACTGATCGAGGCACTGGCCCAAACCGAAATGTTCAGCATTCGTGTCGGGGCCTATCCCGACACCCACCCCGAGGCTGCCAACATGGCTGCGGATGTGGACTGGCTGAAGGCCAAGCTGGACGCAGGTGCAGACGAAGCGCTGACGCAGTTCTTCTTCGAAGCCGAAACCTTTTTCCGGTTCCGCGATGCTTGCGCCAAGGCCGGCATCGACAAACCGATCGTGCCGGGCATCCTGCCGATCGAGAACTGGGCAGGCGCCCGCAACTTCGCCAAGCGCTGTGGCACGCATATTCCCCAGTGGGTCGAACAGGCGTTTGAAAAAGCGGTGCGCGACGAGCGTGAGGATCTGTTAGCCACGGCAATCTGCACAGAGCTGTGTTCAGACCTGATCGAAGGCGGCGTGGACAAGCTGCATTTCTATACCCTGAACCGTCCCGAATTGACGCGCGATGTCTGCTTTGCACTGGGCATTACACCGCGCGTTGAACTGGAAAACGTTGCCTGACTTTCAAAAAATCCAATGGTTCGCCCGGGTTACGTTTACGCCCGGGCGTTTGTCGTTTCGGAAGATGTGTACTGTTTCACAACCACGCCTATAAAACGGCGCCTTTGAGGGACAATTGAATCTCAACATCGCGATTGTTGTCACCAGCCCCGCAAATCATCCTTGAAAATTGACAAAACTATGACTGTGACCACACTGGCAATGTGTAGTTTGTAAAGAGTGTTTTGAGTATGGAACCTGTCGATAAAGTGCGGGCACGCGCGGATGCGTTGGCGGATCTGGGGTTGAGCCCCTGCGCCGGTTCCCAAGAGATCAGGGACGCATGGAGGCAGATCGCATTCCATTCACACCCCGATCACAAGGATGGGGACAGTTCCGGTTTTTCGCGCGCCAAGGCGGCTTATGATTTTCTGCGCAAAGAAGGTTTGGTTATGAAAGGTGGTGCCAGTTCCGGCCCTCCGCAACCGCGCCGACCCCGTTTGAAGAAGCGCATCATCGAACTTCCGCTGGAGGATATCGCCGCCTGCAAGGCGATGCTGAATCCCGACCAGAGGTTGCCGCAAATGCACGATGAAGCGGATTTTCAGGACAGATCTGATGCATGTGTCTCGGATCACGTTCCCGACGCGGTCGGGTGTTACGGGCGGCATCTGACCTATTTTGTCACCACGCCCGTGCATCATGGGGCAAATCGCGTGGCCTTGCCGACGACCGTCCTGACCAACGCGCGCCACACCGAGGCTGAAATTTTGAGCTTTCAGTCAAAAGATACCGGCGCCGGAGAAGTCATCATCCCCGATACGATCCGCGAACGGAAGTTTCCGGGCGCCAAGAGCGTGCGGATCAGGTTTGATGCCGATCAGGATATTCGGGATCAATTCTGGCTTGCGGGGTAACGGCCTCTGCCCGGCTGGACCAGCCGGGCTTGGGTCTTTTGAGGCCGGATCAGTTTGAAACCGGGCCTTCCGACGTGAATTTCGGGATCACATTGGTCGAAGCGTCGCTTGGTTCGATACCGGGCCAGTTTCCTTCGGCAAGATTGATATTACCTGGAATGTCTTCCTCGAAAAATCCGACAACCACGTCGGTGATGTTGAGATACAGCTTGTCATCCACGATCCGCCACAGGTTTGGATTTGCAGGAACCTTGCCACCACGCGACACGCCGTAAGCGCAGTGCCCATCATATTGCGGCGCGTAGTATGCTGGGTTTTCAAGGAATTTGTCGCGGTTTTCCTCGGTCGCAAATGCCCAGGTCGCACCGTTGTACTCGGCGGTGATGTTGGCATTTCCGCGCACACCTTCGGGCTGCGACTGGCCCACAGGCATCTGATCCAGGCTGCGATAGGCAACGACATCATAACCCGAAACAGCAAAACCTGTGCCGTCGATATATTGAGGGCCGGCAAAAGCCGGAACCGCCAGAGCTATGGCCGCAGCGAGTGTCAATGCAAAGCGTTTCATGTCGTTCATCCTTTTCGGGTCAACTAAATCCGTGATGCCTTGCGGCAGGTCTGACAGGACAATATGCGATTCCCAAGCGGTGCGTAGTCCCCCTAACGCCGCTGTGACCCGACACGAGAAAACGTGAGAGTTTGGCGGCGGATTGTTACAGAATACGCCAGTTGAGTGGGGTTGGACTCGGCGGTTTGCAATATTAGCTGTATGGCAGCCCTGACATAGGCAAGAAAGGCAAGAGATGAGCGACCAATCCTCGTATACCCCTCCAGCGGTCTGGACCTGGGACAGTAAAAGTGGCGGACAATTCGCCAACATCAACCGACCGATCGCCGGAGCGACCCATGACAAGGACCTGCCGGTCGGACAGCATCCTCTTCAGCTTTACTCGCTCGCGACACCCAATGGCGTAAAAGTCACGGTGATGCTGGAAGAGCTGTTGGCACTTGGTCATGGAGGCGCTGAATACAACGCCTGGCTGATCAACATCGGAGAAGGCGATCAATTCAGCTCAGGCTTTGTCGAGGCCAACCCGAACTCGAAAATCCCCGCGCTTTGGGATCGGTCAGGTGACAAACCTGTTCGTGTTTTTGAAAGCGCCTCGATCCTGTTCCATCTGGCTGAAAAGTTCGGCGCGTTTCTGCCCGCATCCGGCCCCGAGCGGACCGAGGTGATGAACTGGGTGTTCTGGCAGATGGGCAGCGCGCCTTACCTGGGCGGTGGGTTCGGGCATTTCTACGCCTATGCACCCGAGAAATGGGAATACCCGATCAACCGTTTCGCCATGGAGACCAAGCGCCAACTGGATGTTCTGGATCGTGAACTGGCGGAAAAAACCTTCATCGCGGGCGAAGACTATTCGATCGCCGACATGGCGATTTGGCCCTGGTATGGCCAGTTGGTTCTGGGCCGCCTTTACAGCGCGGCAGAGTTCCTGGACGTGGAATCCTACAAGAACGTCATGCGATGGGCCAAGGCAATCGACGCGCGCCCGGCGGTTCAGCGCGGCCGCATGGTCAACCGCGCCTTTGGCGAGCCGCACACGCAGCTTCACGAACGCCACGACGCCAGCGATTTCGAAACCCGCACGCAGGACAAGCTGGAAGCGGCAGCGGAATAAACATATCCTAGGCGCTATGACACGCGGTGCAGCTTGCGCCGCGTGTTTGTGTTTGGATGGTTATTTCAGAATGGGTGGGTTGTCCGGATTGCTGCCGGGGGCTTCGCGGACCGCTTCGGCAATTTGCGGCTGGGGCAGATCAAACCGAAGGCCCACCTTGGCCAGAAGCGCGGCGGCGGCCTCGCTTGCGGTGAAAAACCCGACATCCATCGCGCCTGCCTCAATCCCGGAAAAGGTCAGCGCCTCGGACGCGGCCTTGGCCAAAGCGGGCTCGGCCCCCTCGATGGCATCGACAAATCCCAACAGATGGCCCTGCGCGCCCGATTTGGACTTGGTGGCAACCAGATAGGCCGCGCTTGCAAGTCCGCCTGCCGTCGCCAGTTTCGCATCCAGCGCGGTCAGCAGGGCCTGCGGCAGGCCGGCAGGGGGCAAAAACTCGGCAAGCTCTTCCTCGACCTTTTGCGGGCGGTGCTGCAACGTTTCAGTCAACCATTCCAGGGCTTCCGCCGGGACCAGCATCGAAGATGGCGCAGTCACCAGGTTCAGACCAAGCCCGATGCCCTGCCCCGACAGCATCCCCGAAAGCACCCGCCCCGACAGTGCCACATAAGGCACGGGCCGCCCGGCAAACTGCGCCAGCCGGTCCTCACGATCAAAGGCCAGAACAAAGCGCCCGTCAGCCACATCGAACAATTCGGGCGAGATATTCTCGTCCCGCGCTTCTTCGGTCAGCATCAGAAACAGCTCGCTATCCGCAAGCCGTTCGAAGAAACGCAGACGAGCGGCATCACTTGTCGGGTCCGCCTGCATCGCGGCATGCGCAGTGTCCAACGCCGTGGATTCAATCATTCAGCACCTCTTGGACCCGTGCACGCAAAACAGGCAGCAGTTCAGCCTCGAACCACGGGTTTTTCTTCAACCATGCCGTATTGCGCCAGGACGGGTGAGGCAAGGCAAAGACCCGCGGCGCATGGTCCCGCCAGTTGCGGACGGTGTCCGTCACCGACCCGCGCGCGCCAAGATGAAACTTGTGTGCATGACCTCCGACCAACACGGTCAGCGGCACACGCCCCAGGTCCTGCATCACCCGGTCATGCCAGGTCTTGCGGCAAATCGCAGGTGGCGGAAGATCAGCATTGCGCGCATCATACCCCGGAAAGCAGAAGGCCATCGGTACAATCGAAACACGGTCGCGATCGTAAAAAACCGTCTCATCAATCCCCAGCCAGTGCCGCAGCCTGTCGCCGGACGGGTCGGTGAAGGGCCGCCCCGACTCGTGCACACGGGCGCCCGGTGCCTGCCCCGCGACAAGGATCGGTGTTCCGGGGCGGAACCAGACCACCGGGCGCGGCTCGTGTGCGGTTTTTGTTTGCGCGAACCTGTCGGCACACAAGCGGCAGGCGCGGATTTCCTGACGTAAAGCGTTCATATGATCGTGAAGGCCCCTGCCCATCCCGTCTGTTGTCGGCTGCCAAAACAGATAATAACGACCTGACGCGGCACCAAGTGACCGATAACCTTTGCTGCACCCAATCAGACATTCATGCGCGCAACCGGACCGCATTGATCATTTGTTTCATAATTCGACATAATGTAGCCAACATGGGCCGGTAAAAAATACCTTTTCTGGCCGCCCGCAAGTGCGACAACACGAACGAAATGAGCAGCAGACCGCGAATGCTAGAATTCGACAACGTCAGCAAATCCTTCTGGACCGGAACGCGCCGCAAGGTGATTCTGGATCGGGTCTCGTTTCGGGTCGAACTGGGCACCTCACTGGGCGTTCTGGCCCCGAACGGAACCGGAAAAACCACGTTGATCAACATGATGGCCGGCCTGGAGAAACCCGACGAAGGCGTGGTCCGCCGCGAATGCCGGGTGTCCTTTCCCATGGGGTTCACCGGTGGCGTGTCGGGAAAACTGTCAGCGCTTGAGAACGCGCGCTACATCGCCAAGATCTACGGTATGGACCCCGACTATATCGAGGCCTATTGCAAATGGCTCTGCGGTCTGGGCGAATATTTCGACCAGCCCCTTGCCACTTACTCCTCTGGGATGAGGGCGCGTTTCACCTTTTCTTTGATGCTGGCGCTGGACTTTGACATGTATCTCATCGACGAAGGGATGCCGGCGACAACAGATGTCGAATTCAACGAAAAGGCAGGGGCGATCCTGAAGGAAAGGTTGCGCACGACGACTTTGGTAATCGTATCGCACAGCCCGTCCGTGTTGGAGAAATTCGCCCAGAAAGCGGCCGTACTTCTGGACGGGCAATTGTATATGTTTGACTCCTTGGAAGAGGCAAAGCAGCTGTATGACTACGAAACCCAAGGTTAGAAAATACAACTGGCGCCGCAGACGCCAGACGGAAAACTCGGCCGAGGCGCGATCGGACGCCATCTCGCGTATTCGCAACGCGACACAAGGCCCTGCGGCCGCCGACGAAGCACAGCCCGGGACGCAGCTGGACGACATCAAGCGCGAAGGCCTGACGGGCCGTCAATTGCGTATCGCACGACGTCTGGCGCAGAAACACGGTCTGGCCGCGACGTCGGACTATGACGCGGTGCGATTGCTGCGCAAAAAGGGCATCGACCCCTTCCAGCGCACCAATCTTCTGGACCTTGCCGCCGCAAGGCCATCGGACGAGGGTGACAAACCCACGGACAGGATCAACGTTCAACTGCCGCAGGCCATGGGTGCCGAGAAAACAAATCTGCCCGGGCCCGAGCTCAGCCCAGCTGAGCGGCGCAATTTTGAAATTGGCCAAATCCAAAAAGACATCGCCCGTCGTCGCAAGCGTAAATTGTTTGGACTGTTTGCGCGTCTGGCGGCCTTTGTGTTCCTGCCGACCTTCATTGTCGGCTTCTATTTCTATCGCATCGCCACGCCGATGTATGCCAGCGATTCCGAATTCCTGATTCTGCAAGCGGATGGCGGACCGGGCAATATCGGCGGTCTGCTTGCCGGCACGCAATTCGCCACCACACAGGATTCGATCTCGGTTCAGTCCTTTCTGGAATCGAAAGAAGCTTTGCTGTTGCTGGACCGCGATGCCGGGTTTTCTGATGTTTTCAAGCAGGAATGGATCGACCCGATTCAAAGACTGGCGCCAGACGCCTCGCTTGAAGACGCCTATAAGCTGTTCAAACGCATGATTACAATCGGCTATGACCCGACCGAAGGGGTCATTCGGATGGAGGTTGCCGCCCCCGACGCGCAGACATCGACCGAATTTTCCGAGCGCCTGATTTCTTATGCCGAAGACAGGGTGAACGCCTTGTCCGGAAAAAAACGCGAAGACCAGATGCGCGACGCGCTGCAAAGTTTCGAAGCGGCGCAGGAAGCGCGCAGGCAGGCTCAGGAAGAGTTGATCGAGCTTCAGCTTCAGGGCGCTGTTCTTGACCCCGAAAACGTCATTGCCAGCCTGCGTGCCCGCATCAACGAAATCGAAATACTGGTTCAGGACAAAGAGCTTGAGCTCGCCGCGCTTCAGGACAACCTGCGCCCGAACAAGGCAAAGGTTGATGGCGTCAAGGCAGATATCGCCCGCCTGGAAAAAGTTCTGAGAGAACTGAATGCCGAGATGCAGGATGCCTCGGACGGCGAAAACTCGCTGGCGCGGCTGAGCGTGCGTATCCAGATCGCGCAGGCGGACCTGGCGGCGCGCGACATGATGCTGCAAACGGCAATGCAGCAAATGGAAGCGACCCGGTCCGAAGCCAACCGGCAGGTGCGCTATCTGACCGTCTCGGTCAACCCTGTTCCCAGTCAGGAGCCCAGCTATCCGCGCAAGTTCGAAAATACGATTTTGGCATTCCTGTTGTTTGCTGGTATCTACCTGATGATCTCGCTTACCGCGTCGGTCCTTCGTGAACAGGTATCCTCATAAAACTCATGAAACATGTTAAAATCTCCGACCTGACAGTCGGCAACGACCTTCCGCTGACCATCATAGCTGGGCCATGTCAGCTTGAAACGGCAGACCATGCGCAGATGATTGCGGGCAAAATGAAAGAAGCCTGCGACGCAGCCGGGGCGCAATTCGTCTTCAAGGCGTCTTATGACAAGGCGAACCGGACATCCCTGTCGGGTAAGCGTGGCATGGGCATCGATGCGGGGCTGAAGGTACTGGATGACATCCGTAAAACGATGGGCATCCCGGTTCTGACCGATGTTCATACCGAAGCGCAATGCGCCATCGCCGCCGAGGCGGTGGACGTTCTGCAAATTCCGGCATTCCTGTGCCGTCAGACCGACATGCTGCTGGCGGCCGGTAACACCGGAAAAGCGGTCAATGTGAAAAAGGGGCAATTCCTTGCACCTTGGGAAATGACCAACATCGTCGACAAAATCGAAAGCACCGGGAATCAGAATATCCTACTGACCGAACGTGGCACCTCATTTGGCTACAACACGCTGGTTGCCGATATGCGTGCGCTGCCCCAAATGGCGAAGACCGGGTATCCGGTGGTGATGGACGCCACCCATTCCGTGCAGCAACCCGGAGGCAAGGGCGGGTCTTCGGGCGGACAACGCGAATTTGCACCCGTGATGGCCCGCGCCGCGGTTTCTCTGGGTGTCGGGGCCGTGTTCATTGAAACCCATCAGGATCCGGACTCGGCCCCATCGGACGGGCCAAATATGATCCCGCTCGATCAGATGCCCCAACTTGTTGACACATTGATGCGATTTGATGCGCTTGCTAAAGCGAATCCGATTCAGATTTAACGATTGAGATTTCTTATGATCAAACCCCTCACCGAGGTAACACCCAACAGCTGGACCTTTCTGCGCGACGCGATGATCACGCCCACCGGGTTCCGTGAATACGATGCCCGTTGGAAATATCCTGAAGAGATCAACCTGCCCGGCATGACCGCGCTTGGGCTGGGACTTGGCACACAGATGCACAGGCGCGGGATAGAGCCTGTTATCGCGGTCGGAAACGACTATCGCGATTATTCACTGGCGATCAAAAATGCCCTGATGCTGGGCCTGATGCAGGCTGGTATCCGCGTCAAAGACATCGGCCCTGCGCTCAGCCCCATGGCCTATTTTGCGCAGTTCCATCTGGATGTGCCTGCGGTGGCCATGGTCACCGCCAGCCACAACCCGAACGGCTGGACCGGGGTCAAAATGGGTTTTGACCGCCCGCTGACCCATGGCCCGGATGAGATGTCGGAACTGCGTGACATCGTTCTGAACGGCGAGGGCGTCGCGCGCGAAGGCGGCTCGTACGAGTTCGTCGATGGCGTCAAACAGGCCTATATCGACGACCTGGTCGGGGATTTCAAAATGTCCCGTCCACTGAAAGTGGTCTGCGCGACCGGGAATGGTACGGCTTCGGCCTTTGCGCCCGAGATTTTCGAACGGATCGGGGTTGAGGTCGTGCCCAGCCATAACCGGCTGGACTATACCTTCCCCAACTACAACCCGAACCCGGAAGCCATGGAGATGCTGCACGACATGGCCGCCACGGTGAAATCCAGCGGTGCCGATCTGGCGTTGGGGTTTGACGGTGACGGAGACCGCTGCGGCGTCGTCGATGATGAGGGTGAGGAGATTTTTGCCGACAAGGTTGGCGTCATCATGGCCCGCGACCTGGCCAAGCTTCACCCCGGATCGACCTTTGTTGCGGATGTGAAATCCACCGGTCTGTTCGCCAGCGACCCCGAGTTGCAGGCCCTGGGCGTCAAAGCCGATTACTGGAAGACCGGCCACAGCCACATGAAGCGCCGCGTCAAGGAAATCGGGGCACTGGCAGGGTTCGAAAAATCAGGCCACTACTTTTTGGCCGAACCGATCGGGCGTGGATACGACTGCGGGATGCGTGTCGCAGTCGAAATCTGCAAACTGATGGACCGCAACCCGGGCAAGAGCATGTCGGACCTGCGCAAGGCCCTGCCCAAGACCTGGTCCACGCCCACGATGTCACCCCACGCCGCCGATACCCAGAAATATGATATCCTTCAGCGGCTGGTCGACAAGCTGGTCGCCAAGGGAGATGCGGGCGAAACACTCGCAGGCCGCGCAATCAAAGAAGTGGTTACGGTGAACGGCGCACGTGTGATTCTGGACAACGGCAGCTGGGGTCTGGTGCGGGCTTCGTCCAATACCCCCAATCTGGTCGTCGTCTGTGAAAGCAGCGAAAGCGAGGCTGAGATGCGCGCCATCTTCGCGGACATTGACGCCGTCATCCGAACCGAGCCCGGTGTCGGCGATTACGACCAAACCATCTGAAAACAACTGCTTGGGGCACATCCCGATGCCCCAAGCACGATGGTTGCTCAGTCGCCGCCGAATAATTTGAGCAGACCTTTTTTTGCCTCTTCTTCAAGCTTGTTCTTGATGGCGTCTTCGATCTGGTCACTGTCGGTGATCGTCGTATCCAATTCGTTTCCGACCTTTTCAAAAACCTTCTGTTTGGCGTCGTCTTCCAGTTCTTTGACCTTCACATCCGCCGCCGCCTCGATCACCTTGGTCAGGTCCGGCTTGATCGACGGGTCGCTCCAGGGGCCTTTGATGCGAACGGGAACCGATATCCCCTGCCCGGAATTGGCCCGCAGCGCCACGGGCGTGAACAGATAGTCGATGTTGCGAGCCCCCAGATCCACGGTGCCGGTGCCATCTGCGCGGAAATTCTTCAGTGACATGAGCAGATCGCTGTTCGTCAACACGCCCTGGTCGATGGTGAAACTGGCCGTCAGGCTGTTGAACACGGTGGTTCCGCCTGATCCGGTACCCTGCCCCATCAATCGGTCCAGATCGAGCCCGGAAATCACTCCGGGACCGACATCCAGGTTTCCCTTGCCGCTGAGGGACCGCATGATCTGATCCTCGGACTGGCCGACACCCAGAAACTCAAACGCTCCCGCAGCGGTTCCCGACAGGCGTTTGACCCCGGCCATCGTGGTCAGTGCCTGTTTCAGATCGATCCCGGTGGCGGTCACGTTGCCGCCCACAGACAGGCCGTTGCGGTTGTTGGCCACCACCTGACCGTGCAACTGACCCGCAAACAGCGTGGCCGGGTGCATTTCCAGAACGGCCCGCGACCGATCCAGCGACAGGGTCAGATCGCTTTTGCCGAACGTCATCCCGGGCACGGCGATCGAGTTCGCCGTCAGGCGGATCTTACCATTCGCTAGCGCCAGAGCGGATGCGTCAATAGGGGCCGTCGACCACCCCTCAGGTGCAGGAGCGTTTGCCTGAGACGTGCCGCCTGAGGCAGAAGCAGTTTCGGAAATCCGCGACAGATCCAGATCACCGGCTTCCAGACGGGCCACGATACGCGGCGGGTCCGAAATGGTTATATCCGCCTCACCCACGAACCGGTTGTCATCCAATTGCGCAACCATGTTCCGCATGGAAACCCGCCCATCCTGCGTATACGTCATATGCGCTGAAATGTCGGCAGTCTCGCCCAATCCGGGCGGTACGGATGTGCCAGCCTGACCGAAGGCGGCAAGCATCCCTTCAGTGTCACGCGTTACGACCTTGGTGGTTCCATCCATTTCACCCGCAAGATTGACGCGTCCGTCAAATCCGATCTCTCCGCCCGGGGCCGTCAAAGCCAATTCCAGATCAGTCACTGACCCGGCGGCAAATGCCGGCAAGTCCGGGATTTTCAGGTCAACCTGAACCGCACCTCCGGGCACTGGCATGGCGGCCTCCATCACCAACGGGGCCGCCACCTCGGGCCAGCTCGCAGATAGTGTCACGCCCGAGAAATCCATCTGCGTCGAACCGTTTTCCACGTAAATCAGCCGTGCATTTGTCAGCTGCAGCTGATCCAGCGTGACCTGCCCCGAATGCTCAGCGGGCGTCGTGCCCCCGGTCGCGACCGCAGTTGTCGCGGTTGTCTGGGCGCTCAATTCCCAATTGCCGCGACCATCGGATCGTTCCAGCCGCAACACGGGATTGTCTGCAAAAACACGTTTGATCCGCAAATCCCCGTTCAACAGCCCGGCAGCGTCTACCCCGACGGCCAGGCTATCCGCGCTGAGCATCGGCTCCGGTCCGGCCCAGCTTGCGTTGCCGAAACGTACCGGCCCGGTTTCCATCCCGACCACCGGCCAGAAGGAAATGCGCACATCACCGGTCAGCGTCAGATCACGGCCGGTCTGGGCTTTGACCTGCTCGGCCAGAATCGCGGCAAGCTTTTCCCCCGGCATCAGCAACAGCGCGCCGATGATCAACGCGATCACGGCGACAACGATAAACAGGATGCGCATCAGCCATTTCATTTTCTGCTCTCCGCCTTTTGGCTTGTCATTGCCGTGATCATTCAAATCACGCATCACATTTGCAAGGGGAAGCTTTCCCGACTATATGCCGCGCATGACGACAAACCCTCCGAACCTCCGCCCCGACCTGGCGCCTTCTGCCCGGATCACCGAGACACCCCAATCGAACCAGCCAACCATCGGCATGGTGTCTTTGGGCTGCCCGAAGGCGTTGGTCGACAGTGAACGCATTCTGACCCGACTACGTGCCGAAGGATACGGCATTTCGCCAGATTATGCCGGGGCCGATGCCGTCATTGTGAACACCTGCGGGTTCCTCGACAGCGCCAAAGCGGAATCGCTGGACGCGATTGGAGAGGCGCTGGTGGAAAACGGCAAGGTCATCGTGACCGGCTGTCTGGGGGCCGAGCCGGATTACATTCGCGAGCATCACCCTCGCATCATGGCTGTCACCGGCCCACACCAATACGAGCAGGTGCTGGATGCGGTGCACGCCGCCGTGCCCCCCGATCCTGATCCGTTCGTGGACCTGTTGCCCGCCAGCAGTGTGCAGTTGACGCCGCGCCACTACAGCTATCTGAAAATTTCCGAGGGCTGCAACCACAAGTGCAAGTTCTGCATCATCCCCGACATGCGCGGAAAACTGGCCAGCCGCCCGGCGCATGCGGTTCTGCGCGAGGCGGAAAAACTGGTGCAAAACGGCGTGCGCGAATTGCTGGTCATCAGCCAGGACACTTCGGCCTATGGGCTGGACCGGAAATACGACATCAACCCGTGGAAAGACGGTGAAGTGCGCAGCCATATCACCGATCTGGCGCGCGAGCTGGGGCAGCTCGATGCTTGGGTGCGGCTGCACTATGTGTACCCTTATCCGCATGTGCGGGACCTGATCCCACTGATGGCGGATGCCGGGTGCAACGTGCTGCCTTATCTGGATATCCCGTTTCAACACGCCCACCCGGATGTGCTAAAACGCATGGCCCGCCCGGCCGCGTCGGCCAGAACGTTGGATGAAATCAAGGCCTGGCGCGCGATCTGCCCGGATATCACCCTGCGGTCGACCTTTATCGTCGGCTATCCGGGTGAGACGGAGTCGGAATTCCAGACCCTGCTGGACTGGATGGACGAGGCTCAACTGGATCGGGTCGGGTGTTTTCAGTATGAAAACGTCGATGGCGCGCGGTCAAATGACCTGCCCGATCACGTTCCGGCCGAAATCAAGCAAGAACGCTGGGATCGCTTCATGGAAAAGGCACAGGCGATCTCGGAGGCCAAGTTGCGGGCGAAGGTCGGACAGACGCTTGAGGTGATCGTGGACGAGGTCGACGACGAGGCCGCCACCTGCCGCACCAAAGCAGACGCGCCCGAGATCGACGGTAACCTGTTCATCGATGAGGGGTTCGAAAACCTCAGGCCCGGTGACATCGTCACGGTCGAAGTGGACGAGGCCGGAGAATACGATTTGTGGGGCAAACCCGTCTAAGGTCTGACACCGCGTCGAGCACACGGCATATGGGCAAAGCGTGAACCGAGTTTATTGGCCGAACACGCGATCAGACCCGATCTTGGACTGAAAGCCAATCATGGAGGTTTTCATGTCTCGTATCTTCAAGCTTGGCCTGAATTGCGTGGTTTTCCTGATGGCCGCGCATTTCGTGGCCACTCCCGGTTACGCCCAGCCTACACAGGTCGGCTCTGCCGGATTCATAACGGTTGGCGGCAAACACCTGAGCTTTCACAAAAACGGGCGTCACAAGATAAACCGGTATTACGTGGCCCCAAAGGCCAGGTCACATGCCAAGCGGCCCAAGGCGCATATCAAAAAGCCGGCCCCGGTTTATCGATACACCGCCCCCAAACGGCGTGTCCTCGGGCATATGCCCTACGGGTCGGTCAAGCGACAGAAATTCAAGTCATTCAAGTTCAAGAATACCTACGGCCTCAAAAGGCACTAAACAGGGTTCACGCAACGCGAAGAACGCAACCTGTCCGATAGCCGAGAAATCGCAGGCAAGAAAAAACCGCCACAACTGGTGGCGGTTTTTCCCGAAAGCGTACAGGCGGTCCGGGTCCGGGCCGCCTGCGAATGGCTTACTGAGTGATTGGGTCACAGACCGTTTGGCCAGCCTCGGTTGTGGCCAATTGATAACCACCTGGACAGCTGGGTGTGCCGGCTTTGTCATAGCTGGGCTGAACGTAAACAGGTGTCGGTTCTTCCTGCTGCGCACAGGCAGTCAGGATCAGTGCAAATGCGCCAACGGCAGCGAGTTTCAGTTTCATGTCCGTCAATCCTTTATTACTTTTCTGATATTGCCCAGCTTTTCGGGGCCAGGTTAAGAATACGGGCTGAACGACAATCTGGCAACTGAATCGATCACGTCTTCGTGAGTCACAGCGAATCCATGCCAATCCAATGGCGCAATGACGTTCTTTGAGGCGTAAAACCTATCCTTCTGACTCCGGCGCCCTAAACTGTTGCAGCGAATTCATCCAAAGACGGAGAAGCCATATGTCAAACGCACCCATCATTGCCCGAAAATCGCCTTTTCCGGTCGAGGTCGTCGAAGGGAAAACCTATTTCTGGTGCGCCTGCGGCAAATCCAGCCGCCAGCCGTTTTGCGACGGATCGCACAAAGGCACCGGGTTAGAGCCTGTGAAATATACTGCGGAAAACAGCAAAAAGGTCTTCTTTTGTGGGTGCAAGCAAAGCTCGAAACCGCCTTTGTGCGACGGAACGCACAACGGGCTTTGATCAGGTTTTCAACCCATTCAGTATCTCGGCATTGGGGCAAAAATCCGGGGCAGTGGTCGCTGTGCCCTGTTGCCGGGCAAGCCAAAACTCGCATTGTACGTCACATCCGGCAGCACGGCACCGCGTGACAAGCTCGGCGTATTTTTCGGGTGAAAGACGTCCTTCGGCCATCGCTTCGGTCATTGAAATGCCCATACAGCGTGACACCGAGCGCGTAAGCCAAAAGTGCTTTTCGATTTCCCCCAACGTGACCTGAGACATCAAGCGTTCTCCACCTGCTTGGTTTTGAGGGCAATAAAGTACTTGCGATTCGGGCATGTCGTCGGTGCCTGTTCAACCTGCTCGCGCCGTTCCAACCATTCCGGGCAGTCTCTGGCCCAGGAACAGCCGCGACACTGCTGCACGATTTCAGCCCATTCTTGCTGTTTCAGATGACCTTTCCGATAGGCCGCAGCCAAATCGGTTCCGGTTGTTTGCCCCATACGCAACACCAAGCGCAGATGGGTCATGATTTCGCCCAGGTGTGTCATGGCAGACCTTTGTGTCAAGGCAGGAGATTGTGAAGCAATTCCTGATTTCGGCAGTATTCGGGCGTCCGCCGGGCAGATCCGGGATTGTTCAGCAAACTCTTGCAGTGATCCGGGTTCGGGCAGTCGGTACAGCGCAAAACAGCATCAGAAATCTGGTCCACGGAAACGGACCCGTCAATGGCGGCTTCCTCAAGATCAATGTCCAGCATTCTGGCCATATCGTCCACCAATCCGGCATGCAGCCGCAGGGTCTCGTGGGAGGGCATGCTGTTTCCTTTCGCTTTCACGCTGTGTCCAAAGGGTAGCGCATCTGCGAAGGCAAACATTGACTCAGGTCAAGATTGGACGCCGATGTGATCCAGATAGGCCCGCGTGGCATCCTGAACACGGCGAAAGCGGTCCCCGCCCAGTTTCTTGCCGCCATACCAGCGCGTCACGATTATTACGTGATTTTTCAGCCCGGCGCGTTCGATCATCCGAAGGATCACCATGCCCGCGCCGCTTTCCCCATCATCAGCTTTCAACGCGCCGGTCGGCAAAGCCGCAGCCCAGGTGTTGTGGGTGGCCTTGGCATAGCTCTTGTCGGATTTCAAATCGTTCAGAACGGCATCGATTTCAGCCCGCGTCGTGACCTGCGCCCCAGACACCGCGTATTTCGAGCCGCGATCCGTCATGACAACACCCAAGCATGTAAGTTCGGTCATTGGGACAAACCCAATTGCTCTGCTGTTTCCCGCACGATCTGCACACGTTGTGCATTTGGTGGGTGGGTTCCCAAAAACCTGTCACCAGGATCCGGGATGCGATCAAAGAATCTTGCCCCGACCAACGGATTGTATCCCGCATTATACGTAATGATGGTTCCCAACTGGTCTGCCTCCAGCTCAAAGTCTTTCACATAAGCCTGAACGCCAACCTGCGCGCCCAGCTTTTGTGCCTCTTCAATGGCGGCGGCATCCCCGCCGCGCAACTCTGCCACCCGCCCGAACTCGGCCGCGCTGGCGCTGGCGATTTCACTCTGCCTGGCGATGTGCCCCAACACGTGGTGGGCTGCTTCATGCCCCATGACAAACGCCAGTTCATCCGCGTTCTTGGTGGATTCGATCATCGAGCGGGTGAATATGATCACCGGCTGCTTGTTTTCATCCAGCGTCTGGAATGCATTGACCGAAGCCCGAGGGTTCAGGTCGACAAGAATCCGAAAGTCGCAATTCTGCCCGGTCGTCTGTTTCAGACACTGGCTGCGGGCTTCCGCTCCAACAGCGCGACTGACCTCTCGGAAGGTTTGCACCATCGGTTCGGCCTCTGGCTCGTCCCCCAGCCATTCCTCGGCGGGTTGGACGCGCAAGGCCCCCCCTCCACATGCCGCAAGCAGCAGGGACAGCAATAAAACAAACCATCTGTGCATGTCATATCCTTTGAGACCGAATGGCCGTGATTTCAACATAGTACGCCCGTGCCGGCGAAACCACACCACCGGTTAAACGAACGGCTTGCATTGCGCCCCAGCGGCTTGCACTCTGGCCTCATGTTTACGATTGAGCATGAATTCGACTCGACGGTCATTACGCTTGTGGACGAAGGTGAACAACCTTTGCAGGAAGATGTGGTGATCAACAATTTCGCGGAATGCGTCACGCTGGAACAACTTGATCCCCGAACCGATCAAATACAGAAGATCACGTTGTCACCCGAGCAGGTGCGGGATCTGGCGGCCGCGCTGGATCTGCCCGAAGGTGTTTATCAAATTCGCGAAACCGGACCTCAGGGGTCATAGGAAAACAGCTTGATCCGTGCGGCTGGCCCCTGCTTCAGCGTCAGGGTCGAGGGCGCGACGCCAAGACATTCTGCAAGCAGCAACTGCACGGCCCTGTTGGCCTTGCCGTTTTCCGGCGGGGCCGTAACGGATACCCTGATCTGCCCGTCTTCGACGCTCACCCGATCGCGGGCCGCCTTGGGCGTCACCTTCAGTTTGAACACGGCCCCGGCCTGCGCCATTGCGCTGAGATCCGGCAGATCGCGCAGTTTGGTTTTCGCCATTGTCTCCTCTTTTTTCTCAAAGTCTTGCACGAAGCACGTCGTAATGAAATTGATCCACGCAATCCATTGTCGTGCCCTTGAAACGGGCGGAATACCGACCAAGATACAGAGTCCCGATGTAAAGGAAGTTAACATATGTCCCTGAAAAACCCCGCCGCTCTGGAGTTTTTGCAGTCGCGCCGGTCCCGGCCGGCCAAGACACTGGTTGCTCCGGCCCCAACACGGGAAGAGTTGCTGCCGTTGCTGACGGCCGCAGCCCGCAGCCCCGATCACGGCAAACTGGAGCCCTGGCGATTTATCGTTCTGGAAAAGGGCGCCATGTCACGCCTGGCGACCCTGACCGAGGCCTGCGGACAAAGGCTGAACAAGAGCCCGGAAGACATCGCCAAAGCGCGCAGCCAGTTCGATATGGGGCATCTGGCCGTCGCGGTCATCGAGGTTCGCAAACAATCCGAAAAGATTCCGGCCATCGAACAATCCTACTCTGCTGGCGCGGTCTGTCTGGCGCTGCTGAATGCCGCGCTGGCTGCGGGCTGGGGCGCCAATTGGCTGTCGGGTTGGCAAACACATGATCGCGAATTCTGTGTCGATGCTTTCGGGCTTGCCGAAAACGAACGCGTGGCCGGTTTGATTCATATCGCCACCGAGGGAGCGACCCCGCCGGAACGCCCGCGGCCCAACGTGGCCGCGTTGACAGAGTGGGTTTCGGAATGATCATCCTGAACGCCTTTTTCAGCGCACTTGGCCAGACCGGAGACCCCAGGTTTCGCGCCGTATTGCTGCGCGGCGTGGGCCTGACCATTCTGCTGCTGGTTCTGGCCTGTGCAGGTGCGATTTGGTTGATCAACTGGCTGTCCGGCAGCGAAATCTCACTGCCGTTTGTGGGAGCTGTGCCGTGGCTGAACGACGTTCTGAACTATTCCGGTATCGTGCTCGTTCTGATCCTGCCCGTTTTCCTGATGGTGCCGGTCGCGTCGGCCATCACCTCGATCTTTCTGGACGAGGTGGCCCAGGCGGTTGAGGACAAACATTTTCCGACATTGCCGCCCGCACGGCGCATCCCGGTGTCAGAGGCGCTTATGGACGGTCTCAGCTTCCTTGGCCTTCTGATTGTGGCAAACCTGCTGGCGCTGATCCTCTATGCGATTTTCACCCCGCTTGCGCCTTTCATCTTCTGGGCGATGAACGGATTTTTGCTGGGGCGTGAATATTTTACCCTTGCCGCGATGCGAAGGATCGGGCGCGACGGCGCGCGCAAACTGCGGGCCAAACATTCAACGACGATCTGGGTGGCGGGCACACTGATGGCCATTCCGCTTTCAGTGCCGCTGGTGAACCTCGTGATCCCGATCATCGGGGCCGCCACGTTCACCCATATCTATCATGCCTTGTCAGGCCAAAAGGCCTGACGGGGATTACCTTGGCTCCAACTGGTTCAGCCAATCGAAATCCCGCACCGAGATCACGCCCGACAGGATGATCCCGGCGATGATCGCCCACAGAACCACAGAGATACCGGTGGTGATCCACATCTTTCTTTTCATGTGATGCACTTCCGGCGCGCCCGCATGCGTGCCGGGAACGATGTCGCCCAGATCGCCCTGGGTTTTGATGCGAATGGGCAGCACCACCAATAACGTCATGAACCAGATGACGGCGAACAACACCAGCGCGGCAGTAATGGTCATTTCAGGCCCTCCGGGGCTGGGGGGTTATACCTGCTCCAGCTCGACCAGGCAGCCGTTGAAATCCTTGGGGTGCAGAAACAGAACCGGTTTGCCATGCGCACCGATCTTGGGCTCACCTGATCCCAGAACCCGGGCTCCGGTCGCTTTCAGATGATCACGGGCCGCGATGATATCCTCGACCTCGTAACATACATGGTGGATGCCGCCGGCCGGGTTCTTTTCCAAGAACCCGTTGATCGGGCTGTCGTCACCCAGTGGATACAGAAGTTCGATCTTGGTGTTGGGCAGTTCGATGAACACGACCGTGACACCATGATCCGGCTCGTCCTGCGGCGCGCCGACTTTGGCGCCCAGCGCGTTGCGGTATTGCTCAGACGCCGCCTCAAGATCCGGTACGGCGATGGCGACGTGGTTCAGACGTCCAATCATGTCTCACTCCTGCTGTCCTGCGTTGCATGGGTTATGGGGGCTGATCCGCCAAAGGACAAGTGCGCCAAATCGCGCGTTAACGTCGTGTTAGCCAGAAGTTCCTAGCGTGAAGCATCTGCTGCATAGGAGAGCTGCCATGGACGATTCGGGCCTACTTGCCACCACCGCCGCCGCGCCTACCGCGACTCGACCCTTGCTGGGTCAGACCATATTGGTTGTCGAAGACAGCCGGTACGCTTGCGATGCCATCCGCCTGATGTGCCTGCACAGCGGCGCGCGCATTCGCCGTGCGGATTGCCTGAAATCGGCCCGAAGGCACCTACAGATCTATCGGCCTTCGGTTATCCTGGTCGATATGGGCCTGCCGGACGGTTCCGGCGCCGACCTGATCGCCGAATTGGCCGAGGCCACGCCCCGTATCAGTGTCATCATGGGCCTTTCGGGCGATGACGGCAGCGAAGACATGGCTCTTGCGGCCGGCGCGGATGGTTTTTTGTCCAAGCCGCTAAAATCAATGTCCCATTTTCAGAAATCCATTCTGGAACGCCTGCCAGAGGACCGGCGCCCCAGCGGGCTTCATGCCGTGCGCGATGAAATCATCCGCCCGGACCCTCTGGCCTATCAGGACGACATGGCCCATATCGCCGATGTGCTCGCAGGTCCCAACGATCACCGTACATTGGACTACGCCGCACAGTTCCTGCACGGCGTCGCGCGCGAAGCAAATGACAGGCCCTTGGCGGAAGCAGCGCGAAAGCTGGCATTGTCACGCGCGAATGGGACGCCGATCATGGCGCAGGCGGCGCAGGTTGCCGGGATGGTGCAGAACCGACTGGAACAGCAAGAGGCGATTTGAAATGGTGACAGCGTATTTCATCACTGCAACCCTTTTGTGCATCTGGCTGTACCGCCAAACACGGCAGGCCGCGCGTTCCATCCGCGTCAACCGAACCAATCTGAAAGACCCGCTGGACTGACACAGACTGCCTGCGTGCAAAAAAACCGCCCGCGACAAGCGGGCGGTTTTTTTACTGGTCCTGAGGGATAATGCGAAGACCCAGCTCCATCAACTGATCCGAGGTCGGGTCCGAAGGTGCGTCCATCATCAGATCTTCGGCTCGCTGGTTCATCGGGAACATCATGACTTCGCGGATATTGGCCTCATCTGCCAACAGCATCACGATCCGGTCGATACCAGCCGCGCATCCACCGTGTGGCGGGGCGCCGTAGTGGAAGGCATTGAACAGGGCACCAAAGCGGGATTTCACTTCATCCTCGCCATAGCCCGCCAGTTCAAAGGCCTTCAGCATGATTTCCGGCTTGTGGTTCCGGATCGCGCCTGAAACCAGCTCGTACCCGTTGCACGCCAGATCATACTGGTAGCCGCGCACATCCAGCGGGTTGCCCTGCAACGCCTCCATACCGCCCTGCGGCATCGAAAACGGGTTGTGTTCGAAATCGATCGCGCCGGTTTCCTCGTCTTGCTCATAGATCGGGAAATCGACGATCCAGGCAAAGGCAAAACGGTCTTTTTCGGTCAGGTTCAATTCCTCACCGATCACGTCACGCGCCTTGCCGGCAACCTTTTCAAAGGCTTTTGGCTTGCCGCCCAGGAAAAACGCCGCATCGCCAACGCCCAGACCCAGTTGCTGACGGATTGCCTCGGTGCGCTCGGGGCCGATGTTCTTGGCCAGCGGTCCCGCAGCCTCCATCCCCTGACCCTGATCGCGCCAGAAGATATAGCCCATGCCCGGCAGACCCTCTTTCTGGGCAAAGGCGTTCATGCGATCGCAGAACTTGCGGCTGCCGCCGCCCGGCGCGGGGATCGCGCGGATCTCGGTGCCTTCCTGTTCAAGCAGCTTGGCAAAGATCGCGAAACCGGAACCGCGGAAGTGGTCGGATACAACCTGCATCTTGATGGGGTTCCGCAGGTCCGGCTTGTCGGTGCCGTACCACAGCGCCGCGTCCTTGTACGAGATCTGCGGCCAGTGCTGATCGACCTTGCGGCCACCGCCAAACTCTTCGAACACGCCGGTCAGAACGGGCTGGATCGTGTCGAACACGTCCTGCTGTTCAACAAAGGACATCTCGAGGTCGAGCTGATAGAAATCGGTGGGCGAGCGGTCGGCGCGCGGGTCTTCGTCACGGAAGCATGGTGCGATCTGGAAGTATTTGTCGAAGCCCGACACCATGATCAGCTGTTTGAACTGCTGAGGTGCCTGTGGCAGCGCGTAGAATTTGCCCGGGTGCAGACGCGACGGCACCAGGAAGTCACGCGCGCCTTCGGGCGACGAGGCGGTGATGATCGGCGTCTGATACTCGCGGAAGCCCTGATCCCACATACGCTTGCGCATTGAGGCTACCACGTCCGAGCGCAGGGTCATGTTCCGCTGCATCGCCTCGCGGCGCAGGTCCAGATAGCGATAGCGCAGACGCGTTTCCTCGGGGTATTCCTGATCGCCGAAGACCATCAGCGGCAATTCGTCGGCGGCCCCCAGAACTTCCAGTTCGCGCACGTAAACCTCGATCTCGCCGGTGGGCAGTTTCGGGTTCACCAAGTCCGGGTCACGGGCTTTGACGGTGCCGTCGATACGGATGCACCATTCGGACCGCACCTTTTCCAGCTCGGCAAAGGCGGCGCTGTCGCCGTCGCACAGGATCTGGGTTACGCCGAAATGGTCGCGAAGATCGATGAACAGCACGCCCCCATGATCTCGAACCCGATGCACCCAACCGGACAGGCGAACGGTTTCTCCGACATTGGCGGCGGTCAAGGCGGCGCAGGTGTGGCTGCGATAGGCGTGCATGGAATATCCCTTCGGGCGCAGAATTCGTCGCGCCGATACACCCTGTCAGCCCCGGAAAGTCAAGGCGGGTTGCCCCTTCAAAACGGCCTTTGCACATTGCCCGAGTAGAAATATACGCCCAGCCCCACCGCAAAAATGATATTGCCCGCAATCGCGTGCAACAACACCGCATAGAAGAATGACCCACGCTGCCGGTAGGCCCATGTGAACAGCAGGCCGCCGGCGAATGTCATCAGCGCGACGATCCAGCTCCAGTACATCAGGTGCGCGAACGAGAATATGGCCGCGTTCAGCAGATAGGCCGCACGCCCATCCGGTAGGATCGCGTGATAGCGGCGAAAAAACAGAGGACGGAACAGCAGCTCTTGCGGCAGCGCTGACAAAAGTGGGTAGCCGACCCAGATGAAGGCCAGCATTTCGGGGCGGTGCACAAGCAGGAAGAACGCGGCCTCCGGGCGCGTGATCTGAATCAACCCAACACAAAAGGCAGCCACGATGGCAGAGAACAAAGCCACCTCGCGCAGGGTCCAGTTGGCCCAGTCATAACGAAGTTCGGCCCATTGAAACCCGGGCGTCCGGTGCAATAGCACGATACCAAGCCCGGTCAGCGCAAACAGCGCCGGAAACATCCAGTTCGGAGGGAAAAGAACAGCGATCAGCAGCGGCAAGCCAATATAGAACAGGCCAAATTCCAGCCGCAGCTGTCGCAATGCAACCGGCGGTCCGATCATCATGCTGTTTTTTGTCACCCGTCTATCAGCTCCACCTCGATCAGTCCGCGCAGTGAATTTCCGATCCGCACAGTTTGCGCATTTTTCAGGTCGGTCAAGGTCAGCACAGCTTCGGTGACCGCTTTATTTTCCAACAGTTCTTCGCGCAGTATCCCCGGCAAGAGCCCACAGGACAGAGCGGGCGTCAGAACCCGGCCATCAGGCATTTCCAGAAACAGGTTCGTAATGGTGCCTTCACAAAGCTCATCCAGTTCATTCAGAAACAACAGTTCGTCCACCCCCTCGGGCAGCGCTGCGCGCGCGGCATCATAGAGCGCACGGCGCGTGGTCTTGTGACGCAACCACAGGTCATTCGAAGCCAGACGCTGATCCGACAGAGCGACGCGCCAGATTCTGGGATTGTCCACCAGTTCGCCGGTCGACAGATCGAACGATCCCGACACATCCAGCGTAAGGCGGCAACGCAGCGGGGTGTCACAAGCAGCGCCATTCAGTCGGGCGGTTGCTTCATCGGGGTTGAAAGGAATCTCGAACACCCGCGCAGTACGGGCCATTCGTGCAAGATGGCGGTCCAGCCTGACAAAGCCCTGATCTGGGCGGAAGGCCAGTGTTTCAATCAGGCTGAAATCAGGTTCAGCTGGCGGGCGAAGCGGGCTTTCCATAACGCCTCCTCATACTCTGACGGGGCGGTGCTGTCCCAAACGACACCGCCACCTACGTTCAGAGTGGCCTGATCATCCTCAAGCATCAAGGTGCGGATGGCCACGTTGAACTCGGACCGACCATCAGGCGCGGCCCAGCCAATCGTCCCGCAATAGATGTCGCGCGCCCATGGCTCCAGTTCCGCAAGAATTTCCATCGCGCGAATCTTGGGGGCTCCGGTGATCGACCCGCAGGGAAACAGGGCGGTCAGTATTTCACCCAACCCCACGCATTTGTGCAGCTGCGCCCGCACCAGCGAGACCATCTGATGTACGGTGGCATAGGTTTCCACCCGGAACAGGTCAGGCACATGAACGGATCCGGGCAGCGCGACGCGGCTGATATCGTTGCGCAGCAAATCAACAATCATCAGGTTCTCGGCCCGATTCTTTTCGTCCGCGCTCAGAAAAGCTCGGCGGCGCGCATCCTCATCCGGGTCTTCACTGCGCGGTTGCGTGCCCTTCATCGGCCGGGTTTCGATCCGCCCACCCTCATCGGTGCGGAAAAACAACTCCGGCGAGCGGCTGAGCAGATCGGGCAGCCCATCCTGCTGCACCAGTGCTCCGTGGCCCACTGGCTGCCCCACCGCCAGCGCGGCATAGAGCGTTTCGCTGTTGCCCGAGACGGACAGATCAATCGGAAATGTCAGATTGGCCTGATAGATGTCGCCGGCACCGATGGCGTCATGCACGGCCCTGAAGGCCTTGCCGTAGCGCGCTTCATCCCAGCGCGGCCGGAATGCGCCCACTTCACCCGCAGGCGACGGAAGGGCGACACGATCCGGTGCATCATAGACTCCAAAGCACAACAAAGGCAGGCGTCGTTCTTCCGGCAATAGACCATTGAGCCGGGGTTCAAGCGCATAGCCCAGCTCGTAACTGGCATACCCTGCCAGCCAGGCACCGCCTGCGCGCGCCTCGTCCAGCGCCGCCAGAGCCTGGGGCACGTCCTCCGCCACATCCGCGCGGATCACCTGAGACGGACGCTGAAACCGGGTTCCTCGCCCGGCCGGTCCCTGATCGAAACGAATACGCACTTGCATCCTCATTTGCCGTGAGGGGCCATATAGAGAATACTCTGCCAAGTGAAAGAGGGGAAAGCGGCAATTTCGTCCCTGTTTCCGATACCTCTTGCACCTTTTTGCGCGGTCCCTATAACGCAGGACAATTTGGGCGCTGGGGCGGTGCCCTGACTCGCGGACAATCGAAGGAACAAGGCCATGCCGAGAAGAACCGACATCCAGTCGATCATGATCATTGGGGCGGGCCCCATTGTTATCGGTCAGGCCTGTGAATTCGACTATTCCGGTGCTCAGGCCTGCAAGGCCCTGCGCGAGGAAGGATACCGGGTCATTCTGGTGAACTCGAACCCGGCGACGATCATGACCGACCCCGGTCTGGCCGACGCCACCTATATCGAGCCGATTACACCCGAAGTGGTCGCCAAGATCATCGAGAAAGAACGCCCTGACGCCCTGTTGCCCACCATGGGCGGACAGACCGGCCTGAACACCTCGCTGGCACTGGAAGAAATGGGCGTGCTGGACAAGTTCGGCGTCGAGATGATCGGCGCCAAGCGCGATGCCATCGAAATGGCCGAAGACCGCGCCCTGTTCCGCGAGGCGATGGACCGGCTGGGCATCGAAAACCCCAAGGCCGAGATTGTGACCGCCCCCAAGGACGAGAGCGGCAAGAAAGACCTGGACGTTGGCGTGGCGCTGGCGCTTGAAACCCTTGAAACCGTGGGGCTTCCTGCCATCATCCGCCCGGCCTTTACACTGGGCGGCACCGGTGGCGGCGTGGCGTATAACCGTGAGGATTACATCCATATTTGCCGCTCGGGTATGGATGCCTCGCCCGTGGGTCAAATCCTGATCGACGAAAGCCTTCTGGGCTGGAAAGAATACGAAATGGAGGTGGTGCGCGACACTGCCGACAACGCCATCATCGTGTGTTCCATCGAAAACGTCGATCCGATGGGCGTGCATACGGGTGACTCGATCACCGTGGCCCCTGCCCTGACGCTCACTGACAAAGAATACCAGATCATGCGCAATCACTCGATTGCCGTGCTGCGCGAAATCGGTGTCGAAACCGGCGGCTCAAACGTGCAATGGGCGATCAACCCGGTCGATGGTCGCATGGTCGTGATCGAGATGAACCCGCGCGTGTCGCGCTCGTCGGCGCTGGCGTCGAAGGCGACCGGTTTCCCGATTGCCAAGATCGCCGCAAAACTGGCCGTGGGCTATACGCTGGACGAGCTGGACAACGACATCACCAAAGTCACCCCCGCCTCGTTCGAGCCGACAATCGACTATGTCGTGACAAAAATTCCGAAATTCGCGTTTGAGAAATTCCCCGGTTCCGAACCCTATCTGACCACCGCGATGAAGTCGGTGGGCGAGGCGATGTCGATTGGCCGTACGATCCACGAATCGATGCAGAAGGCACTGGCCTCGATGGAATCGGGCCTGACCGGCTTTGATGAGGTCGAAATCCCCGGCCTGAACGTAGGCCTCTGGGACGAGGCCGACGACAAGGCCGCCGTGATCAAGGCGATCAGCCAGCAGACACCCGACCGCCTGCGCACCATTGCACAAGCGATGCGCCATGGCCTGAGCGATGACGAGATTTTCGGCGTCACCAAGTTCGACCCCTGGTTCCTGGCTCGCATCCGCGAGATCGTCGAGGCCGAGCGTCAGCTCCGCAAGGACGGTCTGCCCGTCACCGAGGATGGTATCCGCAAGCTGAAAATGCTGGGATTCACCGATGCGCGTCTGGGCAAGCTGACGGGCCGTGACGAAGACAACGTCCGCCGCGCGCGCCGCAATCTGGGCGTTTCAGCGGTGTTCAAACGCATCGACACCTGCGCCGCCGAGTTCGAGGCGCAGACACCTTACATGTACTCAACCTACGAAGCGCCCATGATGGGCGAGGTCGAATGCGAGGCGCGCCCGAGCGACCGCAAAAAGGTCGTCATTCTTGGCGGCGGCCCAAACCGCATTGGTCAGGGCATCGAGTTCGACTATTGCTGCTGCCACGCCTGCTTCGCGCTGACCGAAGCGGGGTATGAAACCATCATGATCAACTGCAACCCCGAGACGGTTTCGACCGATTATGACACTTCGGATCGCTTGTATTTCGAGCCGCTGACCTTTGAACACGTCATGGAAATCCTGACGAAGGAACAGGAAAACGGCACGCTGCACGGCGTCATTGTTCAGTTCGGTGGACAGACACCGCTGAAACTGGCCAACGCGCTCGAGGCCGAGGGCATCCCGATCCTGGGCACCACGCCTGACGCGATTGACCTGGCCGAAGACCGCGAGCGTTTTCAGGCGCTGGTCAATGAACTGGGGCTGAAACAGCCCAAGAACGGCATCGCCTCGACCGACGCGCAGGCGCTGGAAATCGCCGAAGAAATCGGTTTTCCGCTGGTGATCCGCCCGTCCTACGTTCTGGGCGGCCGCGCGATGGAGATCGTTCGCGACATGGACCAGCTGCGACGCTACATCAACGAGGCCGTGGTGGTCTCGGGCGACAGCCCCGTTCTGCTGGACAGCTATCTGGCTGGCGCGGTCGAGCTGGACGTGGACGCGCTGTGCGACGGCACCGATGTGCACGTGGCAGGCATCATGCAGCATATCGAAGAGGCCGGCGTGCACTCGGGCGATAGCGCCTGTTCGCTGCCGCCCTATTCGCTGTCGAAAGAGATCATCGCGCAGATCAAGGATCAGGCGTTCAAGCTGGCCAAGGCGCTGAACGTTGTCGGCCTGATGAATGTTCAGTTCGCGATCAAGGATGACGAGATCTACCTGATCGAGGTCAACCCGCGCGCCTCGCGCACCGTGCCGTTCGTGGCAAAGGCCACCGACAGCGCGATTGCGTCCATCGCCGCGCGCGTCATGGCAGGCGAAAAGCTGGCGAGCTTCCCGCAGCGTCCGCCATACAAGACCGTGGACGACACAAAGATCGCGGATCAGATGACGCTGGCCGACCCGGACATGCCATGGTTCTCGGTGAAAGAGGCGGTCCTGCCCTTCGCCCGTTTCCCGGGCGTCGATACCATCCTTGGCCCGGAAATGCGCTCGACCGGCGAGGTCATGGGCTGGGACCGCGATTTCCCGCGCGCCTTCCTCAAGGCGCAGATGGGCGCGGGCATGGTGCTGCCGACTTCGGGCCGGGCCTTTATTTCGATCAAGGATGCCGACAAGGGCGCGGCGATGCTCGAGGCCGCACAGGTTCTGGTCGAACAAGGCTTCACGCTGGTCGCCACCCGCGGCACGCAAAGCTGGCTGGCGGAACAGGGTGTGCCATGCGACGTGGTAAACAAGGTCTATGAGGGCCGCCCGGACGTGGTCGACATGCTGAAAGACGGTCAGGTTCAACTGCTGATGAACACCACCGAAGGCGCGCAGGCGGTCGAGGACAGCAAGGCCATCCGGTCCATCGCGCTTTATGACAAGATCCCGTATTACACTACGGCCGCTGCAAGCCATGCTGCCGCTCTGGCGATCAAGGCGCAGGCCGAAGGGGATGTCGAGGTGAAGTCGCTACAGGGATAAGCGCCGTGGCTATCAGCGTTAAGAAGCTCTGGATATGCTCCAGAGCTTCCTCATCATTCTGCCAAAGGGATGTCTTTCCAAACGGCGGTTGATCTGCTTTGACCTTCAAAAACTTCCAATGCCAGAAATCCTTTGTGCCCACCGCTCGGCAGGTCGAAAGCAATATCTACACGCTGGGGGATACCCGCGGACAAATTGCCCCCGACAACCCAGTTTTTTTGTGAACCAACTTTGAATTCTTTCGCCTGGACCCATTCCGCCGTCGGCAATGCCAGGCGAATTTTGTCTCCTCTGGCCTGAAAGTGATATGACGCGGCATCTTCCGGTTCCAAAAGCATGGTGCAGGAAACCCGCACGCCCTTTCCTGCACATCCCACGAGGTTCGCTTTGGTCGACCCGAAATACTGCGGTTCAAAATCTGTCGAAAAGTCGCCAGTGACTTCGATAGGAGCGCGCGGATTCAGTGCCGCCGAGCTACCAGCAGCCCCGGCTTCCCCCTTTGGACCCACCGGGCCTTGCGGACCTGCCAGTCCCTGTGGTCCGCGCAGCTCATCCAAGTGGTTCTGTACTAAAAAAGCTGCCACAGCCTCTACAGAAGCGGCTTGTCCTTGCCCGACAGGCTGTTCCTCAAGATCGCTAAGGCGTTTTTCCAGCAACGTAAGATCAACCGGTGCTCGTTCGCCGATGGCACTCAACGCGTCGCGCAACGAAGATATCTCCTGATCCTTTAAAGTGAGTTCTTCGTCTATTTGTTCAAGATCTGCCTCGAGACGAGAAATTTTTGCAGCAAACTGGCTAAATCCCAAATCCTGCTCACGCGCGTTGGCTCGTTCCCCATCAATGTATGTGTATAACAAGGTCCCTATACCGACCAACCCCCCAGCGACGCCCGCCACGCCAATTTTGTTATCCATTGAATTCCTCGTGCAAATTCCTAACACACTGAAGCAAATGAAGAAGAGCCTGGCAAGCCTTGCGTTTCTCGATGAGCGGCGACCATCGTCAAGCAACGAGTTCCATGAAGGCCGCCCCTCAGGCGACCATTCTACGACCCTCCCGACGCCTTCTGATCTGAGTCACTTTGAATGGTTCGGTACGATTAAACTGGCACACAAGGATCGGTGTGTTTTAGCTGGGATTCTATTGCAATCTTGAAAAGGGATCACACCGTTGCAAGTTGGCGTTTTTCATCGCCCGCGAAGAAAAGCAGGTAGAACACCGGCGCGGCGACCATTGTTAGGACGGTCGCAAAAGCCAGCCCGCCCATGATCGTCACCGCCATCGAGACGAAGAACGCATCGGTCAGCAGCGGCGCCATGCCCAGAATAGTGGTGATCGCAGCCAGCATCACAGGACGCAAACGCGAGACCGAGGCTTCGACGATGGATGCGCGCAAGGGTTTGCCCGTGGCGCGAACCAGGTCGATCTCTTCCACCAGAACGATGCCGTTCTTGATCAGCATGCCCGACAGGCTGAGCAGGCCCAGAAGGGCCGTGAAGGTAAAGGGCAGCCCTGTGCCCAACAGGCCGATGACCACGCCGTTGACCGACATCGGAACCAGCAGCCAGATGATGATCGGCTGTCGGATCGCGTTGAACAGCAGAACCGAGATCAGCACCATGATCAGCAGGCTCAACGGCAACTGTTTGCCCAGGCTTTCCTGCGCGTCACGCGAGTTTTCAAACTCACCGCCCCACTCCATCTTGTATCCGGGGGGTAATTCGATTGCCTCGATGGCGTCCCGAACTTCGGCGTGTACCTGAGCCGCCGTCAGGTCGGGCGGGATGTCCGCGCCGACGGTGATGGTCAGAACACGATCGCGGCGATGAACCAGCGTATTGAGGGATTTGTACTCGAATCCATCGACCATCTGTTCGATTGGTACAAATTTCCCGGATTGGTCCGAATACACCACCTGATCGACGATGGAATAATCTCCGTCCGCCGGACGACGCAAGATGATGGGGATCAGGCGGTCACGTTCCCGCAGCACACCGCCCGTGATGCCATCGGTCGAAAATTGCAGCGTGGCCGCAATGTCTTCGCGCGTAACACCCGCGGTCTGGGCCCGTTCTGTGGCATAGATCGGCTGCACCGCCAGTTCCTGTTCGCGCCAGTCATGATGAACGAGCAGCGCGTTGGGCGACGCCGCCGCCATGCGCTGCACGGCCTCATCCGCAAGTTGACGCAGGACCACCGGATCGCTGCCCGAGAACCGGGCCTGGATCGGATCACCGCCACCGGGGCCAAACACCAGGCGCTTGGTTCCGAACTCGCCTTCGGGGAACTGGACCGACCCGAACGCTTCCAGATCCGCCTGCAAGGCCGGGATGTTATCCAGACTTTCCGTGCGGATGATCATGTGACCATAGCTCGGGTTCGGTTTTTCCGCCGAATAGGTCAGCATGAACCGGGTTGCCCCCTGACCGACGAATGTCGTGACCGAAACCACGTCATCGCGTTGGGTCAGCCAATCTTCGAACACCGCCATGTCCTGAGCCGTGCGGGCAATCGGCGTGCCCTGAGGCAGCTTGTAATGCACAAAGAACAAAGGCGTGTTCGAGTTGGGGAAGAATTGTTGTTTCATCAACCCGAACCCGGCATAGCACGCAACGGTTACGCCGATGAGACCCGCAACAACCAGCCACCGGAAGCGGAGCGCAAACCGCAGGATCGCGCCATATGTGCGGAACAGGATGCCCCCGTAGGCGTCGATCTCACCCTCCTTGCCCTGCTTGAAGAAATAGTGCCCCAGCAAAGGCGTGACCGTGATGGCAAGTATCCAGCTGAGCAGCAGCGAAATGCCGATCACCGCAAACAGAGAAAACAGAAACTCGCCCGTCGCATCCGGGCTGAGCCCGATCCCGGCAAAGGCCATGATGCCGATCACGGTGGCCCCAAGCAGGGGGATCTGGGTTTTGGACGCCACATCCTCAGCCGCATCGCGCGAGGATTGGCCACGCAACATCGCGATCTGCATCCCTTCGGCCACCACGATGGCATTGTCCACAAGCATACCCATGGCAATGATCAGCGCACCCAGGGAAATCCGTTCCATCTCAATCGAGAATAGTGACATGAACAGAAGCGTGCCGACTACGGTCAGCAACAGGGTCGAACCGACAACAATGGCCGCGCGCCAGCCCATGAAGATGCCCAGAACGGCGACCACGATGGCCACCGACATGGCAAGGTTCACGAGAAAGTCGTTCGAGGCCTGTTCGACCACCACATGTTGCTGATAGATCGGCAGAATATCGACACCGAAGGGGATATTCGCATCCAGCTCGGCGAATTTGGCGTCAGCCCGCTTGCCGACCTCGACGATGTTTTCCGTCGCCAGACCGGCGATACCGAGGGTAAAGGCTTCGGTCCCGTTATAGCGGATCATGATGTCCGGATCGTTCTGACGGGCGCGATAGACATCGGACATGTCAAACAGGTTGATCACCTGCCCTTGCGAACCGACAGACAGGCCCGCAATGGCCGAGACACTGTCCGAACCCTCGGCCGTCAGAATGGTGGTGCGGGCATCTTCAGACCGCAAAGACCCCGAGGAATTCACCGAATCCGCGTTGGCAATGGCTTCGTTGATCGCTTGCAGCGGGACGTTCTGGTTCACCGAGATCGCCAGATCGGGCTCTACAAAAATCGCCTCGTCCGGCAGGCCCTGAACCTCGACATCGGCGACGCCGTCCACGGTCAGCAGTTCGCGACGCAGAAACGTTGCCAGTTCATGCTTTTCGGCGTCCGAAAACCCTTCGGCAGTCACCGCATAGAACAGGCCGAACACATCACCGAACCCGTCATTCACATAGGGTTGGCTGACACCCGACGGAAGCCCGCGGGCAGCATCGCGCACCTTGGCCCGCAGGCGGGTCCAGATATCGGGCAGTTCCGTGCCGTCGTAGGTCGACTTGATCTCTACTTCGATCAGCGATTGTCCGGGTTGGTTGACCGAGGTGATGACATCCACCTCGCCCATCTGCTGGATCGCGGATTCAAGGGGTTCGGACACTTCAAGCGCCACCTGTTCCGCCGTGGCACCGGGATATTGGGTGGCGATGACCGCGTTCTTGATGGTGAACGCCGGGTCTTCCAAACGACCAAGCGACGTGAATCCCCAGATGCCACCAAAGAGGGCAATGAGGATGATCAGCCATGTGTAAAGCGGTCGATCAATCGAGGCGCGCGCGATGTTCATCTGTCTGCCCCTCAGTTCGCGAAGCCGGTGAACCGGCGCACGGACTGACCGTCTGTCAGCACAGCACCGCCAGCCACAACAACTTCGTCACCGTCGGACAAGCCTTTCAACACCCGAACATCGCCCGACTGCGTGGGTTCGATTGTCACCGGAACGCGGCGGACCGTGCCTTCATCCGTACCGGCCGGCGAGAACACCATGACGCTCAGCTCACCTGTTGCATCCGCAATGACGGCCGTCGCCGGCACGACAATGCCTGTGCGCTCATCCCGGACCTTTACGTTGACGGTGACGGACGAGCCGGGAAGAATTTGCAGCCCCTCGGGCGGGGTCAGGCCGAACTGAATGCGGAAGGTCTGCCCGACACTTGAGGTTTCAGCGTCGAATTCACGGATTTCCAGCGGGAAGACTTCATCACTTACGGGGAATTTGGCGGTGATGGTGATATCGTCGTTCTGGCCCGAGCGTTGAAACAGGATCTCGGGCACGTCCACCTCGATGCGCAGTTCGGACATGTCGTGGATGCGGACGATCGGCGTGCCCGCCGATACGGTGGTGAAAGCCTCGACCGCGCGGCTGGAGACCAGCGCGTCAAATGGTGCGGTCAGAGTCGCGTGTTCCAGTTCGTATTCGGCATCGCGCAGTGCGATCGCGGCCAGTTGCGCTTCGGTCTCTGCGTCATCGACCGCCACCTGGCTGGCCGTGGTGCCCCGCAAACGCGACAGGCGTGCGACGGTTCGGTCGGCCTGTTCCTTTTGCAGCTGCGCCCGCTCAAGCCGCAGTTCGAACGGCTCCTGATCCAGTCGCGCAATCAGGCCGCCTTTGGGGATGACAAACCCTTCGTTGACCGGCATTTCGACGATCTGACCGGCAACCTGAAAGGCAAGATCGACCGTCTGCCGCGCGGCAACACGACCGAAGAACTGGCGGGTGAAGCCGGGCGTTGTTTCGTGCACCTGCATCAGCTTGACCGGTTTCGGAGTATCTTGAGCGGTAATCGGAGTTGCCAGAACGGCCAGTGCAAGGCCCAGAGAGGTCAGGAGTTTCATTTCTTCAGTCCCTCGGGAATTCCCGTTTTCAAAACGTTGTCACGGATTTTGCGCGCCAGTCGCGCGAATTCGGCTGTTTCTTCGTCGTTCAGGCCCGAGGCCCTGTGAAAAAGGTCTCCGGCCTCGGCCACCAGCATGTTGCGGGCTTCTTCGCCACGCTCGGTCAGCACCAGCAACCAGGCGCGGCGGTCTTCGGGGTCACGCTCGCGCATGAGATAGCCGGCTTTTTCCAGCGAATCCGCGGTGGCGGTGATTGTGGACGGTACACTCAGCATATCCGCAGCCAGAACCCCCATGCGTTTCGGCTGATCCAGCTTGATCAGCATATGGCATTCGGGGTGGCTCAGGTCTGTTTCGATACAGTCGAAGGTCTCTTCCAGTTTCCAGTACAGGGCATAGACGCCCATGATCGCCTGAATCTCGGGGCTGAGGCGGCCAAGCCTGGTGCTGATATCGTCGGGCATCGGGGATCTCCGCGCGTTTGGAGCGGTCATATACTTCAGTTTCTGAACTATTCAAGATATGAAGCTACAGCTTTATGCACATTCCCTTAGGTCAACATACCTTGATCAAATCACACCGTGACTGCATTTTGGGCAAATCCGAAACACTCAGGGCTCGCCATGTATACCCCCGCCATCACCGGTACCGGTGTCTTCACGCCGGAAAACGTCATCACCAATGCCGAGCTTGTCGAAGCATTCAACGCTTATGCCGACAAACAGAACGCGAAGAATGCCGAAGCCATCGCCGCCGGGCAGATGGAGGCGATGCAGCATTCCTCGGAAGAGTTCATCGTCAAGGCGTCGGGGATCGAAAACCGCTACGTGATGGACAAGGCCGGGGTGCTGAACCCGGACGTGATGCACCCGACGCTGCGCCAGCGCAGCGATGACGAGCCCGGGATCATGACCGAGATGGCAGTGGATGCCTGCAGGAAGGCGCTGGCACAGGCGGGGCGCACAGCGGCGGATGTCGATCTGGTGATCTGCGCGGCCTCGAACCACGAGCGCGCCTATCCGGCGATTGCGATCGAAATTCAGCAGGAACTGGGGATCAACGGGTTCGGCTTTGACATGAACGTCGCCTGTTCTTCGGCCACGTTCGGCATTCAGGCCGCGGCGGATATGGTGAGGTCTGGATCGGTGCGAGCGGCGCTGGTGGTCAACCCCGAGATCTGCTCGGGCCATCTGGAATGGCGCGACCGGGATTGTCATTTCATCTTTGGCGATGTGGCGACGGCAACGCTGATCGAGCGGATCGAAGACGCCAAAGGCCCGCATTTCGAAATCCTGTCGACCCGCTGTGCTACTGCGTTTTCCAACAATATCCGCAACAACAACGGCTTTCTGCGCCGCTCGCGCCCTGACGGGCTGACCGACCGGCGCGACATGCAGTTCATGCAGAACGGTCGGAAAGTATTCAAGGAAGTACTGCCGATGGTCAGCAAGCATATCAGCGACCACATGGATGCCGAAGGGGTCAGAAACTCTGATCTGAAACGCCTGTGGCTGCATCAGGCCAACAAGACGATGAACGACTTCATCGGCAAGAAAGTTCTGGGCCGCGAACCCGAGCCGGGCGAGCAACCCAACATCCTTCAGGATTATGCCAACACGTCTTCTGCGGGGTCGATCATCGCGTTTTCTAAGTATTCCGACGACTTGCAGGAAGGTGATCTGGGCCTGATCTGTTCCTTCGGCGCCGGGTATTCCGTCGGTTCGGTGATCGTGAAGCGCCACGCCTGACGGTTGATCTTGTGTGGCCTAGCCTGCCCCACTCACCTGAAAGACCTGAAAGGCTGTACCTTCCGCAGCTTGTATCCGTCTGAGATAGGCCGGGATTTCCCCCGCAATCAATCGCGGTTGCAAACCACGGCCCTGTGACGCCCAGGACCAGAATTCGGCGCGCGGTGCGGACGTGCAGAGCATGACGTAATCCACGTCCAGCTCGGTCAGGCGTGATCCGATCTGGTCGGCGTCCGATCGGAACAGTTCGATCTGCGCCAGAATTCCAGCCTGATTCCGGTGATAATTGCCCGCCAATACGGAATGGTCGGTATGGCGCAGCACGTTCGCGGCAAAGTCGAAATCAACAAGAACTCTGCCGGCTGGCAGGCCATGCAGGGCTGCATAGGCTTCGGGCGTTTTGCAGGATGCCCCCGAATTTTGCTGTGACTGTCGGGCCGGCATCGCGGATGCGGCAAAGGACGGCTCGGCAAAGCGCCCCAACTGCTCATCGATGCTGGCGCCGGTTTTCGGCGAGATGCAGAGGATGAAAGCAACCATCGCAAGCCCTGACATCGCGCGGCGACTGCTTGCATAAGAGGTGTACAGGACACGCAGGATCTGCGCCTGGACAGCCACCAGCGAAACGCCCAGGAATGTCATCATTCTGGACTGATAGAGGAACACCACCAGGCCGGTTACGATCAGGGCCAGAAACAGGGCGTATTCCAGTCTGAAGGGCGACCTGACTGCAAAGATCAGGGCGGCTGCCACGCACAGGATCGACATCGCGATCAGGGCCAGCGCTTCGCCCCGGTGCCGTTGCAGAGTGACGTTGATTTTCTGGGCTTCCGCCACCTGGCTCAGCCAATAGTCGCGCATGTCCTGAGGCAGGGCTTCGATCGGATTGCTGAGACAATGCGGGGCGAAATCGTAAGCGCAGGCCAATGTCACCACGCCAATTGCAACACATGCGCCGACCCGGCCCCAAAGTGACCAGCCAGACCCGATCCAGGCCACAATGCAAAGCCCTGCCGCGGCAACGCTCGCCGGCAACGCCACGCTGAGAGTCAGGGCGTCACAGCTTGGAAACAGAAAGGCCTCGTGTCCCGTTGTTGCAAGGCTGGTCAGTACAAGCGTCACGACCAGCCCGATACCGAATGCCATGGTCCGGCGACGGGTCGGTTCACCGTTGACGATCCAGTCAATGGCAAAAAACACGGCGACAAGTGCGATCTGCAATATCGATTCGGTGCCTATCGACACCGAAAGCGCCAGGCAGACACCCAGCAGCCATCCGGCATATGGTTTGTCCCTGCGCAACGCAAACAGCATCAGGGCCGTGGCGAACAGAAGAATCTGAGCATTGTGGTGATCAAACGAAAAATAGTCGAACTTCCTGGAGTGTTCGAGCGCCAGCACACCCACAACCAGTGCCGAAACAGCGCCTTCCCGCGCGCCCAAAACGTTTCCCGTCACCGCAAAGGCCCACAAGGCCAAGCCGGCCAAAAGTGAGGGCCAGGCGAATGCCGTCACCTGAAGGGCCGTATCGGGCGGCAAAACCAAACCGATTGTTCCGTAGAGCAAGGCGATCGGCGCGTCGATCAATCGGGACCAATGCATCAATGTACCGCCCTCGGGGCCCAGCCGATACTGATGGCTGTCGAACCAGCCCTGCCCCTGCAACAGATCCTGCACAACCACCCAGCGCATAACGTCGTCAGAGCCATCCTGATGACCACTCAGGGTCATCAGAACCAGAAGTGCCACATAGGCGCATACAAAAAATCGCAGAACCACCCGGTCTGCGAAAATCCTGTATGTTCCCTGCGATTTCTGCATGGTTCTCTGCCCTTGACGATCTTGCCCGCGACGGACCTTACAAGACAGACGTGACTGAATTGAGGCAACAGGCACAGTCAGCGTTTCTGACTTTTCGAGCATGAAAACAGGTAAGCCGCACAGGCGAAAACTGGCCGGTCATGAGCGCAACGGTTCCTGACCCCGGCTAGCTGACGCTTTCTTCTTCCAGATGCAGCTTCATCTCGATCAGAACCTGTTGCAGCAAACTGGTTTCTTTCAGCAACCGTTTGGCTTCGTTGACGGTGATGATTCCGTCTTCGATTGCGGCCTGATACTCGGTCATCAACATCGCAAACCGCTGGCTCAGCGCAATGACATCCGAATTGACGCCACCGGTGCGGGGGGTAGAGGTGTTGCGGTCGCTATAGGACAAGGTGATGTTCTTCAGATCCGCCAAAGCCGACGTCACGTGCGGGTAAGTCGCCGCGTTTTCAAGGCGGGCCACCGCGTCCACAGGCATGAACCTGTCCTCGTGCTCAGCATTGTCGGAATAGTATCGTCCCAAAGTGGCTTTGGATTTCCCCGTAATTTCACACGCGGCTTCGATTCCAACATCCTTGACCAGCGCTTCTGTGTGTTTTTTCAGATAGGCCCCGATATCTGCCATTGTTTTACCTTTGTTACCTGCAAACGCCTGCCCGATGTCCAAACGGGGGAAAGCGTGGGTAAATTTCCCATAACCAAGTCATAATTGAAATGTCATACATTGGCTATCCCTCAGATATGCGGGGGATTTTGTGAGTGAGTGGCGGCAGTTCAAGCCGGTAATGAGTGATTGCGGGGTGATATTGTTAAGCCTTGCTGCGTTTTGGCCACATGTTGGCCGACGGCGTCGCTGTTGCAGATGTGGGGGTTCCATCCCCTAGAGCGTAGCTCGGCCTCTGCGAACGCAACGGCGACGTCGCTCCATCAAAAAGATTGGTATCTTGTTCCTTTTCCCCAAGCGTTTTAGACCCGCGTCATGGCAAAGCTGTATTTCAACTATTCAACCATGAACGCGGGGAAATCGACCGTATTGCTGCAAGCCTCGCACAACTACCGCGAGCGTGGGATGCAGACATACCTGATGACCGCGGCCATTGACGGAAGGGCGGGTGCCGGACGGATCGCATCACGCATCGGCATCTCGGAGGAGGCCGATACCTTCACGCCCGGCGACGACGTCTTCGCGATGATCCGAAACAGACTGGACGACGGTCCGGTAACCTGCGTGTTCATCGATGAGGCCCAGTTCCTGTCCGAAGCGCAGGTCTGGCAGCTGGCCCGGGCCGTCGACGATCTGGACGTACCGGCGCTGGCCTACGGGCTGCGGGTGGATTTTCAGGGCAAGCTGTTTCCCGGATCAGCCGCGCTGCTGGCTCTGGCTGATGAGATGCGCGAGGTCCGCACCATCTGCAAATGCGGACGCAAGGCCACGATGGTGATACGTCAGGACGAAAACGGCAACGCCATCACCGAAGGTGCCCAGGTTCAGATCGGCGGCAACGAGACCTATGTTTCGCTGTGCCGCAAACACTGGCGCGAGGCGGTGGGCGACTAGACCGGGTTGGGCAACGCCTCGCCCGCCACAAATGCCGCCACGTTATCCAGTGCCATGTGCCCCATGCTGCTGCGCACCTCTTCGGTGGCCGTACCCAGATGGGGTAGCAGGGTGACGTTTTCCATTTCACAAAGGGCCCGGGGCACTTTGGGCTCGAACTCATAGACATCCAGCCCGGCCCCGGCAATCTGACCCGATTGCAGCGCCGCGATCAGGGCCGCTTCGTCCACGACCTCACCCCGCGCGATATTGACCAGAATGGCCGAAGGATTCATCGCCTGAAGAATCTGCGCATTGATCAGGTGGCGGGTTTCCGCACCGCCGGGAACCGCAAGCACAAGGAAATCGACCGAGGCGGCAAGGGCTTCAAGGTCAGGTGTTAATTCCGCCGGGAAATCCAGATCTTTTGCATTGCGGGACTGATAGGCCACCTGCATGGCAAACCCGAAATGACAGCGGCGCGCGATGGCCTGCCCGATGCGGCCCATGCCGACGATGCCCACGCGCTTGCCGGTCACATGTTGGCCCAACATCTGCGTCGGGTGCCAGCCCTGCCACTGACCCGACCGCACCAGCCGCTCACCCTCACCGGCGCGCCGGGCTGTGATCAGCAGCAGGGTCATGGCGATATCGGCCGTGGCGTCGGTGACAGCGCCAGGGGTGTTGGTTACATCAATCCCGGCCGTGCGTGCAGCATCCACGTCGATATGGTTGAAGCCAACACCGAAATTGGCCAGCAGCTTGCAGCGCGGCTGACCGGCCTCGGCAAAGATCTGAGCCGAGAACTGATCGCCCAGCGTCGGGACAACCACGTCGTAATCGGCCAGAGCGGCCAGCATCTCCTGCCGCGCCATGGGCAGGGTGTTTTCCCGGATGGTCACATCGAAATCGGCGCGGGCGCGCGATTCGACTGCCGGAGTCATCGGGCGCGTGATCAGCAGTTTCATCAGTGCATCCGCCCGCCTGTAGGAACCTTACCGTCAGGGCCGATCAAAACGATCTCGCCGCTATCATCGGGCAGGCCAAGCACCAGAACCTCGGACATGAACTTGCCGATCTGGCGAGGGGGGAAATTGACCACTGCCATGACCTGTTTGCCCACCAAGGTCGACGGATCATAATGCGCGGTGATCTGGGCCGAGGTCTTGCGTTCGCCAATCTCATCACCAAAGTCTATCCACATCTTGATCGCGGGTTTGCGGGCTTCGGGATAGGGTTCGGCGCGGATCACCTCGCCCACGCGGATATCAACCTTGAGAAAATCGTCGAAAGAAATCTCACTCACGTGACAGCTCCTTGGATCGGTCGGTTGCGGCCTTGACGGCACGGTGCAGCAGGTCGGGGAAGCCCCGTTCTTCATGCATCAGCACCTCAAGCGCGGCCTGGGTCGTGCCGTTCGGCGACGTTACATTGATCCGCAGTTGAGACGGATCCTCGTCAGCGGCCATCGCCAGTGCGCCGGCCCCGGCCACCGTCGATTTGGCCAGTTTCATCGCAAGGTCATGCGGCAGGCCCTGCGCCTCGCCGGCTTTGGCAAGTGTTTCAATCAGATGGAACACATAGGCAGGACCGGATCCGCTGAGGCCGGTGACCGCATCCATCTGCGTCTCATCTTCAAGACGAACCGTCTCACCCACCGCCGACAGCAGGTTTTCGGCCAGAGCCAGATCCTCGGCAGAGGCGTGGCTGTTGCCGATCAACGCGGTGATGCCCTGACGGATGGCGGCGGGGGTGTTGGGCATGGCGCGAATGATCGGCGTATCGCTGCCCAGAACGGATTCGAACGTGGCAATCGAGGTGCCCGCCGCGACCGAAACAAACAGCGTGCTGCCACCGCCCAGCGCCTGAATGGCGGGCAAGGCCTCGCCCATCATCTGCGGCTTGACCGCGACCAAAACCACGGCAGGGGCTTCGGGCAAGGGTGTGTTGATGTTGACGCCCTGCGCCTTCAGCCAGTCGGACGGGTGCGGATCGATCACCCAAACGGACGCTGGCGGGAGGCCGTGTTCCAGCCATCCCGCCAGCATTGCGGACCCCATCTTTCCGCACCCCAGAAGCACAAGCCCCTGTTCGGCCACACGCGTCATGTCCATTTGCCCCTCCCGCGTTACATGTCGGTTCGGGGCAAAGCTTTACGCCCGGCCGTAGGCCTCTGCAATGGCCACTTGCATGGCTTCTTCTGGCTCTCGATTGCCCCAGGTGACCAGTTGAATCGCCGGATAGTACCGTTCCGCGCTCATGACGGCAGCGGTGATCATCGTGTCGATCTGTTCGGCGCTGGCTGTCTGCCCCCCGGCAAGGACCAACCCGTACCGGTACACCATCAGCTTCTGGTTCGCCCAATAGGTAAAGGCACCTGCCCAGCACTGATCATTCATCTTGTTGAGCAGCTCATAGAGCTGCATTTCCCGCTCGGCCGGTGGTTCCATTTCGAACGAACACACCATCCGCAGCGTTTCGTCATAGTTGGACCAGGCGAGGGTGATCGAATACGTCCGCCACTGGCCCTCGACAGCCATGGCGATCTGATCGTCCCCAATGCGGTCAAAATCCCAGTCGTGGTGTTCGGCCAGATGTTCAACAATGTCGATCGGATGAATGTCTTCTTCGAGATACTGCTCGGAAAGGGCCATAATGCCACCTCACTAATCTCTAGCATCTTGGGGCTGGCAGCGCCCCAGCGCTAGTTGCCTGCTCTACAAACCGGGCTTCCCCCATAGGCCTGTACTAAATATGGTGCGATGTGGCGTGGGTTCTGGCAACCCTATTTGTTGGGGATAACAGCAATAAGTTGTGGACAGAAGGCAACGTGGATCAAAATATTGGCTGTCGGGTCAGCTTTGTCTTGATTAAATCCCGCAATACGTCAGAATGCACGACACCGCACAATCCCGGTCGGATTGCGCGGCGGCAGAGTTTGTCCAAAACTGTGAAATCAGGGAACGCCCGCGGCGTTACTTGTCCAGTTTCGCCTCGAGTGCGGCAATGCGGGCTTCGAGTGCGGCGTTTTCTTCGCGCGCTTTCTGGGCCATGGCGCGGACGGCGTCGAATTCTTCGCGGGTGACGAAATCACGGTCGGCCAGCCAGCGGTCGATCATCGACTTCATCGCGTTCTCGGCCTCTTCCCGCGCGCCCTGCGCGACACCCATGGCGTTGGTCATCAGCTGGGACATGTCGTCCAGTATCTTGTTGCGGGTTTGCATATCTTTTCTCCGGTATCGCGGTTGATCTCTATATGGGGAAAGATTGCCGCAGGCTCAAGGTTGACTTGCCCTGCAAACCCCGGGCAATGAGACGCACATGCAGGCTGTTCTGAATTTCCCCGATCTGTCGCCCGAATTGTTCTCGATCTCGCTGTTCGGGATGGAGTTCGCGTTGAGGTGGTATGCGCTGGCCTATATCGCGGGTATCCTGATTGCTTGGCGGCTGGCAGTCGTGGCGTTGCGCCGCCCTGCCCTGTGGCCTGCGGACGGCCCGCCGATGAAACCGGGCCAACTGGAGGATCTGGTCACCTGGATCATTCTGGGCGTGATCCTGGGCGGGCGGCTTGGTTTCGTGCTGTTTTACCAACCCGGCTATTACCTGTCGCATCCGCTTGAGATCGTGAAGGTCTGGCAGGGCGGTATGGCGTTTCATGGGGGGCTGCTGGGCGTGATTCTGGCCTCGTATCTGTTTGCCCGGCACCATCGGATTCCGGCCCTGTCGCTGGGCGACCTGGTTGCCTACACGGTGCCACCCGGCCTGCTGTTGGGGCGGCTTGCCAATTTCGTCAATGCCGAGCTGTGGGGCCGCCCGAGCGAGCTGCCCTGGGCCGTCATCTTTCCCGGTTTTGCCGCGCAGGACTGCCCCGGCGTGGTTGCGGGAATGTGTGCCCGGCACCCCTCGCAGCTGTACGAAGCGGCGTTGGAAGGCGTGTTGCTGGGCGCGTTGTTGCTGTGGCTGGTCTATCGCCGGGGAGCCTTTCAGAAACCCGGCCTGATCATGGGCACGTTTCTGGCCGGCTACGGCGCATCGCGCTTTATTGTTGAATTCTTCCGCCAGCCGGATGCGCAGTTCGTGTCGCCCGGCAATCCGCTGGGATTGGCCTGGCATGTGGGCGGATATGGCCTGACCATGGGCCAGATCCTGTCATTGCCCATGATCGCGCTTGGCCTGTGGTTTGTCTTGCGCGCAGGGCAGGCAAAATGAGCCTGACCGATCACCTGATCGCCCGCATCCGACAGGATGGCCCGATGAGCGTGGCCGACTACATGGCCGAATGCCTTCTGCATCCCACGCTGGGCTATTACACGACGCGTGATCCGTTGGGGGCTGACGGGGATTTCACCACGGCACCGGAAGTCAGCCAGATGTTTGGCGAGCTGATCGGGCTGTGCCTTGCGCAATGCTGGATGGATCAGGGCCGTCCCGCGCCATTCACCCTGTGCGAATTGGGGCCCGGGCGCGGCACTCTGATGAGTGACATATTGCGTGCCACCCGAACCGTGCAGGGATTTCACGATGCTGCCCGGATTGTGCTGGTCGAGGCCTCGCCTGCCCTGAAGCAGGTGCAGGCGGACACCCTGAAGGGTTACACACCGAACTGGGCTGACAGTGTCGCAGAGTTGCCGGACCAGCCACTGCTGCTGGTGGCGAATGAGTTCTTCGACGCGCTGCCTGTCCGGCAGTTCCTGCGCGACGGTGACGGCTGGAGTGAACGCCTGGTCGGCGAGCGCGACGGCGAATTGCTGTTTGGACGGGGCCCCAATGGGCCACAAGTGGCGCTGGCGGACAGGCTTTCGGACACCAAGGATGGTGATCTGGTCGAGCTGTGCGCGGCTGCGATCCCCATTCTGACCGTGATTGCCGGTCGGATCGCCAGCCACGGAGGTGCCGCGCTGATCGTCGATTATGGCGACTGGCATTCTTTGGGCGATACACTGCAAGCCCTGCAAAACCACAAGCCCGCCGATCCGCTGGCGTCACCCGGTCAGGCAGACCTGACGGCACATGTGGATTTTGAGCCTCTGGCCATTGCGACCCGCGCCTGTGGAGCCAGGCACACACGCCTGACACCGCAGGGCGTGTTTCTGGAACGGCTTGGCATAACCGCCAGGGCGCAGGCTTTGTCCCGGTCGCTTAGCGGTTCCGAGCTGGACGCGCTGGCTGCCGCGCATCGCCGGTTGACGCATCCGGCCGAAATGGGAAATCTGTTCAAGGTGATGGGCCTCTATCCGGCCTATGCTGCACCACCGCCGGGATTAGAGCCATGACACTGGAAATTCTGACTTCGGACTTGCTTTCCCCATTTCGTCACGGGTTCTTCACCCGTCGCGGCGGGGCGTCCTCTGGTATCTTCAACGGGTTGAATTGCGGTTATGGATCGTCTGATCAAACCGAAATTGTCGCACTGAACCGTCGGCGGGTTGCCGATGCGATGGGCGTCGCGCCCGAGGCGATGATCGGCGTGCATCAAGTTCATTCCCCAACAGTTCTGACGGTTGAACAGCCCTTGGAAGGTGAAAAACCACGCGCGGACGCGGTCGTGACGGCGACACCTGGTCTGGCGCTGACAATTTTGACGGCAGATTGCCAGCCAGTTCTGTTTGCCGATCCCGCAGCCAATGTGATCGGAGCAGCCCATGCGGGCTGGCGCGGCGCACTCGACGGTGTGCTTGAGGCGACTCTGGACGCCATGGAAGCGCTTGGCGCAACACGCCGGAATATCAACGCCGTCATCGGCCCCAGCATTTCACAACGCGCCTACGAAGTGGGCCCCGAGTTTCTGGACGCATTTATCGCCGATTCTCCAGACAACACCCGGTTCTTTGCGAACGGACAGGATGACCGGCTGCAATTCGACCTGCCCGCCTTTGGTTTGCACCGATTGCGGCAGGCCGGTGTCGGGCAGGCGGAATGGACCCGGCACTGCACATATTCCGACCCAGACCGGTTCTATTCGTATCGCCGCACAACACATGCAAACGAGGCCGATTACGGGCGGTTGATCTCGGTCATAAGATTGTGATTTTGGCCCAGATTTAGGCGCTGCGCCACTTTTCCGCCACATTTGTTGTGTTTACCGGACTCAGAATCGTAACGAGTTTTGCCAGCTATCAGATGGTCTTCTGACGTCCTTGTTTCGGACGCTGGCGTGTTGAGTGGAAGGATGGACCGAGTATAAATTTCTTGTCTGCAAAACATCCCGGATAAGCCTTATCCATGCCGCAAACGTGCGTCACAAAAGGTTCATAACGGATGCGGGAAACAAACCCGTTCGGAGCAGGACCAGAAAATGAAAACCAAATCTCGCTTTCTCAAAGCCATGGTTGCCGCCACGCGGAGCCAGAAGCTGGAAATGCCGTGGAAGCGGGTATCAAGCCATTCTGTCAGGGTCGCCAGCCGCATCGCGGCACGACGCTGAGACAGAAACACCCCGAGGCCAAGCTGCCGGTCTCGATTGGGTGAACGCGCTTCGGGCTTGCTCCTGCCCGATGTGTGATGCGTCGCGATCTGAGGGGGTCGAGACGGATTCAGGAGTTGTGTGTGTGCGGGCAATTTTCGCCCGTGAAGTACGAGTTTGTCTGGGGGGTCAATGTGTTGACCATTGGAAAGCGAGATTTTGTCGCAATGCGGGGTCTGACCGACCGCCGCCCATGGGTCACCCATTTGTTTCAAGACAAAGAACCAGTTCGCCAGGTTGGCCTGTACGGGGTTACGCCGCGCCTGACCGGACAATTTGAGGGGAAGGAATATTTATGACTATTCCTAGTTCACTGGCCCGTGCGGCCAGAAATGCGATCGAAACGACAGCCATGCTGCGGGACGCACCGCGACCGGTTGCGAAACCAAAGGCCCAGCTGCGCCGGTATGAAGTCAGCACCCTGTTGAAAAACGGAAACGTGGTTCAGACCAGACACATAGCGCCTGCCCTGCCAATGTTCGAAGACGCCTTTTGTGCCTTCACGCGCGGATCGCTGGTTGAAACGGAACATGGGCCCATGGCCATCGAAGACCTGATGCCGGGGGATACTGTCCTTACTCAGGATGGCGCGTCGGAAACCGTGCTGTGGAAGGGATCTGTCACTCTGATCCCGGGACGTCCGGATTCGCGGGGCCGCACGCGGCCGCTTACGCGCGTCACGGCAGATACATTCGGGATCCAAAAGCCGATGTCGGGTGTAATCGCCGGGCCTGCGGCACGGATCGTGGGCACACCGACGCATTTACGGCATTTGTATGGAAATGACCCGATTCTGACACCTGTGTCCGAATTTCAGGATGGAACGGGTGTGATTGAAACAATGCCGCCGACGCCAGTTGAACTGTTTCACATTTGTCTGAAACGGCATTCCGTTATTCGGGTAGATGGTTTACAGTTCGAAACGTATCACCCAGGTGTGAACGCGGTCCGGATGATCAGCCACTCTTTGCGGTCGGTTTATCTGAACCTGTTTGCGCATATCGAGTCGCTCAACGATTTTGGTCCGCTGCTGATGCCGCGCGCCGGGGACGGAGAAATCGACGCGATGACAGCCTGAGTACGATAGCGATTACTGCATTATGGGGGGCATCATGCAGCTGTTACTAAGTTGGATTCTATCCTTGGCGGTGGCTGCCATGCTGCCACCGAACACCGCACCTGCAAAACGTCTGGGGGTTACGCCGTCCGGTTCATTCGTTCTTCCAGAACGTCGAACGGCACGCCTGGCTCGTCTTTTGCGCCGCGGATAACAAGCGATGTCTTGACGCTGGCCACATTTGGCGTGGTCAGCAGTTCACCGGTCAAGAACTGCTGAAAACTGCTGAGATCGGGTGCGACGCATTTCAGGATGAAGTCCACCTCGCCGTTCAGCATGTGGCATTCACGGACCAGAGGCCATTCGCGGCAGCGTTCTTCGAACGCGCGCAGCTCGGTCTCGGCCTGACTGTCAAGACCGACCATGGCGAACACCTGCACTTCAAATCCCAGCTCGCGGGAATTCACCTCGGCGTGGTAACCGGTGATATAGCCGGATTCTTCCAGGGTGCGCACCCGGCGCAGACAGGGCGGCGCCGAAATTCCGACCCGTTTGGCAAGTTCCACATTGGTCATCCGACCGTCTGCCTGTAGTTCCGCCAGAATCTTGCGGTCGATATCATCCAGCCGAGTCGTGACCATCAAATGCTCCTGATTTTTGCGGTTCTTATATCAGCCCCCCACGCGCGCGCAATAATGTTTCGTACATGCGCAATTTTCTTTGTTTTCAAATCCCTCATTTCGCCCCCACCCTGCGCAAGGCGGCTTGAATGGGCTTGAACAGTAAGGGGCTTTAAGCCGGGTCTGTCGGTCGCTATATCGGGGCGACGGGCCAAAAGCCCAATTCAGGCAATTCGAGCGGAGTTACCATGGCCGACACACGACACACCAAGGTTCTGATCATCGGATCGGGGCCAGCAGGATACACTGCGGGCGTTTACGCAAGCCGCGCCATGCTGGAACCCATCCTGGTGCAGGGTATCGAGCCCGGCGGCCAGCTGACGACAACGACCGAGGTCGAGAACTGGCCCGGCGACACCGAGGTACAGGGCCCCGACCTGATGGTCCGGATGCAGGATCATGCCAAGGCCATGGGTTGCGAAGTGATCGGAGACATCATCAACGATCTGGACCTCAGCCAGCGCCCCTTCACCGCCAAGGGCGACAGCGGCACCACCTATACGGCGGACGCCGTCATTCTGGCGACCGGCGCGCGCGCCAAGTGGCTGGGCCTGCCGTCGGAAGAGAAGTTCAAGGGCTTTGGCGTTTCAGCCTGCGCCACCTGCGACGGGTTCTTCTATCGTGGACAGGAAATCGTGGTGATCGGCGGCGGCAATACGGCCGTGGAAGAGGCCCTGTTCCTGACCAATTTCGCCAGCAAGGTGACTCTGATCCATCGCCGCGATGAGCTGCGCGCGGAAAAGATCCTGCAAGACCGGCTGATGAAGAACGACAAAATCGAGCCACTGTGGTTCCACGAGTTGGAAGCAGTGATCGGCACCGACGCGCCGCTGGGCGTCGAGGGCGTTCGCGTCAAGCATGTCAAAACCGGAGAGATCACTGAAATCCCCTGTAAAGGCGTGTTTGTTGCCATCGGCCACGCACCCGCGAACGAGCTGGTCAAGGACACGCTTGAAACGCATATGGGTGGCTATGTCGTCACCAAACCGGGCAGCACGGAAACCTCGGTTCCGGGCGTGTTCGCAGCGGGCGATCTGACCGATCACGTCTATCGTCAGGCGGTCACAAGCGCCGGTATGGGCTGCATGGCGGCACTGGATGCCGAACGGTTCCTGGCGGAAACCGAATAACGCGAATTCTGAATTTTGCAGGGCTGCCCCGGTGAATTCAGATCCGAAGGCCGTCAGCCTTTTCAGTACAGTGCCCCCGGGGTTTAAGGGGGCACTGCAAAGCATACGCTGCGCTGCAATCACTGATCGGCAGCCGATGCCACCTGCCAATCCCTTGACCCCCAGCCAGCGGCGTATCAGGATTGCTGAGGGAAAAGCGAAAAACAGGTGAACATTTGAACAACGCTCTTTGGCGCGGCGGGTGGTCAACCCGACTCAGGATCGTCAGTGGTCTTGTGTTGTTTGTGTTCGCATTCTTTCATTTCATAAATATTGGCTTGGGCCTGTTTCACACGGATTACCTGCACGGGATGCAGGACGGTCGAAAGGCCGTCACACGCCACGATGTCATGAGCGTGCTTTTCTATGCTGCCCTGTTCACGCATGCAGGTCTGGCCCTGACATCGATCGCGCAACGCAGAACCCTGCGCATGCCATTCAGCACGGCGTTGCAGGTCGTTCTGGGTTTGCTGATTCCGCTGCAACTGATCTCGCACATCGTTCAGACGCGGGTCGCGCACGAAGTCTATGACGTCAATGACGAGATGGGATATATCATCATCCTGATGTGGCCCAGTATCGCCGTATGGATGCAAAGCGCCTTGCTGCTGATTGTTTGGATACACGGCTGCATCGGTTTGCATATGTGGTTGCGGCTGACCCGGTGGTGGTCGCAGGTCGTGCCCTATCTGATCGGCGTTGCGGTTTTCGTGCCATTATTCGCGTTGGCCGGATTGCTGACCGAAGGTCGACGCATATGGGCCGACTTTGCTGATGAATTCCTGCGCGAGCAATATATCGAGCACTACAATTGGCCATCGCCCGAGACCTTCCAGACCCTGTTCAGTGTAAAAGACTATGGCCTTTTGATCTTCTGGCTGTCTCTGGGGGCGACGGGTCTGGTTTACATCGGGCGCAAACTGTGGCGGCGCAGGCATTCGGTGCGCGTGAATTACGCCAAAGGGCCCGAGGTGGTCGCGGAAAAAGGCATGACTTTGCTTGAGATTTCGCAGGTGAACGGCGTGCCGCACGCCGCCCTGTGCGGTGGAAAGGGGCGCTGCACCACATGCCGAGTCATCGTAGAGGATGGCAACGACGCCCTGCCCCCGCCCGGCGACGTCGAAGCACGCAGCCTTGCAGCTGTGGGCGCCTCGCCGCAGACGCGACTGGCCTGCCAGATACGCCCTACGGAACCCACCACCGTTTTTCGGGTTTTCAGGCCAGATGGTGGGCGAATACGCGGACATGCCAGCCAGGGTCAGGAACGTCAGTTGGCTGTTTTGTTTCTGGACATGCGCAGCTTTACTGCGCGTACGACCGGCCAATTGCCTTATGACATCGTGTTCCTGCTGAACCGGTTTTTCGATGCGGTCGTGCCTGCCATCACCAAGGAAGGCGGTGTCGTGGACAAATATATGGGAGACGGGCTGCTTGCCGTTTTTGAAAAGCCGAATGCGGCGGCGTCCGCCCGTGCCGGGTTGCAAGCCGCCATCGACATCAGTCACGCCCTTGATGAATTCAACGCACAGCTCGAGGCCGAAGGCAGCCCCGGCATTCGCATCGGGATGGGTCTGCATCTTGGGGATCTGGTGGTGGGTGAGATCGGCGCCGCGGGCCATGCGTCAAAAACCATAATCGGCGACGCCGTCAATGTCGCCAGTCGTCTGGAAAGCGAAACCAAGGCGCTGAAGGTCGAACTGCTGGTCTCGCAAGAGTTGCTGGAGGCCGCCGGTGTCGTCGTGCCCCAGGGCGATATCAGATTGTTCCAGCTGCGCGGCGTGTCTGAACCGATTCCCGCCCTGCCCGTCACCCGTGCATCCACACTTGAGCAGAACGCCACAAAACAGGAACAGGAATTCTCTGCATGAAGCAATAACCTCTGATCGTTAGGATCAGATCATCGATTTGACTTGTGAATTAGAAATTCCTTCCAATTCAAAAATATTCGGCGCATATCCTCCTTTGTTACATTCGCGCCTGTGGACTTCGCCTGTCAGTCGGTGCAAACGCCTCGAAACCGCCTGATATCCACTGGCAAATCAACACTGCGACAAGAGAATTCCAATGACGATGTTAAGCAATCTGGCCCCGATCCCCGAACTGTATGTGTCATACGATTCGGCGCAGAAGCTGAAGGTGGAAGCGGCCGACCTGACCAGCTGGGATCTGAGCCCGCGTCAGATCTGCGACCTGGAACTGCTGATGAATGGCGGGTTCAACCCGCTCAAGGGATTTCTGAGCGAAGCGGATTACGACAATGTGGTCGAGAATATGCGCCTGGCCGATGGAACGCTTTGGCCAATGCCCATCACATTGGATGTCAGCGAAGACTTCGCGGATCTGATCGAACTTGGGCAGGATATCGCTCTGCGTGATCAGGAAGGCGTGATCTTGGGCACCATGACCGTGACCGACCGCTGGACTCCGGACAAGTCCCGCGAGGCCGAGAAGGTCTTTGGCGCCGATGACGATGCCCACCCGGCAGTGAACTATCTGCACAACGTGGCCGGCAAGGTCTATCTGGGCGGACCGGTGGTCGGAATCCAACAACCCGTGCACTACGATTTTCGTGGGCGCCGCGACACCCCGAACGAATTGCGCGCCTATTTCCGCAAGCTGGGCTGGCGCCGCATCGTGGCCTTCCAGACCCGCAACCCGCTGCACCGCGCGCATCAGGAGCTGACCTTCCGCGCCGCCAAAGAGGCACAGGCCAACCTGCTGATCCACCCGGTCGTGGGCATGACCAAACCGGGCGACGTCGATCATTTCACCCGCGTGCGCTGTTACGAGGCGGTGCTGGACAAGTACCCCGCTTCGACCACCTCTATGAGCTTGTTGAACCTGGCCATGCGCATGGCTGGCCCGCGCGAAGCCGTCTGGCACGGGCTGATCCGCGCCAACCACGGCTGCACCCACTTCATCGTCGGCCGCGACCACGCGGGCCCCGGCAAGAACAGCAAAGGTGAGGATTTCTACGGCCCCTATGACGCGCAGGATCTGTTCCGACAGTTCCAGGACGAAATCGGCGTTGAAATGGTAGACTTCAAGCACATGGTCTATGTGCAGGAACGCGCCCAGTACGAACCGAATGACGAGATTCTCGACAAGGACAACGTCACGATCCTGAACATCTCGGGCACCGAACTGCGCCGCCGCCTGCGTGAAGGGCTGGAAATCCCCGAGTGGTTCTCGTTCCCCGAAGTGGTCGAGGAACTGCGCCGCCGCTTCCCGCCGCGCTCCAAACAGGGTTTCACCGTGTTCTTCACCGGCTTTTCGGGCTCGGGCAAGTCGACCATCGCAAACGCGCTGATGGTCAAGCTGATGGAGATGGGCGACCGCCCGGTGACGCTGCTGGATGGCGACATCGTGCGCAAGAATCTCAGCTCGGAACTGGGCTTCTCGAAGGAACACCGCGACCTGAACATCCGCCGCATCGGATATGTGGCGTCCGAGATCACCAAGAACGGCGGCATCGCCATCTGCGCCCCGATCGCGCCCTATGCCACCACGCGCCGTGCCGTGCGGGAAGAGATCGAACAGTTCGGTGCCTTCTGCGAGGTGCATGTGGCCACCAGCATCGAGGAATGCGAACGCCGCGACCGCAAGGGTCTGTACAAGCTGGCGCGCGAGGGCAAGATCAAAGAGTTCACCGGCATCTCGGACCCTTACGATGTTCCGGAGAACCCCGAGCTGCGGGTCGAGACCGAAAATGTCGAGGTCGACAACTGCGCCCATCAGGTGCTGCTGAAACTGGAAAGCATGGGCCTGATCGCAGCAAACGGATAACGGTCTCATCTGACCTTGTTTGGCGGTCCCCGGTCATTCCGGGGGCCGTTCCTTTTTTGGTCGCCAATTGACAATTGCCGCTGGTCCTGATGCTTTTCAGGACCTCAAGGCGGGTGTGAAACTGAGATGACGAACAAGTCTCCGACCATTGCCAGTTTCTGGTTTGGATCCGATCTGAGTTGGTTGGAGCAACTCTGCCTTCAGTCCTTTCTGGATCATGGCCACCGCTTCGTCCTTTATGTCGCGCACGAGGTAAAAGGCATTCCGGCAGGTGTCGAAACCCGCCCTGCCAGCGACGTTTTCTGGCCGCCACCTTTTGTGGTCGATGCCGAAGATAGGCAGGGCGTTGCCGTCTTCTCGGATATTTTCCGGCTGCACTTGATGCGGCAAAGCGAGGTGATCTGGGTCGATCTGGATGCCTATTGCGTACGGGCGTTCGACTTTTCGACGGATTTCGTGTTCGGTCGCTCCAGGCGGGGCGACTTCCCGACGGGTGTGCTGCGCCTGCCCACAAGATCGGCGACCCTGGAACAGATGCTGAAATTTGTCATGTCGTCTAACCCGTCCCAACCCTGGCGTGGACGCAGATTGCAGCGCCACAATCGGGAACGAACCGCAAGAGGGGAACGCTGGGGCATCGAAGCCCTGCCCTGGGCCAGTTCGGGGCCCAAAGCCTTTGGCCATTTCCTGCGCCAGACGGCAGAGGACCGCCATGCCATGACTGCTGAAACCTTTTATCCGCTGGCGCAGGAGGAATTGTGGAAGCTACACGATCCGCGCATCGCGACGAACGAAATCGAAACCGAAACCGTGCATTCGGTACACATCTACGGCCACCAAAAGAAACTGATGGCCAACCGGATGGGCGGGCTGCCGGTTTCAGGGTCATATCTGGACAGGTTGTGCAAACGACATGGGATCGAACCAAGTACGGCCCCGATTCTGCGGTTGGCCTGGATGTAGCCCGTCGCATCCGGCCAGGGTTTCGCGGGTCAGCCCTTGGTCAACGCCCGCCTAGTGTGTCGGCGTTTCCGGCAGGTCGACCTGCCCGCGCATCAGGATATGCCCTTGACCAGAAACCCTGATGCCCGTCATCGCATCAGGCGGGCCGACACGCGTGACGATGGCCTTCCCGGGGCGGCCCATATCGTGACCCTGCTGGGCGATGAAGCTTTCCTTTTGCATCAAGCCATGTTTCCACAAATAGGCGGCCATCGCACCGGTGGCAGACCCGGTAAACGGATCTTCGGGCGGGCTGGGCGGTGCCATGAGAAGGCGCGAAAACGTATCCCCCTCATCGGTTGCCCCTTGCAGCGTGACAAGAAACGGCTCGGCCATGTCCGAGCCGGAATACCCAGCAGTTTCAGCCACTTTGCGCAACGGGCCTTCAACCAGTTGAGCGGCCCGCAAGGCCGCATGATCCCGCAGAACAGTGATGCAGAACGGCAAGCCGGTCGAAACCATTTGAGGCGGAGAAATGATGGCTCCCGTTGGCAGACTGACCGCTGCCGCCACCAGTTCCGCGGGAACGCGCGTACCGAATTGCGGTGCGACCTGAGTCATTTCGATCTGATCCCCCTGCAACCGGATCGACACCAGGCCGGCACCGGTTTCCAGCGTCAGACCATCGCCCGAGATCATACCGTGGGATCGCATCGCCGCGACGGTGGCGATAGTCGGATGCCCCGCAAAGGGAATTTCGCGGCTGGCCAGAAAGTAGCGGACGCGGATGTCGGCCACGTCGGACGGCCCGGTAAAGGTGCATTCGACCAGAGAGGTTTCGCGCACATAGGCCATGCAGACCTCTTGCGTCAGGCGCGCACCTTCATGGACGACGGCACATCCGTTGCCACCGAAGGCGCGATCACTGAAGGCGTCCACCCAGTCAAAGTCAAACCAGCCCATGAAGCCACTCCCGCTTTAGCATCTGTGGCACGATCACTGCATAGGCGGAAAATGTCACGTTTTTTCAGCAGTGTTTCAGGCCGCCTAGTGAACCGCCACCGGAGACAGGTCATGTTCGCGCGCCAGCACAAAGGCCAGCTTGCGGTCAGCGACCAGCGCCAGTTGCTGCCCGTCGGAATCGTGGACGGCGTAAAGCTGATCCAGATCGCCGGCCTGTTCACGAACTTCCCGAGGCAATTCAGATACTTCAACCGTTTTGACATAGACAATACGGTTGCCCTGGGCGTTGATTTCAATCGGTGTATTCATTGCTCTTACCCCTTCCGTATGTTGATCGTCTGAACCACTGTTTCCGGCACGGCGCGGGTCAGATCCACATGCAGCAGACCGTTTTCCATGATCGCCTCGCCCACTTCGACGCCATCGGCCAGCACGAACATGCGCTGGAACTGACGCGCCGCAATGCCGCGATGCAGGAAGATGCGCCCCTCGCTGTCGTCGCGCTGACGGCCCCGGATCACCAACTGGCGATCCTCGATCGTGATTGACAAATCCTCCTCGGCAAACCCGGCCACCGCAAGAGTGATGCGATAGGAAAAATCCGAGGTCTGTTCGATGTTATAGGGCGGGTATCCTTCATTTCCGGCCTTTGCAGACCGTTCCAGAAGGCGTTCCAACTGCTCGAACCCCAAAAGATGCGGGTATGAGCCAAGAGTAAGTTTCGACACGTATTTTCGTCCTTCTTTGTAAAAGCGACGTGGTGTGCGGCCCCGTTCTGGCAACCGCCTGCAATAGAATATGGGAAGAAACCAGGATGTCCACAAGGTCTGGCGCGATAACGTCTGACACACTATCTTGTTGGCCAAGCACCACAACCAACTCGAGTCGCCAATGAACGCGCCTACCGATCTTTCGATGAAAACAGATGAAGTATTGCGTGTTGAGCTTGAGGTCTTCCGCCGACAGCACCGCGATCTGGACGAGGCGATTCAGGCATTGCATGACAAGGGAACGGCCGACCAACTGACCTTGCGGCGCCTGAAAAAAGAGAAACTGCGCCTGAAAGACATCATCCGCCTGATCGAAGACCGCCTGACGCCCGATATCATCGCCTGAACGCCCTGTACCGCATTGCCAGCCAACCGGATTTGGCTATAGTGCGCGCTCTTTCTGAGCGCGGGGACGTATGCGGATGAGCGATGTGAAAGTAGGGATCATCATGGGCAGCCAGTCGGACTGGCCCACGATGAAGGAGGCCGCGGATATTCTGGACGAACTGGGCGTCGCCTACGAAGCACGCATCGTATCGGCTCACCGCACGCCGGACCGGCTTTGGGACTATGGCAAAACCGCTGTTTCGCGTGGGTTGCAGGTGATCATTGCAGGTGCAGGTGGGGCTGCGCATCTTCCGGGCATGATGGCGTCGAAAACGCGGGTGCCTGTGATTGGCGTCCCGGTGCAGACCCGTGCCTTGTCGGGCGTGGATTCGCTGTATTCCATCGTGCAGATGCCCAAGGGATTTCCGGTGGCGACCATGGCGATCGGGTCCGCCGGCGGGGCCAATGCCGGCCTGATGGCGGCGGGTATTCTTGCATTGCAGGATGATGCTTTGGCCGAACGGCTGGACAGATGGCGTGACGCGTTGTCAGCCTCGATCCCCCAGGAACCGCAGGGATGAGCCGGATCGGCTTTATCGGCACCGGCCATATCGCCGCGCCGATTGCGCGGCTGATGGCCGCCAAGGGGCACCAGATCAGCGTGACCGAGCGCAACGCCAAGGTTTCAGCCGCCTTGAAGGCCGAACTGGGCGTGACCGTCGCTGCGCCTCAGGCCGTGATTGACACCTCGGACATCGTGTTCCTGTGCCTGCGCCCGCATATCGCGGCCGAGGCTCTGGACCCGCTGACATTCCGCGCCGATCAGCAGATCGTGTCGGTCATGGCGGCGGTTTCGGCCGAGCATCTGGCCGCGCTTTGCGCCCCGGCGTCGGATTTCGTGCAGACCATCCCGCTGGGTTTTCTGGAAACCGGCGGCTGCCCGATGGCCGCCTTTGGCAATGATCGCCTGCTAGCGGAACTGTTCGAGCCCGAGAACCCGGTGATCAAGGTTGCGGATGAAGCCGCGCTGAACGCGCATTTCGCCATTTGTGCCATGGTTCCCGGCATTCTGGACCTGATGGCAACGGGTGCCGAATGGCTGGGTGACGCAACCGGTGATGCGGACGGGGCCGAGTTCTATACAACGCAGTTGATGGCGGGTTTTCTGGCCTCGATGGAAAAAGGCACTTTCGGGCGGTTGGCGCAGGAGCGTGACGCGCTGGCGACGGAGGGCACGCTGAGCCTGCAAATGACGGACGCCCTGAAAGACGGGGGCGCGCACAAGGCGCTGCGTTCCGCGCTTGGGGCAATTGGCAAACGTTTGGAGAGTTGAAGATGGCGGAAATGCTCGCCCAAGGTGCAGTGATCGGGATTCTGGGGGGTGGTCAGCTGGGCCGGATGCTGTCCGTGGCAGCCGCCAGGCTGGGTTTTGTCAGCCATATCTATGAGCCGGGTGCGAACCCACCTGCGGGGCAGGTTGCGGATCGCGTCACCACTGCGGCCTATGACGATGCAGACGCGCTGAAAGCCTTTGCCGATGCGGTCGATGTCATCACTTACGAGTTCGAGAACATCCCGACCGAAGCGCTGGACATTCTGGAAGCGCACCGCCCGATCCGCCCCGGGCGCGAGGCCTTGCGGGTCAGCCAGGACAGGTTGACCGAGAAGACATTTCTGCAAGAGCTGGGCCTGAAGACGGCCCCGTTTGCGGATATCGCCGACCTGAACAGCCTGAATGCGGCGATCGAACAGATCGGGACACCCGCCATCCTGAAAACCCGTCGCTTTGGCTATGACGGCAAGGGGCAGGCCCGGCTACGCAAGCCTGAGGATGCCGAGGCCGCTCTGGCCGATATGGCCGGGGCACCGGCCATTCTGGAAGGGTTCGTGGATTTCTCGCACGAGGTGTCGATCATCGCGGCCCGCGGTCTGGACGGTCAGGTCGCCTGTTTCGATCCGGGTGAGAATGTGCATCGCGACGGTATCCTGCACACCACCACCATCCCTGCCCGCCTGTCCCCCGCCCAGCGCACCGATGCCATCCTGCTGGCGGCCAATATTCTGAACGCTCTCGAATATGTCGGCGTGATGGGCGTTGAGCTGTTCGTGACACCCGGCGGACTGATCGTGAACGAGATCGCTCCGCGCGTGCATAACTCGGGCCACTGGACGCAGAACGGCTGTGCTGTCGATCAGTTCGAACAGCACATCCGCGCGGTGGCGGGCTGGCCTTTGGGGGACGGGCAGCGCCATTCGGACGTGGTGATGGAGAACCTGATCGGCGACGACATGGACCGCGTGCCTGAGCTGGCGCGCGAGCGGGATGTGGCGCTGCATCTCTATGGCAAGGCCGAGGTAAAGGCCGGGCGCAAGATGGGGCACTTCAACCGCATCAAACGTTGAGGCTATCGCGCCTGCGCGCGACGCCTTCGGCGAGAGTATTTGGGAAAAGGTGAAGGTTTTGCGGGGCCTAACCCAGAAACCGGGCGGCGATGTCGCCTGACATGTAACTGACGCGCCCACCGGCCAGGGTGGCTGCAACGCGATGGGTGTCCGCATCCAGGATGACCAGATCCGCGCGTTTTCCCGGCACGAGCGTGCCCCTGTCCTGCATGTCCAGCACCCGCGCGGGGCCGGACGAGACCAGCGCCCAGGCACCGGCCAGATCCAGCAGACCGGTTTTGGCCAGCATCAGCGCCGCGCGGCGCGGGCTGGGATAGTGATAATCCGAGGCCAACGCATCACAGAGCCCCATGGCGATCAGTTCGACGGCGCTTGCGTTCCCCTTGTGTGATCCCCCCCGCACAACGTTGGGAGAGCCGAGGATAACGTGATCCCCGGCAGAACGCGCGGCTTCGGCGGCTTCAAGCGTTTCTGGGAATTCGGCAATGCGCACGCCCCGGTCGCGCCACCATGCCCTAGTCTCGGCGGTCGCGTCATCATGGCTGCCCAAACGCACCCTCATTGAGACAAGTTCGGCGCTGAGTGCTTCGACGGCAGCGGGAACCTCGTTCCTGCGGGCATGCATATTGAGCAGCATCTCAAAATGCGCATCCGGATTGCGTCCGGCCTTCAACGCCTGCCCGGTCAGGCGCGGCGGCTTTTTGCCCTGCGCCAAACGATCATGCGGCAGGTGATCATTGAACACCACATAGGGCACCTGCCATTCGGCGATACGATGGGCCAGACCTTCGTAGTCCTCCAGCATGTTGGTCTCGAACCGCAATTGCGGGATCAGATCCGTGACGGTGCTGTTCTTGACCGCAGCGATGGCCCGAAATACCTGCGCGGCAAACTCGGGGCCGCGCACGCCACCTTCCCAGCTGTAGAACTGCGCCAGCACCGCGGTGGTGATGCCATTGGCGGCCAGTTCGGCGTCGGCTGCCAGAATACCTTCGTTCATTTGCTTCATTGCGCCCCGGCGCGGGGCGATGTGGCGTTCGAACCCGTCCCCGTGCAGATCGACGATACCGGGCAGGACAAGATAACCGGTCAGGTCAACTCTGCGCCCGGTCCGATCTTGCTGAATAACGCCCTCCGCCATCGAGAGATCGCAGCGCGACAGACCATCCTCCGGCAACAGAACCTCTGCGCCGGTCAACGTCAGATCCAGAAAAGTCATTGTGTGGGCTCCGAGTCAGGTTCCGAGCAATCCTGCCCGATGCAGATCTCGTCGATTATCTCCATCACGCCGTCCAACCAGGTGATCTGCCGATCGAATTGGCCAAATTCGATGAAATGCAGCGCCTGTGCCATAACCCGCGGGTTGTTCATCATGAACGTGTGGGTCACCGGAAGAACAAGATGATCCTTCGTCCCTTCGACCTTGGTGGTTTCAACCGAAACCTTACCGTCATCCGGCCCGTCGATCAGCGATGAAAACAGCGGGTTGAGCGAATTCTCACCCGCGATCACCCCCAGTTCAAAATCCACCGGCGGCAGGCGGCGCGGAATGCCTTCGGGACCTGTGCCCAATTGCAGGCCCGCCGGGCCGTTCAGATACCCGAACACTTCCCATGCGCTCAGCTCATCGACCAACTGGCTGCCCTGATTGGGCGGGCCGAGCATGACGACACGACCCAGGTTTTCGGGCCGATGGTCCTTGAGCCAATAGCGCAACAGGATACCGCCCATGGAATGCGCAACGACATTGGCTTTGTCATCGCCACATGCCGCAAGCGCGTCCGGTATGGTTTGCCTTGCCAGTTCCGGAATACCGATTTCGGTCGATGGATACCCGTGGCGCACTACGGTATAGTCATGCGCCTTGAACAGCTGCTCCATCACGGTAAACGAGGCCTCGGTGCGCGCAAGGCCGTGCAGAAGAATCACACATTTCGCACTGGCTGCGGCAGGAACGAGGCAGAAGAGCAAGGCAATCAAAAGTTTCATAACCGCCAGATAAAGCCTATCAGCCTTTGATAAAAGCCCTAGCCCCGATGACGTCGCAGCACGGCCAGCGCGATACCGCCCAAAACAAGCGTGGCGCCGATGATCAGCCGTGCTCCGGCAATCTCGCCCAGAAAGACGACACCGCCGAGAATTGCGATCACCGGCACGCTGAGTTGAACGACAGCCGCCACGGACGGGGCCAATTGAGGCAAAACACGATACCACAAAGCATAGCCAAGCCCGGATGTTACCGCGCCGGACAGGACGGCCAGCAGATATCCCGCCCCGCTCATCTGCCAGACGCTGCCGCCGGCAAGCATCGCCAGGGCAGTCAACGGCAATGCGACGATGAAATTGGCGGCCGTTCCCTCCAGCGGGTTTGTTTCAGAACGGCCCGCTATCGAGTAAAGGGCCCAACCAATACCGGCGGCGGCCATCAGAGCCGCGCCAGCCAAGTCGACCTGAACGGCTCCAGTCGGCCACAGCACATAGGCAAGACCAGCAAGCGCGACCCCTGCCCCTGCCACCTGCCGTGCGGTCGGAGTAGCACCCGTCAATGCGCCGACAGAAAACATCGTAATTTGCACCACGCCGAACAGAATCAATGCGCCCAAGCCTGCATCCAGCGTCAGGTAGGCGATTGAAAATCCGATCATGTAGAGCGTCAACGACCCCGCGCCAATGATCCGCCTTCGATTGCGCAGCGGAAGGCGCCCTCCGCGTGCCAACACAAGAGCGGCCAGGACCACGGCCCCCGCCAAAACCCGAACGATGGCAAATCCGGTCGGATCGCTGGCTCCGCTGTCGATGGCCAACCGGTTCAGAATGGAGTTCGCCGCAAAGGCACACATGGTCAGGGCGGTGAGCAAAAACAATCTCATGCCATCCGCATAGCCGTTTGGGCGGGATTTGCACACTCACTTTCGCGAAGGTTGTGGGAACAGACATCCGGCGCCGGACAAAGCAGCGTCTAAACACGCCTTGAAAACAGAACTGTCAACACAAAACGGGGCCGCCCGAAGGCGACCCCGTTCTTAAGCTATACGGCTTCCCTATCGGCAGCTTGGCGATATCGCCAAGCGCCTGTCGGGTCGTCAGAATTCGCCGGGGCGAATTCGACGTGCTTACATCATGCCGCCCATACCGCCCATGTCGGGCATGCCGCCGGCAGGCGCCGCGCCTTCCTTGGCCGGCTTGTCGGCAACCATTGCTTCGGTGGTGACCAGCAGGCCAGCAACCGATGCAGCGTCTTCCAGAGCAGTCCGAACCACTTTGGCCGGGTCAATCACACCGAACGAGAACATGTCGCCATATTCTTCGGTCTGCGCGTTGAAGCCGAATGCTGCGTCCGACGATTCGCGGACCTTGCCGGCTACAACCGCGCCGTCGACACCTGCGTTCTCGGCGATCTGACGCAGCGGCGCTTCGATTGCCTTGCGAACGATGTTGATACCTGCGTCCTGATCGGCGTTTGCACCTTTCAGAGCTTCCAGTGCTTTACCGGCCTGGACCAGAGCAACACCACCGCCCACAACAACGCCTTCCTGAACGGCAGCGCGTGTTGCGTTCAGAGCATCGTCCACACGGTCTTTACGCTCTTTCACTTCAACTTCGGTCATGCCGCCGACGCGGATAACAGCAACACCGCCTGCCAGTTTGGCAACGCGCTCTTGCAGCTTCTCACGGTCGTAGTCCGACGAGGTTTCTTCGATCTGAGTGCGGATCTGGGCAACACGTGCTTCGATCTCGGCCTTCTCGCCAGCACCGTCGACGATGGTGGTTTCGTCCTTGGTGATTTCGATTTTCTTGGCGGTGCCCAGCATGTCCATGGTGACGGACTCGAGCTTCATGCCCAGATCTTCGCTGATGACCTGACCGCCGGTCAGGATTGCGATGTCCTGCAACATGGCCTTGCGGCGATCGCCGAAGCCTGGTGCTTTGACGGCAGCAATTTTCAGGCCGCCGCGCAGTTTGTTGACAACCAGAGTTGCCAGCGCTTCGCCTTCAACATCCTCGGCGATGATCAGCAGCGGTTTCTGCGACTGGATCACTTGCTCCAGCAGCGGAACCATCGGCTGCAACGAGGACAGTTTCTTTTCGTGCAGCAGGATCATGCAGTCGTCGAGCTCTGCGATCATCTTGTCTGCGTTGGTGACGAAGTAAGGCGACAGGTAGCCGCGGTCGAACTGCATACCTTCGACAACGTCGGTCTCGGTTTCCAGACCTTTGTTTTCTTCGACGGTGATAACGCCTTCGTTGCCAACCTTCTGCATCGCGTCTGCGATCTGCTGGCCAATTTCCGCTTCGCCGTTGGCCGAGATTGTGCCAACCTGAGCGACTTCTGCCGAGTCTTTGACTTCGCGCGACGCAGCTTTAATGCCTTCAACAACCTTGGCAGTTGCCAGGTCGATGCCGCGCTTCAGGTCCATCGGGTTCAGGCCAGCTGCAACCTGCTTCAGGCCTTCTTTTACGATCGCCTGTGCCAGAACGGTTGCCGTGGTGGTGCCGTCGCCGGCTTCGTCATTGGTGCGGCTGGCGACTTCTTTCACCATCTGCGCGCCCATGTTTTCGAACTTGTCTTCCAGTTCGATTTCCTTGGCAACCGAAACACCGTCTTTGGTGATGCGCGGCGCGCCGAAGGATTTGTCCAGAACCACGTTGCGGCCTTTGGGGCCCAGGGTCACTTTAACCGCGTCGGCCAGGATGTTCACACCCTTCAGCATACGGTTGCGGGCATCGGTGTCGAATTTGACGTCCTTTGCAGCCATGTCGTTTCTCCTTGAGAAATTGATTTGAAATGAAGATCAGAGAAAGCGCGCGCTTACTCGATGATCCCCATGATGTCGCTTTCTTTCATCATCAGCAGCTCTTCGCCGTTGACCTGAACCTCGGTGCCCGACCATTTGCCGAACAGGATCTTGTCGCCAGCCTTGACAGCCATTGCGATCAGTTCGCCGCTGTCCTTGCGCGCACCTTCGCCGGTTGCGACGACTTCGCCTTCGCTTGGCTTTTCTTTTGCGCTGTCAGGAATGATCAGGCCGCCTGCGGTTTTCTCTTCGCTCTCTACGCGGCGAACCAGCACACGGTCATGAAGCGGTTTCAATGCCATCTTTGTAGCTCCTTGGGCTCAAAGTTTATCTATCCTCCCCCCGCCTTTCGACGAGGCGTTAGCACTCGGGGTGTGTGAGTGATAACGACGCATAGCTAGGGAGTCTAAAAGTCCGAGTCAACAATTTGTGAGAGATTTTTTTGCAAAATGGATCAGTCAGCCTGTTCCCAGCTATAGGCCCAATGCTTCAACCCTTCTGCGCCCTCTGACGTAAGCCCATAGATGCCTTTTTCAACCTTCTCGAACCACCCGTAGTGGTTTTCCCGCATAAGCCGGGTGGCGACCGGGACCGCGACCGATCTGGCGACGTCCGCCCCCTTTGACGGGCCATTCTCGGCCAGATAGGCCGCACATTTCAGCGCATCCTGCCGATACGCCGTCACGATACCATGGCGCGTCGCGCCCCCGGCGTTCGGGTCGCCTTGCAGCCGGTCGAATTCGCGCAGCAACCGTGCGGCCCTGGCTTTGTTCTTTCGGGGCGCGTAGGGGCCGGGATCGCACTGAACCTCGACCGTACCATCAGCCCGCACGGTGATCAGGCCCAGGCCGAGCCTACGACACAGTGCCAGATTATCTTTCAGCGCCCGCCGGGCCGTTCGGCCGGTGGGTTTGCAGACGGCAACATAGACCAGATCGGTGAGTTTCAGCCGGGTGATCGCCTGATGAAACAGGGACAGCGTGAACCGCAGTTTCAGTTCGACGATCACCGGCGCATCCCCATCGCGCACCGCCACGATGTCGGCTGCGCCGACTTCACCCTTGACGGTGTATCCCTGACGCTCCAGCAGCGCCTTGACCGGGGGATAGAGATCCTGCTCGCGGTTCATGTGGCCATGCTACGCAGATTGCCAGGGAATACCAGACGGGCGGCTTGAACATCGGCAGGTGGCGTGGCTAAGTCTGGGTTCAACTTCTTGACACCATTCAGGCTGGCCCCATGCGTTTGCTCACGTTTCTTGCGTTCCTTCTGTTTCCGATCTCGGCTCAGGCCGCGTGCGAGGGGGTGGACCTGCGGCCACAACTGCCCGAGGAAACCCGGACAAAATTGCAAAGTGCAGTGGCCCAGATCGCTTATCCCGAAGGCAATCACTGGATTGCACGCAAGGGCGACACGGTTTTGCACATCATCGGCACGTTGCACAGTTACGATCCGCGCATGGAAGACGTGATTGACCGCCTGTCGCCCGAACTCAGCAAAGCGGACGCCTTTTATTTCGAAGTCACTCAGCACGACATGGACGCCTTCGAAAAGACCATGGCCAACGACCTGAGTGCGGTAATGATTACCTCGGGCCCTACGTTGATCGATCTGATGGAGGAAGACGAATGGGATGCGCTGTCCGCAGCCCTGGCCCAGCGCGGCATCCCCGGCTGGATGGCTGCGAAGATGCGTCCGTGGTTCCTGACCATGATGCTGAGCATTCCGCCCTGCATGATCGAGGACCCGAATTCAACTTATGGAATGGACGCCCGCCTGAACGATCTGGCCGTTGAAAAAGGTATCCCGCAGCACTCGCTGGAACGAGTCGAAGACCTTATGGCCATGTTCGACAGTTATCCGCTTGAGAAACAGGTCGAGTCGCTTGTGCGCCTGTCCGGGGCGATGCAGGGCAATGCAGACCAGTTGGCCACCATGGCCAACGCGTATCTTGAAGAAAAGCACGCCGAGATCTTACAGCTTGCCCGTTTACAGGGGTTGGAGCAGTCGGGCCTGAGCCCCGAAGCCTTCGATGCGGAATGGCAGGATTTCGAGCAGCAATTGCTGGTGCAGCGAAATGCCAACTGGATGGCGCAGATTCTGGACATCAGGGATCAGACAGTTGTGATTGCGGTCGGCGCGGGACACCTGAGCGATGATTACGGCCTGCTGAATCAGCTGGAGCAGGCCGGATACGTTCTGACACGCGCCGAATTCTGAACGGACCCAGTGGTTTTCAGACCAAGCGTCGCAGACAGTGCTCAGCGGCGTGACAACGGCCTTTAGCCGCCCTATAAGGCGCGCAAATTTCCATTCCGCAGGACACTGACATGACGACGCTAGTATTTGGCCACAAATCCCCCGACACAGATTCCACAGGCTCGCCGATCCTGTGGTCGTGGTACCTGAACGAGGTCAAGGGTGAGCAGACCGAACCCGTACTGCTGGGTGAACCCAACACCGAAGCAACATTCATGCTGGAAAACTGGGACCTGCCCAAGCCGCGGATCCTTGAGGACCTGCCCGCGGAAACGCCGGTGGTTATCGTCGACACCAACAACCCCGCCGAACTGCCGGCCAACATCAACGACGCGGACATCCGCGCCATCATCGACCATCACAAGCTGGTCGGTGGCCTGGAAACCAAAGGCCCGATCGACATCACAGTGCGCCCCCTGGCCTGCACCGCCACCATCATGGTTGATCTGATGGGCGAAGATGCGGCCAAGATGCCCGACGCCATCAAGGGCGCCGCGCTTACCTGCATTCTGTCGGATACTCTGGAATTCCGCTCACCCACCACCACGGCGCATGACCGCGAGGTTGCAGAACGTCTGGCGGCCGAGCTCGAGCTGGACATTTCGGCATATGCGGCAGACATGTTCGCGGCGAAATCGGATGTCTCGTCCTTTTCGGACGCCGAGTTGATCCGCATGGACAGTAAAGAATACGAGGTCGACGGCACCAAATTCCGGGTCTCGGTTCTGGAAACCACCGCCCCCGGTGTCGTTCTGGACCGCAAGGCCAGCCTGGCGGACTCGATGGTGGCCGTTGCCAAGGAAGACGGCGTCGAGCAGGTGCTGCTGTTCGTGGTTGATATCCTGAACGAAGAGGCCACGCTGCTGGTCCCCAATGATCTGGTCAAAACCGTGGCCGAGAAAAGCTTTGGCGCAACCGTGGACGGCGACGCCGTAGTTCTGCCCGGTATCATGAGCCGTAAAAAGCAGATCATTCCGAACCTGAAGGTCTGATCCTCAAGCGACCCAAATATGAAGGCGTCCAATTCGGGCGCCTTTTTTCTTTGCTGACAGCCATTTGCGGAGGCGTTGCCGGTTGTTAGTCTGACCGGGGGTCAAAAGCCTATCCCAGGTCAGGTAAATGCAATGGTCGTACGAAAACTGAGCACCACCCGCAGCATCCTTCTTTTTGAAGGTACCGACAAGGCGGCGTATTGGCGACGTTTTGCAATGTTGCTGACGCTGTCGGTCGTGATTGCCACCATGGGTTTGCTGCGCAACTCAGGCGCTGTCGTGATCGCGGCCATGCTTGTGGCGCCGCTGATGACCCCGATCCTCGGGGTGGCCGCCGCGATGGTCATGGGATGGTTGAAACGCGCGGTGACGCTGGCGCTTACGGTTTTCCTGGCTGCCATTGTCTGCGTGATGATGGCATGGTTTCTGGTCTATGTCGCAGATGTTCCCCGTGGCATTTTGATCCCCGACCAGGTCCTGGCGCGCACCGATCCCGGCACCGAAGACCTGATCGTCGCGCTCGCTGCCGGTGTGGCCGGGGCCTATGTTCAGATCAACAAGTCCGAATTGAGCCTTCTACCCGGCGCGGCCATCGGTGTTTCGCTTGTTCCCCCGCTGTCGGCCTCGGGCATTCTTTTATATTTTGACGAACCCGCCGAGGCCTATGAGGCAGGGCTGCTTTTCGCAACGAACCTTGGCGCGATCATTCTGTCAGCCTGCGCGGTTTATCTTGTCTATGCCGCGCGCTCCGTGGTTTTCAGCAAGGGAAAGCGCAAACTGAACTTTACCGCCAGCGTCTTTGTCGCGATCGCGTTTCTGGTCGTCGTCGTCCTGCAGCTTGGGAAGTCCACCTACAACCGTTATCTGGAAACGCGGACCGAGGCGCAACTGGCCGAGTCCATTCGTGCATGGGCCGATCCGGTTTCCGTGGAAATCATCCGCATCGACGTCAACGCTCAGCGCAAGCGGGCCGAGGTTTGGCTGATCGTCGATCTGCCGGCCGAAGCGCAGTTCAAGGTTTCTTCCATTGCCGGTTTGCTGCCACCCAAGCTGCGTGAGACCCCTCTGGTCGGGGTGTTGGAGGAGGAACTAGGACCCGGATACTTGGCCATTATCCGGTATCAGCCGCGTATCGGGGCCCAGATCATCCTGGGAACGGAAAACGTTCAGCAGGCCCCGGATGTCACGAAAATTACCGAAGACGAGTAGCAGATTCACCCATTCCTTGGCGCAAACGGGAATGCGGGATGGTGTTCGGGCCCAAGCTTTGCCATAGCTGTCGCCAGCGCGATATCAGACCCAGAGGCACCCATGACCCAGATCGTTTCCTCGCTTTCCGAGATCTCGGACCGTTACAAGGCATTGTTCGTCGACCTTTGGGGCTGTGTTCACAACGGCATCACGGCCTACCCCGAGGCGGTCGAAGCGCTGAAGGCCTATCGCGCCAAGGGTGGACTGGTGGTCTTGGTCACGAACTCTCCCAAACCTCGCGCCGGGGTGGCAGAGCAGCTCGTGCAATTCAACGTCCCTGCCGACGCGTATGACACCATCGCCACCAGCGGGGATTCCGCGCGATCTGCGATGTTCCGGGGTGCTGTGGGGCACAAGGTTTACTTCATGGGCGAGTGGCAGCGCGATGCGGGCTTTTTCGAACCGCTGAAACTGTTGGATCACCCCATCCATATCGAGCGTGTGCCGCTGAAGGAAGCCGAGGGTATTGTCTGCTGCGGTCCGTTCGACCCGATGGCCGACCCGGATGTGAACCGGCCGGATTTCCTGTACGCCAAGCAGATGGGGATGAAACTGCTTTGTGCGAACCCTGATATTGTCGTGGACCGCGGCGAGGTGCGCGAATGGTGCGCCGGTGCTTTGGCCAGGCTGTACACCGAAATGGGCGGCGAGAGCCTGTATTTCGGCAAACCGCATCCCCCGATCTATGATCTGGCCCGCCGCAGGTTGCAGGAACTGGGGCACGACATCCCCGACAGCGACATTCTGGTGATCGGCGACGGCCCCCACACGGACATTCTGGGCGGCATGGGAGAGGGCATTGATTCTCTGTTCATCTCGGGCGGATTGGCCGCGGCAGAAACAAAAACGTCGCATCATCCGCACCACGAATCTCTAACCGCCTATATTGAAATGGAAAAGATCAATCCAACCTACACGATCGGGCGCTTGAGGTAATAAGAAAAGACTTGATTTTCTGCAACTGCGAAGTAATAAAGTTGCCAACCTTGGCCAAATGATGGTTTTTTCTTTCACGGCCGATTTCGAGTGAGGGCAACATGTTGGACAATCTTCCGCGCGGAACGATCTGTATCGAAGACATCGAAATGGGCATGTCCCGCCACCTGCGCAAAGTGGTGACGGATGAAGATATCGAAATGTTCGCGCAGGTCTCGACCGACCGGAATCCGGTGCATCTGGACGACGACTATGCCCGCGATACGATCTTCGAAGGCCGTATTGCCCACGGAATGCTGACGGCGGGTCTGATCTCGGCCGTGATTGGTGAACAACTGCCGGGTCATGGCACCGTTTACATGGGTCAGTCACTGAAGTTCCTGGCACCTGTGCGTCCGGGTGACATGGTCTATGCCGAGGTGAAAGTGATCGACATCGATTTTGCCAAGCGCCGCGTCAAGCTGGACTGCCATTGTTCGGTCGAGGGCAAGAAGGTCCTGATCGGCGAAGCGATGGTGCTTGCCCCGTCGCGCAAGTTCGACTGACTGGCAAACACAGTCTCGCAAAAGGCGCCGGACCGGCGCCTTTATTGTTTGGGCACTCAAATGCACACAAGGTCGTCAGGAAGAACGGGTTCGTTTTCGCCCTTTCAGCGCACCTGATTCCAGAATGATTTCCGACACCACGTGTTCACGCCTGTAGGCCATCACGTGAACCCCGGAAACACCGGCGATGTCCCGGATCTGCTGGATCAGTTCGATACAGATCTTCTTGCCCTCTTCCGCGGGCTTTTCGGCCTTTTCCATCCGCTCGATGACATGATCCGGGATGTGAATTCCGGGCACATTGCTGCGCATCCAGCGTGCCGCGCGTGCCGAAGCGATTGGGCCGACACCCGCGATGATGAATACTTTTTCGTCCAGACCGGCATCCCGAACCCGGTCCATGAACCTTTCAAAGAGCGGAATGTCGTAGATATAGTTGGTCTGAATAAACTCGGCCCCCGCCTCGACCTTCTTTGCAAGACGTTCCGGGCGCCAGTCATAGGGCGGTATACAGGGGTTTTCCGCTGCACCCAAAAACAGTTGAGGGGGGCGCGTGATCTTGCGGCCGGAAAGAAACTTTCCCTGATCGCGCATCGTTCGGATCGTCCGCAGCAAGGTCAGGGAATCAAAGTCAAACACAGGTTTTGCGCCCGGTTGATCCCCAACCCCGACACCGTCGCCCGTCAGGCACAGCACGTTGCTGACGCCCAGCGCAGCAGCCCCCAGAACATCCCCCTGAATGGCGATCCGGTTCCGGTCTCGGCAGGAAATCTGATAGACCGGAGAATACCCTGCGCGGGTCAACAACGCACAGATCCCTATCGAAGACATGTGGCAGTTGGCACCAGACGCATCAGTTGCATTGATCGCATCCGCCACTTCGCCCAGCGGCTGTGCCGCCTGAAACACATCCTCGGGGTCAGCACTGTCTGGCGGGTTAAGTTCAGCAGTCACCGCAAAGCGACCCGAACGCAGAACTCTTTCCAATCGACTGTGCGAGACATAGCCTTCGGGAACAGGCACATAGCCGATCGGCTCGACCTCGCTGCGATGGGCATCATTCATTTCTTCAGCTCCCGGTTCACCGCGTTGGGGGGTTCTGCAGCCAGAGGTGCCGCAGAGGGTTCGTTTTCACGCGCCTCCGGGAACGCCTGCGCAAGCGTTTCGCGGGCAGCGTCCCGGGCCTCGCGTTCCCGTGCGGCGATCTCGCGGCTGACCCGCAGCCAGGATGATGATCCCTTCAACGTGTGTTCCACGGGCGGAAGAACCTCTTTTATCTTGTTGCCCCCGTGTTGCATGCGGCTGGCGCCGTCCCAGGCCAAAGCCCAGACGCATTTCATATCGGGCTTCACCTCGCAGAACTCACCGGGACGTACACCGCCGCACGGGCCGTTGCGCAGTTGCTTGGGGCAGTTCATCGGGCAAGACATACCCGTCGAAGACAAAACGCATTGTCCGCACATCTTGCAATCAAACAAAAGACTTTTGACGCCTTTTTCGACCAGCGCAATGGGGCGTTCAACGCGGTTGTAGCCGATCTTTGCAAAGACCGGATCCATCGCGACCATGCCCCGTTCGACACATTTGTAAATCCACTCGAACGCACGGGCGTTGCGAATCGCGAACAGTCGCAATCGATACATGGGTCTGCCTCCTGTGCTGGGTTCATTTGAACCTGGCCGGGCCATCGTCCGCCGCCCAGCGTGGTCCGAGGGCCGGAAACCCAGTCTACACCCAGTATTTTTTTTGGATCAAGCAGTTGACCAAATGTTGTACAGCATTCCAGGGATGCCCCGTGTGCAATCATGTCCGGCAAATGGTTTTGGTGTGTTTCGCCAGGACCGGTGCCTTGAATTCAAACTGCCGCTTGAACAAATCGCAACGCAACGCTACGCAATCGCCTATGCACATCATCCGGGATTTCCAGTTTGTCGAGCCAGAAGATCGCGGCGCCAGCGTTGCGATCGGGAATTTTGATGGCGTTCATGTGGGGCACCAGTCGGTGATCGAACTGGCCCGCGACGCGGCCCCGGATGCGCCACTGGGGGTCATGACCTTCGAGCCGCATCCGCGTGAATACTTTGCGCCGGACTCTCCTCCGTTCCGCCTGATGCGCGGCAATGCGCGGGCGCATCGGCTTGAGAAACTGGGTGTGAAGAAACTGTATGAACTGCCGTTCAACGCGGCGCTGGCCGGGCTTTCCCCCGATGAATTCGCGCGCAACGTGATTTGTGACGGGCTGGGCCTGTCCCATGTCGTGGTCGGGGCCGATTTCTGTTTTGGCAAGGGCCGCAGCGGGACGGCTGACGATCTGGTTCGGTTCGGGCAAGAGATGGGATTTGGCGTGACGATCGCCCCTTTGATGCAGCGGTCGGAAAACGTGGTCTCGTCAACCGCCATCCGAACCGCGTTGAGCGAGGGTCGCCCAAAGGATGCCGCCGCGATGCTGGGCCATTGGCACAGGATCGAAGGCGAGGTGATCGGGGGCGAGCAGCGCGGGAGGGAGCTGGGTTTCCCAACCGCGAACATGTCCATCGAAGGGCTCCACCCGCCCAAGTTCGGTGTCTACGCCGTATTGGTCGACGTGCTGGATGGCCCGCATCAGGGCAGTTATAACGGCGCGGCCTCGGTTGGGGTCCGCCCGATGTTCCATGGCGAAGTGCCAAATATCGAAACCTTCCTGTTCGACTTTTCCGGCGACCTGTACGGGGCGACCTTGTCGGTGGGGCTGATCGAATTCCTGCGCCCTGAAATGACATTTGACGGGCTGGATGGTCTGATCGCGCAGATGAATGCCGATTGTGAACAGGCCCGGGGCATTCTGGCACCCTATGAGCGCCGATCCGATTGAACGCACCGGCCTGCCCGCCCGGTTCTGGGAACGCAAACCGCTGCGCAAGATGAACCAGCGCGAGTGGGAGGCCCTGTGTGACGGCTGCGGCAAGTGCTGCCTCAACAAGCTGGAAGATGAAGACTCGGGCGAAGTTGCCCTGACCTGCGTCGCCTGCCGCCTGCTGGACGATGAAAGCTGCCGCTGCACGCAATACGACATCCGGCATCAATTCGTCCCTGAATGCATCGTCATGACGCCCGACAATATCGACGAACACGCCTATTGGTTGCCGCAAACCTGCGCCTATCGGCTGCTGTGGGAGGGCAAACCGCTTTACGACTGGCACCCATTGTTGTCTGGTACGCCGGAAACCGTGCACGCCGCAGGCGTGTCGGTCCGAGGGCGCACGGTGTCCGAGTTCGAAACCCCCATGGAAGAGTGGGAAGACTACATTATCGAGGAGCCTAGCTGATGTATTTCGCATCTGACAATTCCGGGCCGGTTCACCCGCAGGTCATGGCCAAACTGGCCGAGGCCAATAAGGGCTATCAGATGGCCTATGGCGCCGACACGATGATGAACGAGGTGCGTGACCGCATTCGCAGCATCTTTGAAGCTCCGGGGGCGGCCGTCTATCTGGTGGCGACGGGGACAGCGGCAAATTCTCTGGCTCTTGCCACATTGTCCAACCCTTGGGAAACGATCTTCTGCTCTCCGGTTGCCCATATTCACGAAGACGAGTGCAACGCGCCCGAGTTTTACACCGGGGCCAAGCTGACCCTTGTTCCCGGCGGTGACAAGATGGCGCCGGACGCGCTGCGCGGGTCCATCTTGGGCGAAGAAACCCGTGGTGTTCACGGGCCGCAGCGCGGGCCGGTGTCGATCACCCAGGTCACCGAGCGCGGATCGGTCTATTCGCTGGAGGAGTTGCAGGCGCTGTGCGGGGTCGCAAAGGAATATGGCTTGCCCGTCCATCTGGATGGGGCCCGGTTCAGCAATGCCCTGGTAGCCCTGAATTGCTCTCCGGCTGACATGACATGGAAAGCCGGGGTGGATGCAGTCAGCTTCGGTGGTACCAAAAACGGCCTGATGGGCGTCGAGGCCGTGGTGTTCTTTGACGAGAGCAAGGCCTGGGAATTCGAGCTGCGGCGCAAACGCGGGGCGCATCTGTTTTCCAAGCATCGCTACCTGTCCGCTCAGATGGCGGCCTATCTTGATGATGATCTGTGGCTGAAGCTGGCGCGTCAGGCCAATGCAAACTGTGCCCGGCTGGCCGATGGCTTGCGTGCAAAAGGGGCCGAGTTCCTGCACGAACCGCAGGCCAATATGGTCTTTGCCGCTTTTTCACGCGCGAAGCACAAACAGCTGCATGAGGCCGGGGCAATCTACCACCTTTGGGGGGCCGAGCTGGAAGGTGACGATGACGATGAAAGCCTTGCGTGCAGACTGGTCTGCGACTGGTCGATCGGAACAGCCGAGATCGATCAGTTTCTCAGCCTGTTGTAACACCCGCCCCGTGGCCAGCTTTCCAGAACTCCTGAAGCAGCACGGCGGTTTCAAGGGGGTGCGAAATGGGCAGCATATGCCCCGCATCTTGAACGACTTCATGGCGTGCGTTCGGCAGACGACGCTGCAATCCTTTACAGATTGCGGGGATCGTCGGGTGGGTCTTTGATCCGCTCAGCAACAGGGTTGGCATCGATACGCGCTTGCATCTGTCGGGGTCAAGCAACCCTTCCCGGTCATCGTACAGAACGGGATAAGACGCGGGAACAACATGAATCCCACGTACCATGCTGGCGCGCGTCCGCTCTGGCAGGTCATGCCATTTGGGGCTGATGCCAGAGCTCCACATCCGGTTGAACAACCGCGCGGCCAGCGCTTCGTCGCCTGCTTGGAACGCTGCTTCAATCGGCTGGGACTCTCGCAGGTGCTGATCGTAGAAACCGGGCGCGTCCTGTTTTGCCACCGCAAAGAACACAGGCTCAATCAGGGTCAAACTTCGAATACGGTCCGGGTGCTCGATGGCCAGTCTGAGCGCAACGATCGCCCCAAAGGAATGGCCGACCAGATCCGTGGGCTCGGTCAATTCGACCGCCGCCAGCTCTGTCACAGCGTCAAAGAAATCGCTTTGACCGTCCCAATCCGGACTGCGCCCATGAGACAGCATGTCCGGTGCAACAAGACACACGCTGCCATCCAATGCCTTGGCCAGGCCGGACCACGCGCCGGAATGTGCAATGGTGCAATGAAGGGCAAGCAAATTGCGCCCTCCGTCACCCAATCGTCTCACGAAACCGGATTGCATCGCCGTCGGGGCTGTCATCCATCGATCTCGGACAGATGCCGATCCAGATCATCCAGGCGATCCTGCCCCCAGAAGCGTTGACCATCCGGCGTGATGTAGAACGGCGCGCCGAACACGCCGCGATCCACGGCTTCTTCCAGATTGGCGGCATAGGTTTCGGCCCCGACCAGCAGACCGCTGTTGGCCAGTTCCGGGTCAAACCCGGCATTTGCCAGGCAGTCCCGGATCACATCATCCTGAGCGACGTCCTTTTCTTCGGCCCAGCAGGCGCGCAGTATCAACTGGCACAACTTGCCCACGTCGCCCGAACCATCCTTGATCGCGGCGATGATCGCATAGGAGGACGGCGCCATGTTGGTCGGCCAGTGCGCCGGTTGCAGGTTGAACTCCATCCCCAGATTCTTCGATTGGCGCAGCAACTCTTGAGCGCGGTATTCGATGCGCGATACATGACGGTCTTTCGGCGGCGTGCCCCCGGTACGTGCGAACAGGGCCATGATGTCCAGCGGCTTGTAGTTAATCGTTGCGTCGTGTTTCGCCGCAATCTCTTCCAGCCGGTTCCCCGCAAGATAGCTGTAGGGCGAAATTGTCGCAAAAAAGTAGTCAATCCGGGTCATGTTCACTTTCTCCGCTGCGTTACCTTTGCGGGACGGTAAGGCCATGCTAAGCGGTGTCAACATCACGAATCTGTCACATTGCCATTGCTGCCCGGGGACCTCAGCCGATGCCGACACTTCACGAACCCAAGCTTATCGCTGGGAACGCCAACCTTCCACTTGCCAAAACCATCGCCCGTCGCATGAGCCTGTATCGCGGTGTCGACCAGGGATTGGTCGATGCACGCGTCGAACGGTTCAACGATGGCGAGATCTTCGTCGAAGTGTTCGAGAACGTACGCGGCGAGGATATGTTCATTATCCAGCCGACCTCGAACCCGGCCAACGACAACCTGATGGAGCTGCTGATCATCGCCGACGCACTGCGCCGCTCGTCGGCGCAACGGATCACGGCCGTGATCCCCTATTTCGGCTATGCCCGCCAGGATCGCCGCACCAAGGCCCGCACGCCCATCAGCGCCAAGCTGGTGGCCAATATGCTGACCGGCGCAGGGATCGAGCGGATTCTGACGATGGATCTTCATGCCGCGCAGATTCAGGGGTTTTTCGATATGCCCGTCGACAATCTGTACGCCTCGCCGATCTTTGCGCTGGATGTCAAAAACCAGTTCAAGGACAATCTGGATGAGATCATGGTGGTTTCACCCGACGTGGGCGGCGTGGCGCGCGCGCGTGAACTGGCCAAGCGCATCAATGCCCCTTTGTCGATCGTTGACAAGCGGCGTGAGAAAGCAGGCGAAGTCGCTGAAATGACCGTTATCGGAGATGTGAAGGACAAGATCTGCCTGATCGTCGACGATATGTGTGACACCGCCGGAACACTTTGCAAGGCCGCGCAGGTCCTGTTGGACAATGGCGCCAAGGAAGTTCACTCCTACATCACGCATGGTGTCATGAGCGGCCCCGCGGTCGAGCGGGTGACGAACTCGGTCATGAAGTCGCTGGTGCTGACCGACACGATCCAGCCGACCAAAGAGATTTTGAAGGCAAAGAACATCCGCATCGTTCCGACTGCGCCGATCTTCACCCAGGCGATCCTGAATATCTGGAACGGAACCAGTGTGTCTTCGCTGTTCGAAGACAAGACGCTGACCCCGATCTACGAATCCATGTATCAGATGGATTGAGCAACAGGGGCGGCCAAACATGTCGCCCCCTGATATCTGAAATACCGATTGCGCGGATATCTGACCAGTGGGTGCGATCGGCGACACAAGTGGAATCACCTCCATGACTGCCAATAAACGTATTGTTCTTTCCAGCGATCACGCGGCGATCGAGCTGCGCCAGTCCGTGGCCAACCACATCGCACAGCAAGGTTGGGACGTGGTTGATATCGGCCCGACAACCCCGGAAAGCACCCATTACCCCAAGCACGGCAAGGCTGCGGCGCAGGCCGTTGCCTCGGGCGATTGCAGCTTGGGTATCGTCCTCTGCGGCACTGGGCAGGGTATCATGATGGCTGCGAACAAAGTGCCCGGCATTCGCTGTGGCGTTTGTTCCGACGCATTCTCGGCCCGCATGATCCGCCAGCACAACAACGCCAACATGCTGTCGATTGGCGCGCGGGTTGTCGGTGAGGGTCTGGCGCTGGACATCGTTGACGCGTTTCTGAATGCCGAATTCGAAGGCGGCCGCCACGCCACACGCGTGGACATGATCGAAGCGCAGGACGACTGAACCCAATCAGTCGTTCAAACGCCTGAAAACATGGCGAACCCGGATCAGGATATATTCCAGTCGTCCGGGTGTGCCACCTCTCCTATCGCGGTCCAGCTTGCCCGGATGCGAGCAATCCGAGTGTCGGACCAGGTCCGGAATACTGCGTCAAAACCCTCGGCAGTGATATGTTCGGCCTGAACCTCTGCGCGCAGCGCCGAGGACGTGTCGACATCCCACAGCGAGATCCCGATCTGCACCATAGGCGGGGTCCGAAATGCTTCTTTGAACCGAATGTTTGCGCGGCGTTCACGCGGCCCCTGCCCGGTCCACATATCGCCGCCTTCGGCAAACTCCGAGAACAGGACATTTTCACCCTGCTCAATTCCAATGGGATGGGTTAGAAACTTTTTCATCTTATCATCATTATTCTTGAATTCCCGCAACTTACCCCGGCATTTCGGCAAAAGCACGACAAAAAAACGGCCCCGCAATTGCGAGGCCGCTCAAATTTTTCACTAGTGGGCCCGTTACAGGCTCATATGCGCTCCAAGCGCTTCCATGTCGGCCAGCAGCTTGGCTGCATCGTCGACAATGGTCTGTTCGCCGTTTTCCTTCGCCACCTCGTGCGAGGCGCGTGCCTCGGCGATCAGCTCGTCCAGATGCGCGCGGGTTACTTCCGCCACCGGGATGGCCTTTTCGGCCAGAACTGACAGGCTGTCGCCGTTGATCTGGGCAAACCCGCCGGTGACCAGGTATTCGCTGGACCCTTCGGGTGCCTCGACCTTGAGCAGACCGGGGCGCAGCGTGGTGATGGTGGGGGCATGATCGGGCATCGCCGTCATGTCCCCGTCCGCGCCGGGAATCTGGACCGCGCTCGCCTGAAGCGAAGCAAGGCTCCGCTCGGGGCTGACGAGGTCGAATTGCATCGTGTTTGCCATCAGGGATACTCCTTAGGCGGCTTCTGCGGCCATCTTCTCCGCTTTGGCGATCACTTCGTCGATGCCACCAACCATCAGGAAGGCCGCTTCGGGCAGGTGATCGTATTCGCCGGCCACAACGGCCTTGAACGACGCGATGGTCACATCCAGAGGAACCTGAACGCCGGGCGAACCGGTGAAGACTTCGGCCACGTCGAACGGCTGCGACAGGAAGCGTTCGATCTTACGGGCACGGGCCACGGTCAGTTTGTCCTCTTCCGACAGTTCGTCCATGCCAAGGATGGCGATGATGTCCTGTAGCGACTTGTAGCGCTGGAGGATCTGCTGAACGTCGGTCGCAACCTTGTAGTGCTCTTCACCAACGATGGCCGGGTCAAGCAGACGCGAGGTCGAGTCGAGCGGGTCAACCGCCGGGTAGATACCCTTTTCCGAGATCGCACGGTTGAGAACGGTGGTCGCGTCGAGGTGCGCAAACGAGGTTGCCGGCGCAGGGTCGGTCAGGTCGTCCGCGGGCACGTAGATCGCTTGCACGGATGTGATCGAGCCCGACTTGGTCGAGGTGATGCGTTCCTGCAGGGCGCCCATGTCGGTGGCCAGTGTTGGCTGGTAGCCCACGGCCGAAGGAATACGACCTAGCAGAGCCGACACCTCGGAACCCGCCTGCGTAAAGCGGAAGATGTTGTCGACGAAGAACAGAACGTCGGTACCGGACTGGTCACGGAACTGTTCCGCCAGGGTCAGACCGGTCAGAGCGACACGTGCACGCGCACCCGGAGGCTCGTTCATCTGACCGTACACCAGGGCCACTTGGCTTTCCGACAGGTTGTCGGGCTTGATCACGTTCGATTCGATCATCTCGTGGTACAGGTCGTTCCCTTCACGGGTCCGTTCACCAACACCCGCGAACACCGAGAAGCCCGAGTGCACTTTTGCGATGTTGTTGATCAGTTCCATGATCAGAACGGTTTTACCAACGCCGGCACCGCCGAACAGGCCGATCTTACCGCCTTTGGCGTAGGGGGCCAGCAGGTCAACGACCTTGATGCCGGTCACCAGAATTTCCGACTCGGTCGACTGTTCGTCGAACTCGGGCGCGGGCTGGTGGATGGCGCGGGTTTCGGTGGCTTCGACCGGGCCCTTTTCGTCGATCGGTTCGCCGACCACGTTCAGGATGCGGCCCAGGGTGGCGTTGCCGACCGGAACCGAGATCGGTGCGCCGGTGTCGGTCACGGCCTCGCCGCGGACCAGACCTTCGGTCGCGTCCATCGCGATGGTGCGGACAGTGTTTTCACCCAGGTGCTGAGCAACTTCCAACACCAGGCGCTTGCCGTTGTTGGTGGTTTCCAGCGCGTTCAGAATTTCAGGCAGCTGATCTTCGAAGTGCACGTCGACGACGGCCCCGATGATCTGTGTGACTTTGCCTTTTGCATTCGCCATGTTTCGTCTCCGGTTTTCTTACAGCGCTTCGGCGCCGGAAATAATTTCAATCAGCTCGTTGGTGATCACGGCCTGACGCGAGCGGTTGAACTGGATCGTCAGCTTGTCGATCATCTCACCCGCGTTGCGTGTCGCGTTGTCCATCGCGGACATCCGTGCACCCTGTTCAGACGCTCCGTTTTCGAGCAGAGCCGAGAAGATCGCAGTCGCAACCCCCTTGGGCAGCAGGTCGGCCAGAATGGCTTCTTCGCTGGGCTCGTAATCGAAGATGGCACCGCTGTCGTCACCCGCCGCTTCGCCCTCGAACGAGGCGGGGATGACCTGCTGCGCCGTCGGGATCTGGGTCACGACGTTGACGAACTTCGAGTAGAAGATCGTGGCAACGTCGAACTCACCCGCGTCAAAGCGAGACAGGACGTCCTTGGCGATGTCTTGCGCGTTGTTGTACCCAATGCGCTTGACCTCGCTCAGGTCGATATGTCCAACGAACAGATCGCCAAAATCACGCTTGAGCGCGTCGCGGCCCTTCTTGCCGACAGTCAGAACCTTGACCGTCTTGCCTTTCAGGCGCAGCTCTTCCGCCTTTTGGCGGGCCAGCTTGGCGATGTTCGAGTTGAAGCCGCCGCAGAGGCCGCGTTCAGCTGTCATGACAACCAGCAGATGGACATCGTCACTGCCCGTACCACGGAGCAGCTTGGGGGCGCTGTCGCTGCCCCCGACCGAAGCCGCCAGCCCTGCCATCACGGCATTGAACCGCTCGGCATAGGGGCGCGAGGCTTCGGCAGATTCCTGGGCGCGGCGCAGTTTTGCAGCCGCGACCATCTGCATGGCCTTGGTGATCTTGCGGGTCGATTTGACCGACTCGATCCTGTTTTTAAGGTCCTTAAGATTTGGCATATGCCCGCCTCTCCCTTAAGCGAAGGTTGCGGCGTATTCGTCCAGCGCAGCCTTGATCTTGTCGGAAGCGTCACCCTTGATCTTGGGGTCTTCGTCCGTGATCCACTGAAGCAGATCCGCGTGCTTGCCACGCAGGTGCGCCAGCAGGCCAGCTTCGTAACGGCCAACGTCGGACACATCGATCTTGTCGAGGTAACCATTGGTACCTGCGAAGATGACGCAGACGATTTCAGCGTTGGTCAGCGGCGAGTACTGCGGCTGTTTCATCAGCTCGGTCAGACGCGCACCACGGTTCAGCAGCTGCTGGGTTGCGGCGTCGAGGTCTGAACCGAACTGCGCAAAGGCCGCCATTTCGCGGTACTGAGCCAGTTCCAGTTTAACCGGACCCGCAACCGACTTCATCGAGTTGGTCTGGGCCGAAGAGCCCACACGCGAAACCGACAGACCGGTGTTCACGGCAGGACGGATGCCCTGATAGAACAGTTCGGTTTCCAGGAAGATCTGGCCGTCGGTGATCGAGATCACGTTGGTTGGAATAAACGCCGAAACGTCACCACCCTGAGTTTCGATAACCGGCAGAGCGGTCAGCGAACCCGCGCCGAAGTCTTCGTTCAGCTTCGCCGAACGTTCCAGCAGACGGGAGTGGAGGTAGAAAACGTCGCCAGGATAGGCTTCACGTCCGGGCGGACGACGCAGCAGCAGCGACATCTGACGATAAGACACAGCCTGTTTCGACAGGTCATCATAGATGATCAGCGCATGGCGGCCGTTGTCGCGGAAGTATTCAGCCATCGCAGTTGCGGCGTAGGGTGCCAGGAACTGCATCGGTGCCGGGTCCGAAGCGGTTGCGGCCACAACGATCGAGTATTCAATCGCACCGGACTCTTCCAGTTTCTTCACCAGCTGCGCAACGGTCGAACGCTTTTGACCGATCGCTACGTAAACGCAGTACAGTTTCTTCGACTCGTCGTCGCCTGCTGCGTCGTTGTAGGTTTTCTGGTTCAGGATGGCGTCCAGAGCAACGGCGGTTTTGCCGGTCTGACGGTCACCAATGATCAGCTCACGCTGGCCACGGCCGATCGGGATCATCGCGTCAACCGATTTCAGGCCGGTTGCCATCGGCTCGTGAACCGATTTACGCGGGATGATGCCGGGCGCTTTTACGTCTGCAACGCCACGCTTGGTTGCGTTGATCGGGCCTTTGCCGTCCAGCGGGTTGCCCAGACCGTCCACAACGCGGCCCAGCAGCTCGTCACCGATCGGAACGTCCACGATCGAGTTGGTACGCTTGACGGTGTCACCTTCTTTGATGTCACGGTCGGAACCGAAGATAACGACACCGACATTGTCGCTTTCCAGGTTCAGCGCCATGCCCATGATGCCGCCGGGGAATTCGACCATCTCACCGGCTTGCACATTGTCCAGACCGTATACACGGGCAATCCCGTCACCGACGCTCAGCACGCGACCGATCTCGGCCACTTCGGCTTCCTGACCAAAATTCTTGATCTGGTCCTTCAGGATTGCAGAAATCTCTGCAGCTTGGATTCCCATTTATCCGACCTCTTTCATTGCATTCTGTAGGGAGTTCAGCTTCGAACGGATCGAACTGTCGATCATTTTCGAGCCCACTTTAACGACAAGACCGCCGATGAGGCTTTCATCCACGGTCGCATTGATAGTTACGGTCTTGCCCACGCGCTCAGACAGCGTCTTGGACAGTTTTTCCATTTGCGTCTTGGTCAGCGCCTTGGCCGAGGCGACATCCGCGGTCACTTCGCCACGCTCATCAGCCAGCATGTCGCGCAGAACCTTCAGCAGTTGCGGCACGACGAACAGGCGACGCTTCTGCGCCATCAGACCCAGCGTGTTGCGCAGGATGGCGTTCAGACCCATCTTGTCTGCGATCGCAGTGATCGCGCCTTCCTGTTCAGCGCGGGAAACCAGCGGCGAAGCGATCAGGTCGCGCAGCTCTGCACTGTCGTCCAGCGCGGCTGCCAGATCATTGATGCCGGATTCCAGACCTGCAAGGTCGTTGTTCTCTTTTGCGATCTCGAAGACCGCGGTGGCATAGCGCTCGGCGATGCCAGTGGAAATCGAAGCTGGTTCGGACACGTCCACCCTTCCGATATTTTGGGCCCCGAATTCGCGTGCGGCAGCTACCCCGGGGGCGTGAAGAAACCCCGGCCAGACGGTCGGGGATCAAAATCACCGGGGATGTAGCAGAGCCGAACCAACCAAGCAATACGCTATAGCGGTAACGGATTTATCCACAAATTGTTATTTTTCATTAACTTACGGCAAGTGCGACGGTTTGAACACATTGGCCCAGTTGAAAAATGTTACGAATATGCAGGTTTTTGCGATTCCTGTGACTTTTTTTCCTCAATTTTTCGCATGGAATTGCCCGGGGTCTCAGGCGGGCTTCAGCAAGCCGTCCAGCGCTTTGATCGGTCTTTTGACCGCGTCTTTGGTCACGCTGCCGCTTGGCGGGCGGATATGTTTGCTGACTTCCACCATCAGCACCCCACCCGCCATCACCGTCGGAATCCGCTGGCCGGTCTTTTCGATCAGGTTGCCGGATTTCAACCAGAATCGCCGGAACGACGGAGGCATATACAAGGCCGAGCAATGCACCTCGGGCAGGAAGTGATGCGCCTTAAGCTGGTTTTCCAGCTGAGTTGCAGAGTACGGGCGCCCGAACCCGAACGGGGTCTTGTCCGACCGTGACCACAGACCCGCCCGGTTTGGAACGATGAAGACGGCCCGGCCACCGGGGCCCAGCACGCGCCAACATTCGTCAAGCAACTGGTTTGGCCGTTCCGACGTTTCCAGCCCATGCATCACCACAAGCTTGTCCACGTGGCCGGTCTCGATCGGCCAGAGGGTTTCTTCGGTCAGGACCGAAACGTTGGGCATGCCTGCCGGCCATGGCATCACGCCCTGTGGTCCCGGCATCAACCCGATGACCCGGCGCGCATCCGACAGGTAAGGGCGCAGCAAAGGCACCGCGAAACCGAATCCCGCCACTGTCTGGCCTTTTGCTTCGGGCCAAAGCTCGATCAGACGCCCGCGAATAGCCGCCTGCGCCGCACGCCCCAACGTGCTGCGGTAATAGAAGTTCCTCAGATCCTGTACATCAAGATGCATTGCGGACATCCGGTCAATCGGCTTAGCTGGGCGCAGTCTAGCAATGAAAGGGCAAAAGGCCATGCCTCTTGAAATCGTTACAATCCCGTGCCTGAGCGACAATTACGCCTTTCTGGCGCATGACGCCGTCACTGGCCAGACCGCCCTGATCGACGCGCCCGAGACCGCACCGGTCCTGAAGGCGTTGGATGACCGGGGGTGGACGCTGTCATATGTGCTGTTGACCCATCATCACTGGGATCACGTGGACGGGCTGGTGGGAATATTGGCCAAACAGCCGGCAAAGGTCATCGGGGCCGCCGCTGACGCAAATCGCCTGCCGCCGCTGGATCAGCAGGTCAAAGAGGGCGACAGTTTCGAGATCGGCGGCGAACCGGTTCAGGTTCTGGACGTTTCCGGGCACACGGATGGCCATATCGCATTCTACATGCCGAAGAGTTCCGCGGTGTTCACCGCCGACAGCCTGATGGCGCTGGGTTGTGGGCGCCTGTTCGAGGGCACACCCGCGCAAATGTGGGCCTCTTTGAACAAGCTGGCCGCCCTGCCGGACGACACTTTGGTCTGTTCAGGGCACGAATACACACAATCCAACGCCAAATTCGCGATTACAGTCGATCCCGAAAACCAAGCCTTGAAAGATCGCATTGCGGATATCGACCGCGCGCGTGCGGCCGGGAAAGCCACTGTTCCTTCGACTCTGGCCCTTGAAAAGGCCACAAATCCGTTCCTGAGGGCCGCCGATCCGGCGGTTCAGGCGAAATTGGGTATGGTGGGCGCTGACCCCGAGGCCGTTTTTGCCGAAATTCGGGCTAGAAAAGACCGGTTCTGATGCCTATTTGCTCCTCTTCAGGGCCACGGTCACAACAAATGTGACTGTCAAGTGAAAGAAAACCCTTGAAGCCGGGCCACGATCAACCAAACTCTAATAGTATGAGGACATGGTTGGGATGGGGTTCCGGCCAAGAAACCGCCCCCTTCTGACCCAAGACAGAGGAGCACCCGCGTGCCTTCATTCTCGAGCACACTGGAACAAGCCATACACGCGGCCCTGGCGGCTGCGAATGAACGGCGCCACGAATTCGCAACGCTGGAGCATTTGCTGCTGGCCCTTCTGGAAGAACCCGATGCCGTGCGCGTCATGAAAGCGTGCAGTGTCGATCTGGACGAGCTGCGCAGCACTTTGGTGGAGTTCATCGACGAGGATCTTTCGAATCTGGTCACGGATATCGACGGATCCGAAGCCGTACCCACCGCAGCGTTCCAGCGCGTCATTCAGCGCGCCGCGATCCACGTTCAAAGCTCGGGCCGGACCGAAGTGACCGGCGCCAACGTTCTGGTCGCCATATTCGCCGAACGCGAAAGCAATGCCGCCTATTTCCTGCAAGAGCAGGACATGACCCGTTACGACGCGGTCAATTTCATCGCGCATGGCGTCGCCAAGGATCCTGCCTATGGCGAAAGCCGCTCGGTATCCGGTGCGGATCAGGTGGAAGAAGACGCCCAGACTACATCCGGCGAAGCCGAACAGAAAGAAAGCGCGCTGGGAAAATACTGCGTGGATCTGAACGCCAAGGCTCGAGCTGGCGATGTCGATCCGCTGATCGGACGCTCGGATGAGGTGGAACGCTGCATCCAGGTGCTGTGCCGCCGCCGCAAGAACAACCCGCTGCTGGTGGGGGATCCAGGTGTGGGCAAGACCGCCATCGCAGAAGGTCTTGCGCACAAGATCGTCGGTGGCGAGGCCCCCGATGTGCTGGCCAATACCACGATCTATTCCTTGGACATGGGCGCGCTGCTGGCCGGAACCCGCTATCGCGGTGATTTCGAAGAACGTCTGAAAGCGGTTGTGACCGAACTGGAGGATCACCCGGACGCGGTGTTGTTCATCGACGAAATCCATACCGTGATCGGTGCCGGGGCGACCTCGGGTGGGGCTATGGATGCCTCGAACCTGCTGAAGCCTGCGCTTCAGGGCGGCAAACTGCGCACCATGGGCTCGACCACCTACAAAGAGTTCCGTCAGCACTTCGAGAAGGACCGTGCGCTGAGCCGCCGGTTCCAGAAGATCGACGTGAACGAGCCTTCGGTAGAAGACAGCGTAAAGATCTTGCGCGGGCTGAAGCCTTATTTCGAAGAGCATCATGACATCAAATACACCGCCGATGCGATCAAGACGGCGGTCGAACTGTCGGCGCGTTACATCAACGACCGCAAGCTGCCCGACAAGGCCATCGATGTGATCGACGAGGCCGGCGCGGCGCAGCATCTGGTCGCGGAAAGCAAGCGGCGCAAGACCATTGGCGTCAAAGAGATCGAGGCGGTTGTCGCCAAGATCGCGCGCATTCCGCCCAAGAACGTCACCAAGGATGATGCGTTGGTGCTGAAAGACCTTGAAGCATCGCTGAAACGGGTGGTGTTTGGTCAGGATCTAGCAATCGAGGCGCTGTCCAGCGCGATCAAACTGGCCCGCGCCGGTCTGCGTGAACCTGAAAAACCCATCGGCAACTATCTGTTTGCCGGTCCGACGGGGGTTGGCAAGACCGAGGTGGCGAAACAGCTTGCAGATACCCTGGGTGTGGAACTGCTGCGTTTCGACATGTCGGAATACATGGAGAAACATGCCGTCAGCCGCCTGATCGGTGCCCCTCCGGGCTATGTCGGGTTTGATCAGGGTGGTTTGCTGACCGACGGTGTTGACCAGCATCCGCACTGCGTGTTGTTGCTGGATGAGATAGAAAAGGCCCACCCGGACGTGTTCAACATCCTGTTGCAGGTGATGGACCATGGCGAGCTGACCGATCACAACGGTCGCACGGTGAATTTCCGCAACGTAGTGCTGATCATGACCTCGAACGCGGGCGCGCAGGAACAGGCCAAAGCCGCCATCGGCTTCGGTCGCGATCGGCGCGAAGGCGAAGACACGGCCGCGATCGAGCGTATGTTCACACCGGAATTCCGCAACCGTCTGGATGCCGTGATCTCCTTCGCACCGCTGCCGAAAGAGGTCATTTTGCAGGTGGTCGAGAAATTCGTCCTACAGCTTGAGGCACAACTGCTGGATCGTGGCGTGACCATCGACCTGACCCCAAAAGCTGCCGAGTGGCTGGCCGACAAGGGATATGACGACAAGATGGGTGCACGCCCGCTGGGTCGCGTGATTCAGGAGCACATTAAGAAGCCGCTGGCCGAAGAGCTGTTGTTCGGCAAGCTGGCCAAGGGCGGCGTGGTTCGTGTCTCGGTCAAGAAGGGCGAACTGGATCTTGAAATTCTTGGCCCGGACCAACGGCGCATTTCAGGAGACAAACCACCTCTGTTGACGGCAGACTGACCAAAATACAGACAACTCCTTCAAAGCCCGGCGATCCCCATCGCCGGGCTTTTTCTCTGCTGACAGCATAAAGTGCGACGGAAAAAGACTTCTGCCGCGTGTCATCTTCAATGATGAACGCAAGACAGGGATCGACACGTGAGCAAAATTTCAATTCTCTGGGGCGCCGCCTTTGCCCTATCCGCCGTTGCCGCTGTGGCAACTGCACAGCACAGGTTTCGCTATCACGACGAAACGACCGCAGAAACGCTGAGGTTGGTGCCAGCAACCGAAAACCCCGGGAAAAGCAGCGCCTCGGTGAAAGAAAAAGGCGGAAAAATCAAAGTGACGGGCAACGGCATTCCTGATCATCTGGTTGGCCGGTTTCCAAACCAAGGCAATCCGCACCAGATCGAACAGCAGAAGGTCAAGTTGAAATTGCCTGCAAATCCAACGACCAAAGGTGCAATCACGCCGCTGCAAATGGGGTGGAACTTTGGCGTGTCACTCAACGGGGTTGTGTTCGACCCGCTGGCGGCCGAGTTTTGGCATGGCGACCCCAGGTCCGGGTGGTCCTACAATGCCTTGGGTGGCGCTGTTTCCTTGGGATTGGACGCCAATTATGCGCATGTACAGCCGAACGGAAAGTATCACTATCACGGTGTACCGACGGGGTTGGTCAAGCTGCTGGGATGGTCACCGTCCGAGCATTCACCCTTGATCGGCTATGCCGCAGATGGTTTCCCGATATATGCCGTCACTGGCGTCGTAGGGGACAAAGTGACCGAAATGACGTCGTCCTATCGTCTGAAACCCGGCAACCGGCCGGGTGGCGCTGCGCCGGGCGGGCGGCATGACGGCACCTTCAACGAGGACTACGTTTTTGTTCAGGGTCACGGCAATTTGGACCAATGCAACGGCGCCTTCACCGTTTCAGCAGAATACCCTTCAGGAACCTATGCGTATTTTCTGACCGAGGATTACCCCGTGGTACCCCGCTGCTTCATGGGCACTCCGGATCAAAGCTTTCGCTTTGGCAGACGGTAATCGGTTTGACCCCATCACACAGATTACCCATGCAAGAGGCAAGGGTTTGCTATCTTTCCGTGAGTTTCAGCTCGATCCGGCGGTTCTGTGCCCGCGCCTCTGGCGTGTCAGCCGGATTGACCGGCTGGAATTCACCAAACCCGTTTGCCGCCAGACGATTAGGTGGGATGCCCAGCGCGTCGACCATATAGCGCACAACAGACAACGCGCGACCCTGGCTGAGTTCCCAGTTGTCCCGGTATCGGCCCGAACCGGCCAGCGGAACGTTGTCGGTATGGCCGTCGACCCGGATCACCCAGTTCAAACCGGGCGGAATTTCAGCGGCGACACTGCGCAGGATGTTCGCAACTTTCGCAACCTCCTGCTGCCCTTCCGCGGACAGCACGGCTGATCCTGTCGGAAACAAAACCTCGGATGAAAAGACAAAGCGGTCACCTTCAATCCGCACACCTTCCTGGTCGCCAAGGACATCCCGAAGACGTCCGAAAAATTCCGAACGATAACGTTGCAGATCTTCCGCCTGCGCTGCCAGTTCCTCATTCTGACCGGCCAGTGCTTCGGCCTCGGCCTCGAGACGCAGGCGCTCGGCTTCTTCCAGCAGGCGGCGCCGGCGTTCTTCCGAAGCGGCACGGGCCAGCGCGGCATTCAGGTCCTGACCCAAAGTCTGGATTTGGATCTCGGCGGCCTCGTTGCGCTCTTCGAAATCGTCCAGCAGGGCCTGCAAGGACCCCAACTGCCCGCGCAGCGCGGCAATCTGCTGGTTGAGAAGAGCCGCCTCACGCTGGGCCTCAGCTGAGATTTCTTTCTCTTCCGACAATGTCGATTCTGCCAGAGCCAGCAAAGCCTGCCTTTGTTCGGCCAGGGTGCGTTGTTTATCAGCATCCGCCTGCGCTTGCGTTTGCGCCTTCAGGGCGGCTTCAAGTTCGGCGCGCAATTCATCAGGATTCACGTCGCCGAATTGTCGCTCAAGCTCGGCCCGCGCGGCTTGCGCGGCGGCCAGAAGGGTCAGCGTATCTTCGGCCTCTTTGCGTTGTGCCTCCAACGCGAGCGTCATGGCCGTCAGCTCGGCATCCGCATTCTGAAGGCGGTTTCGCAATGCCTCGGCAGCAGCGGCTTCGGCCAGGCGGGCGGCTTCTTCATCGCTCAGTTGCTGTTCAAGGGTGGCGATTTCCGCCGCGCGTTCATCGCCGCTTTGCTCCAGATCCGCAACCAATGCTTCCAGTGCCTCGCGGCGGGCGGCTGCCAATCGGGCAGCTTCCGTCTGCGCATCGATTTCCTCGCGACTTTGTGCAAGGGCAAGGTTCAGCGCCTCTTGTTCCGTCAGCAATCGCTCGCGCTCAGTCTCAAGCGCTGCGATGTCGCCCAAAGCCTGTTCCTGCTCGGCAAGCAGCGCCGCAACCTGTGCTTCGAAATTCGTGATCCGGGTCTGCGCCTTATCCAGCGCGGCGGCCTGACGGTCGCGTTCGGTGGTCAGTGAGGCGATCAGCGACTGCGCTTGCGCCAGATCGTCTTCGGCCTGCGACAGCGTCGTGTTCAACGCACCCAGCCTTGCCTGCAAGCGGCTGTTTTCACGCTCTTCCAAACCCAGCGCGCCCGCAAGCGCAGCAACCTCGTCTGCCAGCGTCGTCAGTTCGTCTTCCTGACCCGAAATGGTTTCGCGCAGAACGAACTGAATCACCATGAAGATGGTCAAAACGAATGTCAGCACCATCAGCAGCCCGGTCATCGCGTCCACGAATCCGGGCCAGACCGAGCCCTGGAAGCGTTGACCGGTGCGGCGGGACAGCGCCATGGGTTACTCTCCTTCCGGCGTGGTGCGCACCGCGCCTCGCGGCAGGGTCAGGGCCTTGACCAGCAGTTCGATATCCTTGCGGAATTCGTTCATGCTTTCCTGACGACCCGCCGAAATCTCTTCGAGAATGCGCAGCAACTGCACGTCCATCGAGCGCAGGCGCATCCGGCTTTCGGCATCGATGCCATCGCCTGCACCGTGTTCGCGCATGTGGTCAAGCAACGCATCCTGCCCCAGCGCAACACGCTCCAGAGCCGAAGTGACGCTTTCGGTATTGGCCTGGCGATTGTTCATCTCGGCAATCACATCGACCAGTTGCCCCAGCTTGGCCGAAACCTTAGCCCGCTCACTTTCCTGAGCGGCAAACAGATCCTGCAACGCATCCATCTGTTCGGACATGGCATCCAGCACAGGTGTCAGTACGGCGATCTCTGCCCCGCCCTCTTCACCACCGGCAAATCCGACGCGGGTGATCGAGGACAGCCATTCTTCGAGCTCGCGATAAAAGCGGTTCTGCCCGTGCCCGGCAAACACTTCGAGCAGACCAACGATCAGCGATCCCGCCAAACCCAGCAGAGAGGACCCGAACGCAACGCCCATCCCCTGCAACTGCGCCTCGAGTCCGGTCATCAGGCGATTGAAGACGGCCAGCCCCTCTTCGCCTTCTTGCGGGTTCAGGCTGCGGATGGTGTCGACAATGGCTGGAACGGTTGTCGCCAGGCCAAAGAACGTACCCAGCAGACCCAAATAGATCAGAACATTGGTTATATAACGCGTGATTTCCCGTTCTTCTTCGACACGCTCGGCCACGGAGTCCAGAATGGACCGGGTTGAGGTGGAACTGATCTGTGAGCGCGCGCCTCTCTCCCGCAGCAGCGAAGCCAAAGGCGCCAGCAATTGCGGTGTACGCGCATCTTCGCGAACGACGCCCCCGACAAAGGCCTCGATCCAGCGCACGGACCCGATCAGTTGCGTAACCTGATAAAAACAAGCGAGGACGCCGATAAGAAATACGATCAGAATGAAACCATTCAGATACGGATTGGCATAGAAAACCGGCAATACGTAAGGCAGTGCCAGAAACACGCCCAGCCCGGACAAGCCGATCGCCATCAACATCAACAGAATTTGTCGAATGGGATGCGAGAAATGGGGTCTCGCGCCCTGATGTGCCTGCGCCATGCGCGTGGTTCCCGGTATTTGCCTGCTTTGCGTCGAATCTAGCGGGATTCCGCGCGTGACGCCAAGAGTTTATGCGGTAATGTCGCGCACCCGTTGCGCCAACCACTCAAGATCATGGTCACGCAGCCCGATCTCGGCCAGATGTTCTACGGTGTTGTAAAGGTATTCGTCATTCGGACCGCGCCCGCCAACCGCATGAGCGATAATCCGGGCCTGTTCCTCCAACGGCATCCCGCCGCAATACTGGACGTGGTCGGCATCGATCACATAGGTAACGGCATTAACGATTTCGCCGTTTTCCAGGTGCACATCCAGCATACGTTCAACATAGGCCGAGGAAATCAGCTCGCGCTCGCGCAGCTCGTGCAGCGTACGGTCTTCGTGACCCGCCTCGACCGCAAGGGCCAAACCGGTGCAACTTGCGTTCTCCTGTTCGTCCAGTGCCAGCACCAGGCCGGGTTTTTCTTCGGTCCCGCGATGGTGGATCGAGCTCATGCAGAAGGAGCGGGAGTAACCATGAAGTGTCGCGCGTTCACTGCGTGCCACCGGAAAGCCCGGATTCCACAGCAGCGATCCATATCCGAATACCCACATCGTCATTGCACTGGTCCTTGCCTGTTTCGGCCTATAAACATCAATTCCAAGGCGGGAAAAAGGGCCTTTCGAATGCGTATGATACGAGTGTTGATTTTTGTTTCCCTGGCATGGAGCGCCTATTGGTTCGTGGCCGGGTATGGCCTGCGCTCTGCGATCACTGGCTGGTTCGAACAGCAGGAGGCGCGCGGCTGGCAAGCGGATTTCTCGAATGTCGCGACAGCGGGCTATCCGACCCACCACATGACCCGTCTGAACAATCCGGCGCTGGCGGATCCGGTGAACGGCACGGCATGGAGCGCGGATTGGATCGAATTCAAAAGCCCTGCCGTCTGGCCCGGTCGTCAGATATTGCGGTTCGCGGACACACCGCAACGCCTGTCATATTTCGACCAGACATCAACAATCGTGGCCGACGAATTGCTGGCCGAGCTGCAATTGCAGCCCGGCGTCTCGCTCGTGCTGGAGAAAATGGCTTTGACGGCCGAGGCCTGGTCGGTGACGGAAAACTCCACCACGCTGGCCTCGGGCGACACGCTGAGCCTGATCATGGAACAAACGCCAATTTCAGAAGCCTATTCCATCACGGCCCGCGCGGATGGGTTTACACCGGGGGAAAAACTGCGGGCCCTGATGCATTCCGCAAGTTCGTTACCGCAAAGCTTTGAGACGCTGGAACTGGATATGGTCACCACTTTCGACAAGGTTTGGAGCCGGTCCGCCCTCGAAGACAGCCGTCCGCAGCCCGTGGCCATCGATCTGCGTCTGGCCGAGATCAAATGGGGTGAGCTGCGCCTGTTCGCGACCGGCGATTTGGATGTGGACGCCCAAGGTATCCCGACCGGTGAGATTGCCGTCAAAGCCGAAAACTGGCGGGATATGATCGCAATGGCAAACGCGGCGGGTGCCCTGCCCGATCAGGCCGTTGATCCCGTCACCCGAGGGCTGAACTTTCTGGCAGGGCTGGGCGGAAACCCCAACGCGCTGGATCTGCAACTGAATTTCCGCGATGGTTTCGTGGCGCTCGGGCCATTGCCTTTGGGCCCTGCCCCGCGTCTGATCCTGCGTTAACGGCAGTAAGGTCCGCTGCGATAGCGGGCCGTATCAAGGTGGAAATGATCCTTGTGATAGCGATCGGAATTCGGCCCCAGCACGGTACCAAACGGGCCGCACGCCCCGCGCCAGATCTTCTTGAGCTGTTTCTGAGACGGGTTCTTGCGCCACCCGTTCAGGACGGTCACCACCTCACCGTCAGCCATTTTGAAACCTGAGATATCGATCGCACGACCCTTGCCATGTTCGGATATCCGCGCACCTTTGCGGTTGTTGCGGGTTCGGCAGGCATAATGGGCGGCGATTTGCAGCTCGACCACGGGCCCGCGGCGTTTGAAGGTGGGTTTGACGGTCTTGTCGACCCACTTGTTCAACGCAATGGCGGTGCCGCAATCCATCGTCGAGGGGCGGCTGAGCATCACACCCGAAACCGAGGTGATCTGCACCGCATCCTTGACACCACAGGCTGAATTCTTGCTGCCGACACGGCCAACAGGTTTGCCTTGAATGGCAATATCCCCGCAAACAGACCCTTTGCGCAGCTTGCGCCTTTTGAACAACACCTGCTGCTCGACAGACTCGGGTCGCAAATAAGGCATCAAGGATGTGTCCGGCCCCAGAAGTGGCAGCTCCGACGGGCGCGCCGCCGCAGCCGTGACTTGCGGCGAAACCGGACGCGAAACCGGACGCAGGTTGGCAATGTCAGAAGGGGCAGGCGCGCTGACAGCCTGCTGAACAGTCAAAGGGCGCATGAGGGGCACCAAAGACTGGTCAAGGGGCGCGGCATGAACCGGCGCGGCGCTCAAAGCCACGACCCCGATCAGAATATGCCCCCAGCGCAGTCTCATGAACTTGCCTTTCCCCGCCCAAAGTCCGGCGCATCCGTATCCTGCCCGGCATCGATGATGCCGCGACGAATAGCACGGGTGCGGGTGAAGTAGTCAAACAAATGATCGCCGTCGCCAGTGCGTATGGCGCGTTGCAGGGCAAAAAGCTCTTCGGTGAACCGGCCCAGGATTTCCAGCGTCGCATCCTTGTTGGACAGGAACACATCCCGCCACATGATCGGGTCGGACGCGGCAATCCGGGTGAAGTCGCGGAAGCCGGCGGCCGAATATTTGATGACTTCGCTGTCGGTTACCCGTCGCAGATCGTCGGCCACGCCAACCATCGTGTAGGCAATCAGGTGCGGCGCATGGGACGTTACGGCGAGGACCAGATCGTGGTGATCCGCATCCATCTCATCGACATTCGACCCCATGCCCTCCCAGAGCGCGCGCAGACGGGCAATGGCATCCGGGTCCGAACCCTCGACCGGGACCAACAGGCACCAGCGATTGTCAAACAGTTCGGCAAACCCGGATTCAGGGCCGGAATGCTCGGTCCCTGCCAAGGGATGCGCGGGAACGAAATGCACTCCGTCGGGGATATGAGGCTGTACCGCCCGAATGACGCCCCGCTTGACCGAACCCACATCCGTAACGGTGGCACCGGGTTTCAGCACGGGTGCAATTTCTTCTGCAACTGCGCCCATAGCCCCCACAGGCACGCAGAGCACGACAAGATCGGCGCCTTCGACCGCCTCGCGTGCCGTGTCGCAAACACGGTCACACAATCCGATCCTGCGCGCGGTTTCACGGGACTTTTCAGACCGGGCATAACCCGTCACTTCCCCGGCCAGCCCTGCACGTTTCATCGCCCAGAACATGGACGAAGCAATCAGGCCCAGCCCGATCAGCGCAACGCGGTCGTAAATCTGGCTCATGCTGCGCCCTCTTTGAATGCAGTGATCGCCGCAACCACACGGCGGCAGGCTTCTTCGTCGCCCACGGTGATCCGCAAGGCGTTCGGCAGGTTGTAGCCTGCAACCCGGCGGACAATCAAACCCTGCGTTTTCAGGTAGTCATCGCAGGCCTCGGCCTCGGCCTGATCGGCAAAACGCGTTAGGATGAAGTTGGTGCAGGACGGGTCCGACGGCACGCCTGTCTTGGCCAATTGATCGGCCAGCCACACACGAAGGCGCGCGTTTTCGGCCTGACAGAAGGTCAGGAATTCCACATCGTTTACCGCAGCTTCAGCCGCCGCCAATGCGGTCATTGACAGGTTGAAGGGCTGGCGCACCCGGTTCAGCACGTCGATGATCGGGCGGTGCGCATAGCCCCATCCGACACGCATACCGCCCAGCCCGTACACTTTTGAGAAGGTGCGCGTCATGATTACATTCTCATGGGCGTCAACCAGCGACGCCCCGCCATCGAACCCATCGACAAACTCCGCATAAGCGCCATCAAGAACCATCAGGCAGGTGTCGGGCAGACCCAGCGCCAGACGTTCCAGTTCGTCGTTCGGGATCATGGTCGAAGTTGGATTTCCGGGGTTGGTGACAAACACGATCCGCGTCTGCCCCGTCACCGCGGCGAGAATGGCATCCACATCCACCTTGCGGTCACGTTCGGCCACCATGACCGGCGTCGCGCCGGCCATGCGGGCGATGATCGGGTACATGGAAAACCCGTGCTCGGTATAGATCACCTCGTCCCCCGGCCCCGCGTAGGCCTGGGCGACAAATTGCAATACCTCGTCGCTGCCGACACCGCAGATGATCCGCGCCGGGTCCAGCCCATGGCGTGCGCCGATGGCCGCGCGCAGGCTCGCGTGGTCGGTGCTGGGATAACGATGCAGAGTGGCCGCGCTGTCGCGCACCGCCTCTATGGCCTTGGGGCTGGGTCCAAACGGGTTCTCGTTCGAGCTCAGCTTGATCACATGCTCCACTCCCGCCACATGCGACTGACCGCCCTGATACAGCGCGATGTCCATAATGCCGGGTTGTGGGGTGATCTTGGTCATGAGAGGCTCCGTTGAATGGGCCTCTCATACCTGTCTCAAAGGGTTGAGAAAAGCGGCAATTCCCTCATGCGGCCTTGAAGCGCGCTGTTGCCGGGTCAGCGTTGTAGTAAGGCGTGAATTCTTCGGTCCGGTGCGACAGGTCATTGACGCTGTCGATGATGAACTGAACCGTCTCTTCGCTCATCAGATATGAGAAATTCAGGCGCACCCAGCCGGGTTTTTTCATTTCTTCCCCAGCGGACAAGGCAGCGTGCAGCGCCTCTGACGTTGCCTGATCGATCCCCAGCAAGCGGTGGGCGTAGGGTCCGGCACAGGCACAGCCGCCCCGCGCCTGAATGCCGTAGATATCGCTGAGCATCCGCGTAAACAGCTGCTGGTGCACGGGCTGGCCCGCATTGTCGCGCACCAGGAAGGAAAAGATCGGCAGACGGTGCGCTTTTTCGACCCCAAGCAGGGTCAGGTTCGGGTTGTTCTTCCAGCCGTCCAGCGCCATTTGATTGTACTGCGCCTCACGCCGGGCGATTTCGTCCGTTCCGACGACATCCTTGACGATGAAGGCCAGCGCCGCACGAATGTCTCCGATCACGTTGGGCGTCCCGGCCTCTTCCCGGGTGGACAGATCGGTGCTGTAGTCATGCCGCCACGGTGAAACGAAACTTACGGTTCCACCGCCGGGCCAGCTGGGGCAGGTCCGCTTAACGGCCGATTGGTTCACAACCAAAACGCCTGACGCGCCCGGGCCACCGGGAAACTTGTGCGGCGAAACCACGATCGCATCCTTGCGGGCCCCTTCGGACCCCATGTCCATCGGCAGATAAGGCCCACCACCGGCATAGTCCCAAACGGCCAAGGCACCATACGCCTTGAGCATCCGCGTGACCGGATCAGGATCGGTGACAATGCCCGTTACGTTGGACGCGGCAGAAAACGATCCGACCACCAAATCGGCATCCACATGGGCCTCCAGCGCGGCTTTCAGCGCATGCAGGTCCACGCCACCGCCCTCGGCCTCGGGGATTTCGATGACACATGCCTTGCTTTCGCGCCACGGCAGAATGTTTGAGTGATGTTCATACGGTCCGATCAAGACAATCGGCTGGTCAGCCTCTGCCACCCCTAGCAGGCTGACCAACCGATTGAGCCCCGCAGTGGCGCCGGACCCGGTAAAGATCACCGCGTCCTCTTCCCGAGCACCAACAATGCGGGCTATTTCCGCCCGCGCTTCGCGGCGCAGACGTGTCATGTAGGACCCACAGTAGGAGGCCTCGGTGTGACTGTTTGCGTAAAACGGCAAAACGTCCTGCGCCACAAAATCCTCGACCTGCCGCAACGCGCGGCCCGAAGCGACGTAATCCGCATAGACAAGCGGCACGTCTCCAAGCAGACCCGGGATCAGAACGTTCTCGCCGATCAGCCCATCGCGCAGATTTGAATTGTGAGCGGTGGAACAGAGTTCCGCACGGAATTTGGACAGGGTCATGGCATTGGCTCCTTACTGCCATACCAATGTGATATTTCTGGCCCGAGGAAACTTCACATATCTTTGCGTGGATTTTTGAATTTTTGTGTCATATGATCAGTTATGGCATCAAAAATAGATCAAATTGATACACGCATACTGAAAGAGCTGCAAAAGGACGCCACCCTGTCACAGCGGGAATTGGCGGATCGGGTTGGCCTGTCCCAGAATGCCTGCTGGCGGCGCTTGAAGGCCCTGAACGAAAACGGTGTGCTGATCGGATCCACGGCCCGCATCGCACGAGAAGAACTGGGGTTGAGCCTTGTGGTCTTCGTCATGCTCCGCACCCGACACCACTCTGCCCAGTGGCTTCAGGCGTTTCGGAGCCATGTTCTGACAATCCCGGAAGTCGTGGATTTTCATCGGATCGGAGGGGATTACGACTATCAGCTGAAAGTCGTAACGCAGGACATGTCGTCATATGACAAGGTCTATCAACGATTGATCGAAAAGGTCGAGCTGGACAGCGTGACCTCGTATTTCGCGATGGAAGCGATCGCCGAAGGCAGGCCCCTGCCGATCTGACACGCACTACATTTGCCCAAAAACACCCTAAGGAGTCGCAGGCAATGTCGCGATGACGGCTGCGCCATGGGCAAACCAAAAAAAAGACCGCGCAAAAGCGCGGCCTTTCGGAATTCGATTTCGGCGAAGATCAGTTCTTCGCGTAGAATTCGACGACCAGGTTCGGTTCCATGACGACCGGGTAAGGCACATCGCTGAGGCCCGGCGCGCGCACGAACGTCGCGGTCATTTTCGAGTGATCGGCGTCGATGTAGTCAGGAACGTCACGCTCGGCCAGTGCGACGGCTTCCAGGACAACAGCCAGTTGTTTGGATTTGTCACGCACCTCGATCACGTCACCTTCTTTGACGCGGTAGGACGGGATGTTGACACGCTCGCCGTTCACTTTGACGTGGCCGTGGTTCACGAACTGGCGCGCGGCAAAAACAGTTGCGACAAACTTGGCGCGGTAGACCACAGCGTCCAGGCGGCGCTCCAGCAGGCCGATCAGGTTCTCACCAGTGTCGCCCTTCACACGCTCGGCTTCAGCGTAGATGCGGCGGAACTGCTTCTCGGTCAGGTCGCCGTAGTAGCCTTTCAGCTTCTGCTTGGCGCGCAGTTGCAGACCGAAGTCAGACAGTTTGCCCTTGCGGCGCTGGCCATGCTGGCCGGGGCCGTATTCGCGACGGTTGACCGGGGATTTCGGACGACCCCAGATGTTTTCGCCCATCCGGCGGTCGATTTTGTACTTGGCAGACGTGCGTTTGGTCACGGCTGATCTCCTTCGTTAGGTCGAAGCCCTGACGGGCCACTATGAAGGGCGTTGTCCTCTTGAGGTCTCCCCCATGACAGGCATCCCCTTGCGGGGGCCACCAACACCAATGAAGCCGCGCTTATATCCGCAATGCTGGCGGAGTCAACACAACATCCCGCAAAGTTCAGAAAAACGATCAGGGCAGACAACCAGCGGACCGGGCTCCGCACCCAAACCGCCAGGCGGCGGCTTGAAGTCCTAGTTTGAGGTCGGGAAAGAAACTACCGTCGCGCCGCTTTTCGCGGCGGGGTTTGGGATCATCGCAAGCTCGGTCACTTCGACAATCCAGAACTCTTCGTCCCGTGGCGGGCAAGCGCCTTCGAACACAAGAGCCCGCGACGTATTGTTGCCATCGGCAACAAGCTTGGCAGAGAACTTCTGCGCACCGTTGGTAAGGGTAAGGGTTCCGGTCACATCGCCCGAAATCTCACGGACAATAGGAAAGTGGCTGGTCACCGGGCTGGAAACGCCCCCGACATTTCCGATTTTTCCGATGCTTTGCTCGGCAGTCTCACTCATGACGATTGCTTGTCCACGCCATGACCATGCTGCTCCGACCGTCATACAGGAAAGGGGCGCGTCTTCTAGCCCATCAATTTCCGTCTGACACCAAGTAATAGCTATTTGACCGTTTGTTCCGGCTCTCATCTGCCCACTCGCACTTACCAACACCCCAACACTCAATTTTTTCCTTATCAGCACAAATTCCGGCGGAAAAGAGACAGAACTGTAGCAAACCCAAGATTGTTGTTAATGTGACTCAATTTTTGGCGCTGTTCGTCAGGGGCGCCGGCCCGTCGATGACGGTTGTGACCAGCGATGGCCGAAACCTATACCAAAAAACCTGATGGCATTGAACGAACTGATGTGCAGGTATCAATTCTTCTTCATCGCCCAAAGGTACGGAACACTATCCCGACAACCGCAAGCGTAACGCTCAGAGAAATGGGGGCAGCGTTCCGGATTTCCGTCAGCCGCGGGCCCAAGAACGGTGTCCTGAGCAAAGGCTCTCATCAAATCATGTTGAAAAAACATACTGATCCTGAGCGATAACGGGCTGAAGGGCCTTTGTTTGAGGCAATTTTCAATCGGCGCAAGAAATTCATCCACGTCACCCTCGGGGTGCCGGGATCACCGGTACGCTACTGCCAACGGAAGCCTGACTCCGACAGTTGTCTTTGAACCCGCCCGGGATAGTCGGATACGATTGCGTCCACTCCCAGATCGATCATCCTGCCGATATCTTCGTGTTCATTGACTGTCCACACGACGACGCACAGGCCCAGCTCTTTTGCGCGCTTGACGTTTTCGGGTGTAACATCCGCAAAGTACGGGCACCAAAGCGAACCGCCAGCCTGCTTTACCAAGTTTGGAATTTCGTCGCGACGGCCACGAAAGTCCGGGCAAACGGATTTTGAGGAATCCTCGCCAACATCGTCGGCATTATCCGGAAGTTGCGTTAGGTAGGATGAAGGTATTTCCGGAGCTTGCCTCTGACACTCCGCCAACAGGTTCCAATCAAAACTGTGAAGCACCGCGCGCGAAGATAAACCCTTGCCGCGAACATCCCGAAGTACTCTGCGGACAAAGTTTTCCCGGTAAAGCGCATCATGGGCCACGTCGGGGTCCGACTTCAGCTCGAGCATCAAATGGGCATCACTGTAATTCGGGTCATTGACCAAATCGAGCAGATCCAACAGCCTTGGAACACGAACATCGTCTATTTGCGCCTGATCCGGGAAGCGTTGGCCATAGGCGGAATGGCCGTCCAGACGCCCAATATCGAATTGTCGGATCTGTTCGTAAGTCAGCGAGGAAACTTTTGGCTCTTCCCCGGTCAGAAACAGGCCATTGCAATCACGGAAACTGGCCGAATGCAGACGATGATTGTGCGTAATGACCGGCACATCATCGGCTGTCAGGACAACGTCAAATTCAAGAAGCGGGACGCCGATGGAAAGTGAAAAGTCGAAGCCGATCATGCTGTTTTCAGGCAACACGCCCCGTGCCCCTCGATGCCCCACGACCCGGATCAGGTTCTCCCCGCCGCGAAAGGCCTCAACCTGTTGAGACTCCATCAGCCTTCCAGCCTTTTGCCTGTCGCGTGGTCAAACAAATGCATGTTCTCAGGTGCCACCGAGAACCGCATAATCGGATGGCGTCCTTCGATCGGGTGGACACCGGGAAGGCTTGCCGTGATCGCGCTTTCAGAGCCCGACAGGTGACCGTGCAGCAACGTGTTGGCCCCAAGCGGTTCAGCCATCTGAATCGCGGCTTCAAGCGGGCCGTTGTCATCCGACAACAGGTGCTCCGGTCTTATGCCAAGCTTCACGGCGCAGTCCGGACCCCCAGAGGGGCCGACTTCGATTTCTCCGATCTTGACCGCCCCGTTTTGGCGCCGTGCTTCGAATATGTTCATTGCCGGGCTGCCGATGAATTGCGCGGCAAACAGCGTTTGTGGAGTTTCATAGACCTCGAGCGGCGTGCCGATCTGTTCGGCGATGCCGCCGTTCATCACGATCATCCTGTCCGCCATCGTCATTGCTTCGACCTGGTCATGCGTGACGTAAAGTGACGTGATCCCAAGTTTTTCCTGAAGTTCGCGTATTTCCAGACGCATCTGAACACGAAGCTTGGCATCCAGGTTCGAGAGCGGCTCGTCAAACAGGAAAACAGCGGGCTCGCGGACAATGGCCCGGCCCATCGCGACCCTCTGGCGCTGACCGCCGGACAATTGCCTGGGCTTGCGATCCAGCAAAGGTTCAAGCTGCAACAGCTTAGCCGCCTGGGTCACCTTTTGATCGATCTGAGCCTTGGGCAGCCCCGCGATCTTCAGGCCATACCCCATGTTCTGACGCACGGACATATGTGGATAGAGCGCGTAGTTCTGGAACACCATGGCGATGTCGCGATCCATGGGCTCTTTGTCATTGGCGCGTTCACCGCCGATCCGGATTTCCCCGGACGTGACCGTTTCCAGCCCCGCCACCATCCGCAACAATGTGGACTTGCCGCAGCCTGACGGGCCGACGATCACGATGAACTCTCCATCGGCGATATCGACATCAACGCCGTGGATCACATCCGTCGGGCCAAAGCTCTTTTTGACATTCTCTAGGGTAACTGTTGCCATTTCTTACTTCTCGCTATCGACAAGGCCACGGACAAAGAGCTTTTGCATCGACACCACCACGATGACCGGTGGGATCATCGCCAGAATGGACGTCGCCATGATCGTCGGCCAATGCGCAAAGTCGTCACCGGACGGGAACATCTGCTTGATACCCATCACGATGGTATTCATTTCGGGATCGGTCGTGATCAGCAGCGGCCAAAGATATTGGTTCCACCCATAGATGAACAGGATCACGAACAGTGCGGCGATGTTGGTCCGGCTCATGGGGACGACGATATCGATGAAAAACCGCATCGGTCGCGCGCCGTCGACCCGGGCTGCCTCGGCAAGCTCGTCGGGGATGGTCAGAAAGAACTGACGGAACAGGAAGGTTGCCGTGGCCGAGGCAATCAGGGGAAAGATCAGCCCGTAATAGCTGTTGAGCATGCCGAACCCGGCGACAACTTCGAACGTCGGAACGATGCGGACTTCGACCGGCAGCATAAGGGTCAGGAAGATCAGCCAGAAGAACGTCGTTCGTCCGGGAAAGCGGAAATAGACAATCGCGAAAGCGGACAGCAGTGAGATGATGATTTTGCCGACTGCAATTCCGATTGCCATCACCAGACTGTTGAACAGCATCGTGGCAACGGGCACATTTACCCCCGAGAACAGCGCCGCCTTGTAGTTCACCCAGAACTGATCGCCGGGCACGACAGGCATCGGTGGCGAGACGATCTCGGCCTGGGTCACGGTCGAAGCCACGAAGGCAAGCCATATCGGGAAAAATATGATCAGGACACCGAGGATCATGAGGGCATGGGACAACCAGATGCCCGCGCCGCTTTTTTCGACCATTCCGTGTTGTTGGGCCGCCATCAGTAATGCACCCTCTTTTCCACGTATTTGAACTGGATGACCGTCAACAGGCCCACGACGATCAGCAAGATGACCGATTGCGCCGAAGACGAGCCGAGGTCCTGCCCCACAAACCCGTCCGAGAATACCTTGTAGACAAGAATTGTTGTCGACTGTTGCGGCCCGCCGCCGGTGATCGTGTGGATCACGCCAAAGGTCTCGAAGAAGGCATAAACGACGTTCACCACCAGCAAGAAGAACGCCGTCGGCGACAGCAGCGGCAGCACGATCGTGAAGAATCGGCGCCAGAAATGCGCGCCGTCAATCGCCGCCGCCTCGATCACGGATCTTGGAACGGATTGCAGGGCAGCGAAAAAGAACAGGAAGTTATAGCTTATGCGCCCCCAGGCAGAGGCAACGACCACCAGCCCCATGGCCTCGGTGCCGTTCAGAACGTGGTTCCAGTCATATCCAAGCTGGCCAAGATACCATGACACGACGCCGACGCGCGTGTTGAACATGAACAGCCACAGAACGCCCGCAACCGCAGGGGCAACAGCGTAGGGCCAGATCAGCAACGTCCGATAGACCCCGGACCCTTTGATCAATCGATCCGCAATGACCGCAAGAAACAAGGCAGGGATCATCGAGCACAACGTGACCAGCGTGGAAAACACCGCCGTCGTCACGAAGGAGGCGCGATAAAACTTGTCACTCAGCAGGAATTCAAAGTTGCCGAGCCCCACGAACTGGGACGACAGCCCGAACGGGTCAGGTATGAACAGCGACTGCCAGATGGCCTGACCGGCGGGATAGAAAAAGAAAACAGCGGAAATGATGACCTGAGGGGCGATCAACGCCAATGGCAACAGCCAGCCGCGAAAGGTGACGCGTTTTTCCATCCTGAAAACCCACCGAAGAAAGAAAATGCGGGCCCCGAAAGGGCCCGCATGACGTTACGACTTATTGATTGGCGGATTCGAACCGGCGCAGCAACGCATCGCCGCGCTCCTTCGCGCTGTCCATCGCTTCCTGAGCGGTCTTCTCACCGGACCAGATCGCCTCAAGCTCTTCGTCGATGATGCCCCGGATCTGGTCGAACGATCCCAAGCGCAAGCCTTTCGAATTTGCGGTCGGCTCTTTCGTGGTCATCTGGATCACTGCGACGTCGGTGCCCGGGTTTTCGTCATAAAAACCGGCGGCACGCGTAACCTCACCCGCTTCTGTCGTGATTGGAAGGTAACCGGTGTTCTGGTGCCAGGCCGCTTGTACATCAGGTGATGACAGGAAGCTCAGGAACTCTCCGACGCCCTTGTACTCTTCCGGCTCATGACCCTCCATTACCCAAAGAGACGCGCCACCGATGATGGTGTTTTGCGGCTCACTGGTTACGGATTCCCAATAGGGCAGCGGACGCACGTCGAAATCGAACTCGGCCTCTGCCTTGATGCCGGCGTATCCGGCCGAACTTTCGGTGAACAATGCGCACTCGCCTGACCGGAAGTTCGCACCACCTTCGTTTCTGCGGCCGGTATAGATGAACTTGCCGTCCTTGGCCCAGTCACCCATCGCGGTCAGATGTGCAACCTGCACCGGACCGTTCAGCATCAGCTCGGTATCCAGACCGGCAAATCCGTTGTCCCGTGAGGCAAAGGGAACATCGTGATAGGCTGAAAGGTTTTCAAGGTGAATCCAGCTTTGCCATGCTGTCACCAGCGGGCAATCCTCGCCACCTGCCTTCAGCTGCTCGAGCACTTCGCCGACTTTTTCCCAAGTGGACAGATCCGTGTCCGGATCAACACCCGCCGCTTGCATGGCATCGCGGTTGACCCACAGGACCGGCGTCGAGGAGTTGAAGGGAAGCGACAGCATCTCTCCGTCAGTGGTTGTGTAGTAGCCTTTGACGGCGCCAATATACGCGTCGGGATCAAAAGACGCGCCGCTTTCGGCCATCACCTCATAGACCGGCTTGATCGCCCCTTTGGCTGACATCATTGTCGCCGTGCCGACTTCGAACACCATCAGGATATGTGGCTGTTCACCGGCCCGGAATGCAGCAATCCCGGCATTCAGGGTTTCCGAGTAGTTGCCCTTGTGGCTTTCGACCACGACGAACTCATCCTGACTGGCGTTGAATTCTTCAACTTGTCCTTTGACAAGTTCCCCAAGGCGACCGGTGAAGGCATGCCAGAACTGGACTTCGGTTTGCGCCATTGCCGCCAAGGGGGACAAGGCCGTGGTGATGGCAAGAGCGCCAAGCAGATTCTTTTTCATGATTCCTCCCATGCATCAGGGTTGATGCTTCGTTGAATACCGACCGCAACGCGTAAACGGCCCACATGACGATTTCACGACGTTAACGTTACAAAAATATAATTCAAGGCCTATCTACTTGGTGAAAAAATAACATAGTGTTATGAAATGGCGCAGCAGATCGGGATCAGCAATGAGTCAAATTCTGAGAGTTCGGCAGTTGGAGGCCCTGATGGCCGTGACCACCAACGGGTCTGTCACGGCCGCAGCGGCTGATCTGGGCGTGACCCAGCCAGCTGTCAGCAGATTGCTGTCCGATCTTGAAAAATCGCTTGGGTTTCAGCTTTTTGACCGCCGGGAAGGCCGATTGGTGCCAACGCAGGAGGTTCGCTATCTCTTGCCAAGTGTCGAGCGCGTTCTCGAATTGATGAGACAGATTTCGGATGTCAGCCAGGATATCACGCAACGCAAAGCAGGGCACATCCGTGTCGCGTGCCTGCCGGGATTTGCCACCAGCCATTTGCCCAAAGTCGTCGCCGGTTTCCTGAAGGATCGGCCCGGTGTCACCCTGACGATCGAACCTGACAGACCTGAACGCATTCTGGAATGGATGATCGGCGAGCAGTATGATTTCGGAATCACTGACAGCTTTCACGGTCATCCGGCCGTAGAAAGCAGGAACATCGACGTTCGCACGGTGTGCGTGTTCCCCACTGGGCACGAGTTGGAAGGCCTGTCCGAAATTACTCCGGCGGATCTTGCACACAGCAAAATCATCCACACCCGACGCGACAGCGACTTTTTCGGGCGGCTTTCAAAAGTGTTTCAACATGCCAATGTCGAATTGAACTCGCATATCGAGGTCAGGCAGTTCACGGCAGCATGTGAATTGGCGCTGGAAGGTGTTGGTGTCTCGGTCGTTAGCGAACTGGATGCTGTCCAATACACGTCGTGGGGATTGAGTTATCGGCCGTTCAAGCCGTCCTTGACGCATACCCTCTCGTTGGTGCGTCCAATTTTGAAGCAACCGTCATTGGTAACACTGGAATTCATCGAACAGTTTCAGGAAAGCCTGAGCCCTTTCAAGGTCGGGTAACCCCGCCTTCAACCATATTCCTGTGACACAGCAGGAACTGGTCCGACGATAATACCAGTGTTCCGGCTCAACCTTGTAAGTGACCTGCCTTTCGGCCGAAAGCCGTATGTGAACTGCTCATGCTTGGCGGGATTTACAGCGAAATTCACGGCCCCTTGGACCCGACTGATGTCGACACGGCGCCGCAGCAATTTACCGCAACGCCGTCCAACGTGGTATTTCTTCAGATCGCGGCCTTTCGGCTTTCATCCAGGTAAATTTCACGAAGGCGTTTGGCAATCGGACCGGGTGTACCATCACCCAGCGTGACTCCGTCAATTTCAACCACCGGCATCACGAAAGCACTGGCCGAGGTCGTGAAGGCCTCATCAGCCTCTTTGGCTTCGTCGATGGTAAACAGCCGCTCTTCAACTTCCATCTGTGCTTCGGCTGCCATGCGCAGCACGGCCTTGCGAGTGATCCCGTGCAGGATGTCGTTGGACAGCGGGCGAGTCACGATCTTGCCGTTCTTGACGAAATAGGCGTTGTTGCTGGTGCCCTCGGTTACAAAGCCGTCCTCGACCAGCCATGCATCGTCGCACCCCGCTTTCTTGGCCATCATCTTGCCCATCGAAGGGTAAAGCAGTTGCACGGTTTTGATGTCGCGGCGGCCCCAACGGATGTCCTCGATAGAGATGATCTTGGCACCTTTCCGTGCCGCCGGGCTGTCAGCCAGCCCGGGCTTGTTCTGGGTGAACAGAACGAGGCTTGGCTTGGTATCGGCCGAAGGGAAGACAAAATCCCGGTCGCCGTCACTGCCGCGCGAAACCTGAAGGTAAACCAGGCCCTCTTCGATGCCATTCAGATCAACCAGCTTGCGGTGGATTTCCAGCAGCTCTTCCTTGGTGCAGGGCTCGGCCATCTCCAGCTCGTCCAGAGACCGCTTCAGGCGCACCGCGTGACCCTCGAAATCGATCAGCTTGCCATCCAGCACACTGGTCACTTCGTAAACCGCGTCTGCAAACAGGAAGCCACGGTCAAAGATGGATACCTTGGCCTCGGTCTCGGGCAGGTATTCGCCATTTACATAAACGGTTCGGGTCATGTTTGTCTCCTCAGCCCCAGAGCGCCGCTTCGGGCGGGTGAACTCCGGCGTCGTCAAAAATCAGCGGGGTGTCGCGGTCTTCGGCCAACAGAAGCGGGCCGTCAAGGTCCGTCACCACCGCACCCTGCGCCAACAGTGTCGCGGGTGCCATGGCAAGCGAACTGCCAACCATGCAGCCGACCATGATGTCATACCCTTCCGCGATTGCGGCTTTGCGCAGTTCAAGCGCCTCGGTCAGGCCACCGGTCTTGTCGAGTTTGATGTTGATGACATCGTATTTCCCCTTAAGCCCGGGCAGGCTGGCGCGATCATGGCAGGACTCGTCGGCGCAGACGGGCACCGGGCGGTCCATTCCGATCAAAGCGTCGTCGTCACCGGCCGGCAATGGCTGCTCGACCAGTGCCACGCCCAAACGCACAAGATGCGGGGCGAGGTCGGCGTAAACCTCGGCCGACCAGCCTTCGTTCGCATCCACGATGATCCTGGCGTTCGGAGCACCTGCGCGCACGGCCTCGAGCCGGGGCATGTCATCTGGCGTGCCCAGCTTGATCTTCAGAAGCGGGCGGTGCGCGTTCTCGGCCGCCTGAGACTGCATTGCCTCCGGAGTATCCAACGACAGAGTATAGGCCGTGATCTCGGGTCCGGGCACCGGCAGGCCCGCCAAATCCCAGGCGCGTTTTCCTGCGCGCTTGCTTTCCAGATCCCACAAAGCACAATCCACGGCGTTCCGGGCGGCACCGGCAGGCAGCAGGTCCATCAGCGACCGACGGCTAAACTCAGCAGGCAGACCGGCGATCTCGGCCTCGACCGACTCGAGCGTTTCGTCATAACGCGCATAAGGGACGCATTCGCCCCAGCCCTGATGCGTTCCGTCCGACACCTGCACCGTCAGCACCTTTGCTTCGGTCCGTGACCCGCGCGAGATGGTAAACACCTGCGCCAACTGAAACACATCGCGAGAGACCTCTATCTGCACGCACCCGCTCCTTCATCTTTTCCGGAATACTCACGCCGGAGGCGAAACACCCCCGCCACCGGCGCATTGTTCAGATCACATTGCGGCCAGCGCGTCCACCAGCTTACCGGCACCGAAGCGGAACGGGTCGGTTGCGGGCAGACCCAGCTCTTCCTCGACCTTGGCCAGATAAGCCTTGGCGTCGTCTTCGCTCAGGTTCTGCGTGTTGACCGACACACCCGCAACCTGACAGGCCGGATTTGCAATCCGCGCCAGCGGCAGGGCCGTGTCACGCAATTGCGCCAGTGTCGGCAGGGAATACTCGGGCAGACCACGCATATGGGTCCGGGTCGGTTCGTGGCACAGGATCAGTGCGTCGGGCTGCCCGCCATGGATCAGCGCCATGGTCACACCCGAATAAGAGACATGGAACAGCGACCCCTGCCCTTCAATGTGGTCCCAGTGATCCTCGTCATTGTCCGGTGTCAGATATTCGACCGAGCCAGCCATGAAGTCTGCAATGACCGCGTCCAGCGGAACACCCTGCCCGGTGATCAGGATGCCTGTCTGGCCTGTGGCACGGAATGTGGATTTCATGCCGCGCTTGCGCATCTCGGCATCCATCGACATCGCCGTGTACATCTTGCCGGCCGAGCAATCGGTTCCGACTGCGAGGCAACGCTTGCCAGTGCGCTTTCGGCCATTTGCGATCGGGTATCCGACAGTCGGCACACGCACGTCATGCAAGGTGCAACCATGCGTTTGTGCCGCGGCAACAAGATCACCTTCATCGCGCAGCAGGTTGTGCAAGCCCGAAGCCAGATCAAAGCCCATTTCCAGCGCTTCAATCAAAACTTCTTTCCAGGCGTTGCTGATCACACCGCCACGGTTGGCGACACCGATAACCAGCGTTTTAGCGCCGGCCGCTTTGGCCTCGGTCAGGGTCATATCCTTCAGACCCAGATCAGCCTTGCAGCCGTCCATACGATATTGGCCGACGGCGTTTTCCGGGCGCCAATCCTTGATGCCCACAGCCACTTTGGCCGCCAATTGGTCGGGCGCATCGCCCAAAAACAGCAGGTACGGTGTCTCGATCATTGCGGTCACTCCTTTGATTCCGGCCTAAGCTAGAGAAGCGTTTAAACGAGCGTTTCGCGTTTTGGTCCGCCAAACACGGCAGGTACGCGACATTCTTGCGCCACGGACACAAAAGACGCAAAATTCTTCGAAGTTTTTAAAATGATTAAACTTTAATCACCACTTCCCAGCTGCTGACACGCAGCATTCTGCACCCGCATTGCCGCAGATGCACAATCTCCCTTGCGCCAGGTTGCGCAATTTAATACCTCTTTGGGCGAGAAAATCGCAATTTCATTACCCACACGAGGTCCAGATGAGCTTTCGCATCCAACCCGCCGCGCCTGCACGACCCAATCGCTGCCAACTGTTTGGTCCGGGATCGAATACCAAACTGTTCCCGAAAATGGCAGCTTCTGCTGCGGATGTGATCAACCTTGACCTTGAGGATTCGGTTGCTCCTTCGGACAAGGACATAGCCCGCGCCAATGTCATCGAAGCCCTGAACACTGTTGATTGGGGCAACAAATACATGTCCGTTCGCATCAACGGATTGGATACCCCCTATTGGTATCGTGACGTTGTCGACGTGTTGGAGCAGGCAGGCGACCGTCTGGACCAGATCATGATTCCCAAAGTCGGCTGCGCATCGGATGTCTATGCCGTGGATGCCCTTGTCACCGCCATTGAACGCGCCAGGGGCCGGACCAAACCGATCAGCTTCGAGGTCATTATCGAATCCGCAGCCGGTATCGCGCATGTGGAAGAGATCGCAGCCTCCTCTCCCCGCTTGCAGGCCATGAGCCTTGGAGCCGCAGATTTTGCGGCCTCGATGGGAATGCAGACCACGGGCATCGGCGGCACACAGGAAAACTATTACATGCTGCGCGAGGGTGAAAAACACTGGTCCGATCCGTGGCACTGGGCCCAAGCCGCCATCGTTGCCGCCTGCCGCACCCATGGGGTGCTGCCAGTGGATGGGCCATTCGGGGATTTCAGCGATGATGAGGGATACATCGCTCAGGCGAAACGCTCGGCCACGCTGGGCATGGTCGGCAAATGGGCGATCCACCCCAAGCAGATTGCACTGGCCAATCAGGTCTTTACCCCGTCGGATGAGGCCGTTTCCGAGGCGCGCGAAATCCTGGCCGCAATGGAACAGGCCAAAGCCAACGGTGAGGGTGCAACCGTCTATAAAGGCCGCCTTGTCGACATCGCCTCAATCAAGCAGGCCGAAGTCATCGTGGCGCAGGCCGAACTGATTGCGGCGGGCTGCTAAGCCATAAAAAGGGCGCTCCATCGAGCGCCCCTTTCAAATTCTTCAACGGCCAAAAACGTCATTGGGCGTCCATGTGAAGCGTTCCCCCTTCTTTCCTGACTTCATCATCAGGCAAGAGGTTCCCAGTTTCTGGAAATAGACGATCTTCAATGGATACCAGCCCGCCTTGGGCACTTCCACTTCGGTGCGTTGATTGGCTTCACAGCCCTGAATGCCATTTACCCGGCCAATCTGCTGACCGCCAACCCAAGCCTCTATCCCATCATTCGACCAGGTTTCCAGCTCGTAAACGCCAGGTGAGTCAAAGCGCATATAGCCTGTGACCTCGGCGGCAACGTTGTAGGCTTGGTCGAAGGTCAAGACATCCTCACCCTTGCTGGTGTCCCTGTAATCCAACCCGCGCAACGGCTTTCCGGGCTTCGCCTTAGACAGCATGCTTTTTGCCTGACTCAGATCCCGGATCTTCTTGTGTTGATTGCCTGTACCAGAATATTTGACATTCAACCCCGCCTTCGGAGATGGCTGTGGATTGGCAGGTTGCAGTTTCAACGGGGCAGACAAAGCAGCCCCGGCAATGACCGAGATGGCAACTGCGGTCGCCACTGTTCGAACGAGTTTCATCGTAATCTCCCTGTTTGCGTACCGTTTTGGCTGGGCGTTTCCCCTGGCAACGTCATTACGATGACACTAGGCCCTGAAAATTTGCGCTGCAAGAGAGTGTGGCTTCACATTTCCAGTGGTTAAGCACGCAGATCCTTGGGTGACCCCATGACCACATAGGATGTGATCGACGTGACATGAGGCAGCGTTCCCAGCACCTCGGTATGGAAGGTCTTGTAGGACGGCAGATCGGCGCATTCGACACGCAGCAGGTATTCGATTGTACCGGTTATGTTGTGGCATTCGACCACTTCGGGGGCTTGTTGCAGGGCCCGCTCGAACCCCTCTTGCGCCGCTTTCGTGTGTTCACCAAGACCGACCCCGATATAGGCGACAAAGCCGACACCCATCGCGGCCGGTTTCAGAACCGCACGATAGCCTGTGATTACGCCGGCCTTCTCAAGCTCTTGAACGCGACGCAGGCAGGCGGACGGAGACAGCCCGACCCGTTCGGCCAACTCCAGATTGCTGATGCGCCCATCACGGGTCAGTTCGTGCAATATCTGGCGATTTATCCGATCATTCTTCATCATAAGTTGCAGAAATAGCGGAAATGCGCACGAAAAAGCAATTTCATTTGCTGCCGGTCAGACGATACTTCGCAGCATGACTTACGACATCCTTCTGGCGCTCATCGCTTTTGCCTTCGTGACATCCATTACGCCCGGGCCGAACAATCTGATGCTGATGGCATCGGGTGCGAATTTCGGCTTTCGGCGTTCGATCCCGCATATGCTGGGCATTGGCCTTGGCTTCACGCTCATGGTGCTGCTGGTCGGTGCAGGGCTGGTTCAGGTCTTTGACCGGTACCCGGTCAGCTATTCAGTGCTGAAGGTCGTATCGGTGATCTATCTGCTTTATCTGGCATGGAAGATCGCGCATGCCGCGCCAGCCGCAGGCGATTTGGCAGCGGGGACACCCATGACGTTTTTGCAAGCCGCCGCCTTTCAGTGGGTGAACCCCAAAGCCTGGGCCATGGCCCTGACCGCCACAACCGCTTACACGCCCAGTCAGACCCTGCATGCGATTGCGCTTGTGGCGTTGGTTTTCGGGGCGGTCAACCTGCCATCGGTGAGCACATGGACCTTTCTCGGGCAGCAGATGTCGCGGGTGCTGACGAACCCGCGCAGGCTGGTTGCGTTCAACTGGACAATGGCGGTGCTGCTTGTGGCCTCGCTCTATCCCGTTCTCTGGCCCAGTTGACCCAGACAGGTTTCGGCCAGCACATCCTCGGGCGCGGTGTCGGGTGGGTACAGGGTCAGACGCCGCGTTAGTTTGTCGTGGGTGCAGGCCAGAGCGCGCAGCGCGGGGTCTTTCTTGGCGGTGGCCATCAGTATCCGGTTTTCCAGTCGCCCATCTGAAATCGAACATCTTCCTTGCCGAGTTGCATCCGGAGCACCGTCAGGCCATATAGCAGGGAACTTTCGCGTTGAGAGGCGTCATGACCCAGTATCTGGATTTCGAAAAACCGCTGGCTGAAATTGAAGGCAAGGCTGAAGAACTGCGTGCGTTGGCCCGCACCAACGAAGAGATGGACGTAACCGAAGAAGCCGCCGCGTTGGACGCCAAAGCCGCCAAGCTTCTGGATGAGCTTTATGCCGACCTGACCCCATGGCGGAAATGCCAGGTCGCCCGACACCCGGAACGCCCGCATTGCAACGATTACGTCAATGCCCTGTTCACCGAATTCACCCCTCTGGCCGGAGATCGCAATTTTGCCGATGATCTGGCGGTGATCGGCGGGCTTGCACGTTTCAACGATCAACCCGTCATGGTGATCGGCCATGAAAAAGGCAGCGACACCAAATCGCGGATCGAACGAAATTTCGGCATGGCCCGTCCCGAAGGCTATCGCAAGGCCGTGCGCCTGATGGAGATGGCCGGGCGGTTCGGCCTGCCAGTGATCACCCTGATCGACACCGCGGGCGCCTATCCCGGCAAAGGCGCCGAGGAACGCGGTCAGTCCGAAGCGATTGCCCGCTCGACCCAGATGTGTCTGAAGATCGGCGTGCCCCTGGTGTCGGTCATCATCGGCGAAGGCGGCTCGGGCGGGGCCGTGGCCTTTGCCTCCGCCAACCGCGTGGCAATGCTGGAACACTCGGTCTATTCGGTGATCTCGCCGGAAGGTTGCGCATCGATTCTTTGGAAAGATGCAGAAAAGATGCGTGAAGCGGCCGAGGCGCTGCGTCTGACCGCTCAGGATCTTCACAAGCTTGGCGTTTGCGACCGGATCATCCCTGAACCCAAGGGCGGCGCGCATCGCGATCGTCCGGCCGCTGTCGAGGCTGTACGCGCGGCTCTCACCGATATGCTGGAGGAACTGGACGGCAAAGACGCGGCGACCCTGATACAGGACCGCCGTCAAAAATTCCTCGATATCGGCTCGAAAGGGTTGGCGGCGTAACCGTCAGCCGCCCAACCTGCGCAACAACGCAACCGAGGGTTCTCCGGTGACCGCCAGGCCATTGGCGCTTTGATACGCGCTGATAGCAGACGTCGTGTTTTTGCCGATCACCCCATCCGCGCCTTTCGTATCATACCCTTGGGATGTCAGCCGCCGTTGCAATTCCTTGCGGTCGTCCAATGTCAGACCGTTTGCATCTGGCCCGAACGAGGCCTGAAACGGCGCGCCACCGGCGATTCTGTCCGCCAGATGACCGACCCCGATCGCGTAACTGTCCGAATTGTTATAGCGCTTGATGACCTGAAAATTGCGGAAGACGGCAATGCGCGGCCCGGGTTTCTGCGGTTGCAGCACGGCGACCGGCGTGCCGGAAACGGTTCCGACCTCGCCCCCCCAAGGCTGCCCCCGCACCCAGCCTGCGCGCGACAGGTAAGCAGCGGTCGAAGCCAGCGAATCCGTCGGATCGTCCGACCAGATATCGCGCCGCCCGTCGCCGGTGAAATCCACGGCATAGGCCAGGTAAGAGGTTGGAATGAACTGCGTGTGCCCCATCGCACCGGCCCAGCTGCCGGTCATCCTGTCTGGCGTGGTGTCACCATTCTGAAGGATCTTGAGCGCCGCGATCAACTGGCTTTCAAAGAACTGACCACGCCGCCCGTCATAGGCCAGCGTCGACAGGGCTGACACAACGGGCACATCGCCGCGACGCGCGCCATAGCGGCTTTCCAGCCCCCACACTGCAACGACGATTTCCTTGTCCACCCCGTACTGCGCCTCGATCTGCGACAGCGTCCCGTTGTATTGCCGCAGCATCTTCTGGCCGGTGCTGATCCGCTCGTCCGAGGCGGCAATGGCCAGGTAGTCTTCGAGCGAGCGTTTGAACTCTACCTGATTGCGGTCGCGCTCGATCACATCGGGCAGATACCCTGCCCCCTGAAAGGCGCGGTCAATCGTGGATTGTGAAATACCTTGCGATGCCGCCCTGCCCTTGAACCCGGCAACCCAGGCATCCCAACCCGCATTGGGAACAGCCCGCATACGCGATGCAGGCGCGCTGGATGGCGCACCGCCACCCGTGCAGGCGGCCAACAATGTTGATCCAAGGCAAATGGAAAAAGTCCGTCGAGTGATCATGGCTGTGGTCTGCTCTTGTTTGTGATTTGCCTCAAGAGTAACCCAGTCGGACTGAACAGGCCAGAACGGTGAAACCTTGAGCAGTAGGCGCGGGAATGTCGGCGGGATGCCGCTCAGCTCACCAGCAAGCGCAATCCCTGCGTCACGTCCGAACGGACCGCCAGGCGCAAGCCCGGTTCGTCCCCGGCCTTGAGGGCCGCAATGATCAGCTTGTGATAATGCGGTGGCTCAGTGCGCCTGAGACGCCCGTAAAGCGCCCTCATCGTCGGCCCGAGTTGCAGCCAGACCGTTTCGGCAATGGCCAACATCGCGGGCGCCTGAGCGCGCAGGTAAAGGGTGCGGTGAAATTCCAGATTTGAACGGATGTACCCAACCGCGTCCCGCTTGGTCACCATCTCGGCAACGGTCATGTTGATGGTCTGCAAGCGGTCGATCAGCGCAATATGCGCCCGGGGCAAAGCCCGGCTGGCCAGCTCGACTTCCAGCAACGCGCGCAACGCCGCCAATTCTTCTATCCGGTCGTTGGTCAACTCAGGTGTCGAGACCCGGCCGGAATTGGACAGGAACAAAGCCCCCTCGGCGGCCAGACGGCGCACGGCCTCTCGCGCCGGGGTCATCGAGACGCCGAATTCCTTGCCGATGCCACGCAAGGTCAGCGCCTGTCCCGGCGCCATCTCACCATGCATGATTCGAGACCTCAGGGCTCGGTACACCCGGTCATGAGTGGCAGTTTGGGTGTCAGACGGGCGTGTGCTCAACATCCGCTTATGTGATCACAAAACAGTGCAAGGTCAACTCGGCTTTGCGTCAAACCTGTAACGATGCAGCTCTGCCCCATTGTCACGCAACCAGCGGCGGGGTTGCTGGCAGGGGCCGAAAATGCTTTCCACCTGCTCCCAGAACGCGGGCGAGTGGTTCATCTCGACAAGATGCGCCACTTCATGCGCGGCCACATAGTGCAGCACCTCGGACGGCGCGAGAATGAGCCGCCACGAGAACATCAATCCACCCTGTGAACTGCATGATCCCCAACGTGACCGCGTGTCGCGCAGGCCGAGCGTGCTGTACGACCGCCCCAGCATTGCCGCGTAATCATCACACGCGCCAATCAATCGGTCCCGCGCCAATTCCTTCAGAAACCGGGCCAATCTGCGTGCCTCGGCCCCTTCGGGCACTGCGACCTCATCCGCCATCAACTGAACACGCCGACCCTTGGCGGGCACGATTCGCCGGACAACGCCTTCAATCGGTATCTTCTGTCCGAACTGCACCACGGCCGTTTCAGGCCTGTCCTGCAAATGCTGGCGAATCCACTCTTCCTTGGTACGTGCGAAACTCAGCGCCTCGGATTCAGGCACACCGACCGGATAGGTCAGCGTAACCCTCCCATCCAGTTGAGAAATTCGCAAACTGATGCGCCGCGCCCGGGCGGATTTGCGCAGCCTCAGCGGCACCGGTGGTGTCCCTGGCAGTGCATGCTTTCCCATATCGCGACCTCTCTTGCGCAAAGACTTTGACAGTGCTCTCTGCCTGTGGCAGGTGAGCTGAATCATTTAGACGACTCACCTGATATCAAGGGGATTTGACATGCCCAAGGAAGAATGGGGCGTAAAGCGCGTTTGCCCGACCACCGGTAAGCGATTCTACGACCTGAACAAGGACCCGATCATCAGCCCCTACACTGGCGAGATCGTGGAGCTTGAAACATCCAAAAGCCGCATGATCGCGGCCGATGCAGAAGATGCCGCCTCGGTCAAAGCGCGTGAAAACGCGTCGGAAGAGGATCTGGTTCTGGATGACGACGACTCTGTCGACGTCGAACTGGATGACGATCTGCTGGATGACGATGATGACACCAGTGATGACGTGTCGCTGGATGATATCACCGACATGTCTTCAGAAGACGAAAACTGATCAAGTCAAAGGCGACCACAGGGTCGCCTTTTTCGTTCCACGGACAGCTTAGTGCGGAAATTCGCGTTCGATTCCATTTTTGGACTTGCACTCGTCGTCACTGTCTCCTAAACGTCCGTCCACCGCATCAGCGGTACCTAGATGGGGCCTTAGCTCAGTTGGGAGAGCGCTTGCATGGCATGCAAGAGGTCAGGGGTTCGACTCCCCTAGGCTCCACCATTTCCCAGTTCTGATCCGCCACGCATAGTTCTTCCTTTTTGGCAGCAGGATTTTCCTTTGGGGCCGAAGCGGAACTCAGAGCCCGAAGCCGCAATCGATCAAGCCGCGCGCATATGCAAGCGCGGCACGCCGCCAACCGCGCAAACCGGACATTCCCACGCGCTTCTCAGATGGCAGGGCAGCGGACCTTGCTGCCGTTCGCCGCAGTTGCAGCCTGATTATCTTGGCGTGACAGCTATGCGCAGGAAGCGGATATTGCAAAGTCGGCGAGAAAGGTTCAAGATCGACAATCGTCGGTCGGCCTGGTTACCGAAAAACGGCTCGACAAAGCAGACATTGGCGGTTCGCACAGCGGCTTTAAAGAACTGCGTCACCGACACTTACCACCGTCGCCTCAAGGCGGAAGAGGGGTGTTGCGCCTTTCCAGTTTTCTCATTTGGAAAGATTGGCGGCGCCAATACCAGCAGATTGCGCGCCCGTTTCTCGCAGACGATTCAGCTTTCGAATACCCGCGACCAGACTCCTTGGCCCAGAAGTTCAGCGAGCCGACCCCGCAAGCGTATGATGTCTTGCATCGCTTGGCTTCGGTTACGGTCAATCTTGGAAAAAATGACAGCAGTAGATCTGGCCGACGTCTGTCTGGTTTTTGATTGGAGGATCGCCTTGTCCGCAGCGGCATCCACGGCCAGCTGGTAGCTTTCAACAGCTGCGACCAGCTCGTCCACAATCTGCATTGCCGCGACGCGTGTGGTGCTGTCCTCTGGCTCGATGGCATCATTCAACTTGGACCTGAGGGATTCCGGGTTCAGAAATGACGCTGGGCCGTCGGATGGCCCTCCAAACAAGAAATTGACTGCTGTGATTGTTATGAGTACGGGCATTTCAGATCTCCAGACGTGTTCCACCACTCAGGACGTCCGATTTCTTGTACAGGATCTCGGCGACCTCGGGCCAATACTCATCTGGAACTGAACCTTGCAGTTGTTGCTGCAATCCAAGCAGCTGGGAACGTCGCGACAGCCGATCAGCGTCATAACTGGACGAAGCTTCGGTCAGTTGCCTGCTGCTTGTGCTCTGATCAATCGAAAGACGATTGAACTCATCGACGAAGGTCAGATGTGCCTCAATCATTGATGACGACAATGCCTCGATCTGACGCGCGATGTTCACCAGTTCCGAATTGTCACTTGCCGGGATGGTCGCAAGTCTGGCCCTGAGATCGGAGTTGAGCTCATTGATTTCGGACGAAGCCGTCAAGGACGCGCAACCCGCGACACAGACAAGCGAGGCCGCGGACAGAAGTGCAATATACTGGCGTCTCGAAAAAGCGTATTCGTAACGTTTGATCATGATCGGACCCCCGTCAGTTCTGTTCAACCCAGTCGACCCTGCCGGATGAACATGGCCTTGTTATCTATGCCTTGCACGGGCGATTTTGCCGCCCATGCCTTGTTCCCACCTGATCCTTCAGACACTCACTCGATAACGGGTAGCCCCGTTACGGCTTCGAATGCGTCAGAATGAGCTTCGACATGATGTGGATCACGTGTGCCTGGAAGAACTTCGAAGAAGGGATCGAAATCGACCATCGCCTGCGCCAGAACACCCAAAATGGTCGGATCGCCGTCGAGCGTTGCGGTACCATCAGCGATCTGGGCATCCAGCGATTTTTCCCCGGCCATGACCGGCTCCAAATCTGATCGATTGATCGTGAGTGTCACATCCGGAGCATCAGAGATGAACCCTTCGACATTGGTCAGCGTGCTGTTGCGCAGTTCGACAAGGAACTTCTCGCCATTGTCCGGAGTGACGAGGTTCATGGTGAATTCATGCCCTTCAACTTTGCGACCGTCCATCTTAATGGCGAGGAAGTTTAGGAACAACTCGGTCGACATGGCGCGGATCACGTCTGGGCTGGAGGTATCCGGAATGTCCCCGCCGGGAATGCCCGAGCGCAATTCGAACGCGCCGGACAGGAACGAATTGCGCAGCCCCGGGTTTTCCTGCTGGTAGCCAAGCTGTTCGTAGACATCCGCCAGCAGGTTCCGCGCCGCCATGTTGCGCGGTTCGGCCTGAACCAGCTTGTTCAGGATTTCGGTCGCCAGCATGTAGTCGCCCTTGTCATGTAAGTCGGCCCCACGCGCGATGATCGCGTCCGAACCGCCCATCATCTCGACATAGAGCGGGGCACTGTCCTCCGGCGACGGCGGGATCAGCGTGGCCGGGTTGCAATCCCAGAACCCAATATAGCGCTGCACCACGCCCCGGCTGTTGTGGGCTGCTGACCCATGATAGCCGCGGCAATGCCATTTATCCTGTAGTCCTTTCGGAAACTCATAAACGTTGTGGATTTGATTGATCGTCACGCCCTTGTTTACGAAATGCAGGACTTGATTGTTCATGTTGGCGTAAACATCACGTTGGTCGCGCAGAATGGTCTGAATGCGATCATTTCCCCAGCGCGGCCAATGGTGCGAATAGAACATCACCTCGGCCTCTTCCCCATAAAGGTGCAGCGCCCGTGAAATGTATTTCGACCAACGTAACGGGTCCCGCACCGGCGCACCGCGCAACGTGTAGATGTTGTGAACCGTCGCGGTGACGTTCTCTGCCATCCAGAGCGCTTTCATGTCCGGCAAATAGGTGTTCATGTTAGATGGCGCTTCGGTGCCCGGGGTGTTCTGAAAGATCATCCGCACCCCGTCGACCTCGAACTCCTCGATATCGTCTTCGACGATGCGTGTCGGTGCGATCAGGCCAACCTGACCGGCGGAGACGCCTTGACCAAGCCCTTGGCCAGCGTATCCGTGTGGGCTCGCAGGCAGCAGCAGGCCATATTGGTAAAACAGTCGCCGGTTCATAGCGTTACCGGCATACACGTTCTCTGAAATCGTGTGTTCCATGAAGTCGCGCGGAGCGATGATCTCGACCTTGCCAGACCGAACATCGGCTTCGTCGACGACACCACGAACACCGCCCCAGTGGTCGCCGTGGCTGTGCGAGTAGATCACCGTCGTCACAGGCAGCCCTTCACCCACATGTTCTTGGAACAACTCCCATGCCGCCCGCGCCACTTCTGCCGAAACCAGAGGGTCGATCACGATCCAGCCGGTCTTGCCGCGCACGAATGAGATGTCCGAAAGGTCGAAACCGCGCACCTGGTAGATGCCGGGGATGACCTCGTAGAGCCCATAGTTCTGGTTCAGGCGCGAGATTCTCTGCATCGAAGGATGGATGCTGTCAAAATTTTCGTCCGAGTTCAGAAAGTCGAACCGCTCTTTGTCCCAGGCGACATGACCAGCATCCGCCATGATCTGCTTCTCGGGCATTTCTGCGATCAATCCGCGCTTTTGTTCGTCAAAATCCTGCGTGTCAGAAAACGGCAGGTCGGATCGCGCTTTGTCCAGAATTGCCTTGGTGTGTGAAGATGGCGCTTTGCCTTTGGGGTGGAAATGGCCATCCAACGGCGGCGCGACCTCCTGCGCATGAGCGACGGCATCATCCAAGAGAACGTTTGCAGAAACAGCAAATGCTGTTCCGACAGTGGGTATGGCTTTCAAAACATCTCTGCGGGTGGTCATCATCTTTCTCCGTTCTTGTTGACGTGACGAGCGGTTGTTTCCACCTCGGCGCATTTGGGTCTGACAGGCCGATCTGAGGCGATGCTTGCATCGAACAACTCTCCGCAAACAATGATAGGGGGCGTTGATTCACTAGACTTGATCACCAGAGCAACTTACGATGTTTATTGCTTCATCATGAGCACGGGAATGAAGCGAAGAATGTGCTTGAAGGGCCGGCATGGGGAATTCTGGACAACTGACGGCAGAGCAGAGTGACATTCTTCGAGGGTCCGGATGGCTTTCCACTAGACGCCCGGCGTTTCAGGACGATTTCCTGAAACTAGGCGCAGTAAAGACGCTGGAAATCGGACAGATTCTCTATCCTCGTGGCCGGGTTCCAACCCATGTTCATGGTCTGATCCGAGGGCAGATTGACGTTCAACTTCTTGCTCCGAACAATGAAGAACTGGCATACCCATCCGGTCGGCAAAGCAAGTGGTACAGTTTCTCGGATGTGATCACCAACGAGCCCGCAGTGGGGTTGGCCATCGCGCGCCAACCGTCAGTACTGCTGCGCATTTCCAGACGGGAACTGATGCACTTTTTGGACTCAAACCCACGGCGTTACGTCGACATCATCGCTCACGACAACGCGCTAAGGCGTCAAATGCAAGAGGTTGTTGCAGAAATTGTCACGGGTGAAGGTGTCGACCTGGTTGCGAGGCGATTGTCATGGATGGCAGCAAACGACCGGCTGGATGCGGGTAATTCGGTTGCGATCTCACAAATGGACTTTGCATTGGCTGTCGGTGTTTCGGTTCCAACTGTCCAGCGCGCTTTTCGCGACATGAAACGCCGGGGAATTCTGGAAACCTACTACGGCAAGATCGTGGTCAAGGACACCGTAGAATTGAAACGTTTCGCCGACAAGCTCGGGGCCGGGTAGCAAGATCTAGGTCTGATGACGGAATGCGCTGTTCGTTGGGCAAACTGAGATGCTGCACTTGCAAAGAAAGGATGGCGCGTTGGGTCTGCTCTGGGCTCAGAGCAGACATTCTCTGCGGCGGGCATCGATAGGAGGTAAGAGCCCATTCTTGCCGTTTAGCGAGATTCGGTCTTTCGCATGTGCGGCAGGTCGAAAACCGCACAATCCGGACGTTCAAATTCCAGTGTCGGATGGCAGGTGGGCGCAACATTGCCGCCGACGCTGAGGTCAAGTGCTGCAAAGGCAGCGAACGGCGGCTTGGTGGCCGGCTTGAGCCTTGGTCAGGTCTGATTAGTTGCCGCATTCGATATGCTGAGTATTGCCGATTGAACTGATCTAAGGTGCTGTCGTACATCGGCTCTTTTCTAAGTGAGCGGTCACCGAACGATACGTTTTCCCCAGATTGATTAATAGCGTTCGACGCGGGTTACAGTCTTTCCAAGGCTGGGCTGCGCACACAACCCCGCGCTGATTTCTCGGGCTGTAACGAACCGGGAACATCGCTGAAGGGGTGTTATGTGAAACGATCCCTGGTTGAGTAGCTGCAGTGCACGGCACCTTCTATGACCCACATCGAAACTGAAGTCCTAACGCCGAAAAGAAGCTGAAATAGAGGACTTAGGTTGTGGGGATTTCTATTCGCTTTACCACTGGGCGGATGGAAACCAGGCTGTGATCTGCGACCATTTACTGAAACAAAGATGATCGCACCTTAAAAAGTCAGCTGAAGTCTGTCGGTTCTGGGGCTTCGTCGCTCCGCTTGATTTCAGGAAGAAACGCGTTAAGGCTCTGTACGTATTCCACAATTACATCACCAACTTTTTCTGACGGTCGTGACACTTCGTCGAGAAGTTGTCGCGCGGCTTCCTCGATGCTTACACCTCGTTCCGCTGCGATAATTCGCAGACGTCCATAAACTTCGACCGATAAGTTTTTGACAGTCAAATTCGCCATTGGAACCTCCACTTCGGAACCTACTATCATATCCTAGACTCAATTGCGTTGCCGTCATTTTAGTCATTTGCACTAAAAAAACGATCCCTGCCAGATAGTTTGGCCCGCCCATCGGACCGTCGGAGCACCTTGCGGCTAAGGTCCAAAGCGAGCCCTAAGTAGACCTTAGGGACCAGCACAGCATTCGCCGTGAACGGGCGAAAACGGACCTTCGCTGCAGGACGGACTAATGTCCGCTTGCGGCTACCTAAAGTGACCTGCAATTGCATGTCTGTGTGCTTTCACTACACATTCCAAAGATCAAAGAGGAACCGCAGCAACTGCAGACACAGACTTCGATGAATTAATCGCTATGCCGCAGCTTAGCTGAATGCGCGAGAACGGTACTGTGTCGGCGATTGTCCAAACCAGGTGCGGAACGCGCGCCGGAAGCTGTTGACCTCGGAGAAACCAAGATAAAAGGCGATTTGAGACAGGTTCAGGTCGTTTTCACTCAAGAGCATCTTTGCCCGACTAACTTGTTCGGACAGCGCGATCTCCTTGAACGTCACATCTTCGATCCGAAGCTGACGCTGCAATGTCCGAACCCCGACCCCAAGCGCCGCCGCGACATCGTCGACCGCGGCGCTGCCGTTGTTGAGTTGCATGCGAAGCGCTTGGCGTACCGTTTCGGCATGTGTGCGGGGCGGGCGGTTCAACCGCAACCTCTCTATGCCTGCAGCCGTCATTTGCACGCGTCCGCCTTCGTCAAGGCGGGTCGGCGTCTGAAGTTGCGACATCGGAATTGCGATCCCCGGAAAATCTGCATTGGCCCGGACTTCTGTGCCGAGCAATCGTGCAAATGCAACTTTCTGAAGCCTGTGCTCAGCCGGAAGTTCGACCCAATCTGGCACCCAGCTTGTCCCAAGGTAGGGACGCACAAGAGCGATTAGGATCGAAGGAATTTCCTGCTCAAGCAATTGAGCCCCGATGCTCTTTTCAAATTGCACCCCGAAACTGAATACCAGACAATTTCCGTCGGTTCGTGTGCGAATTTGGGTCCCTCGTTGGAGAAAGGGCAGCGCCCGGGCGGCCCGTTGAAGGGCGATGTCCAACCGAGAAGCCCCAAGCGCATAGCTCGAAAACGGATCAGGCCGGTTGAGAGAAGAGTAGGCAAAGTCTTTCGCCATGATCGCCCCGAGATGGCGCTCTCCAATTTTGCCGGAAATCGTTTCCAGAAGCTGTGCATGATACCGTATCGGCAGCGGAACCGGAGGGCCTTCAAGCACCGTGCGGGTTAACCCAACATCTTTGAGCGCACGTTCAACGAGCCTTGGGGACGCCATCTGGTCCAGGGCGTCGAGTGTCGGGAGTAAACCCCTTGAGTTCTGCATCGGGTCGCGCACGCGCTCACTATGTCGTCGATTGATCACTTTGAGAAGTGTTTGGCCCATCCCAACGCCATTCTTGGCCGCCTACCTGAGGAATGAGCCAAACAAAGCGACCGAAATTGGAACGGTCGCGCTCTTACCATCAAAGGAGATTGAAATGAAAACGGTATCCTCTTTCCTTGCCATCGTTGCCGCCGCAGGCCTTGCCGTGCCTGCTTTTGCGGAGGCCCCGGTGACGGTGAATGTGACCAATTTTGTGCGAGCTGAGACCGACATGTATCATCAGCGCATTGTCGATCTGGGTGGCTTTGGTGGGTTGATGCATATCCGCGAACCGGTACCACTGGATGCGCAGGATGTGATCCGGATGAACCGCGATACACTTTATTCCGGCGTCGTGATCGATCTGACCGAGCCCGCCTCGATTGTGCTGCCAGACTCCGAAGGACGCTTTATGTCCATGCTAATTCTCAACCAGGATCACTATGTGGTAGGCGTTGTTCATGACGCGGGCACCTATCATTTCACTGAAGAGGAGGTCGGCACGCGTTATATGTCGGTCCTGTTCAGGACGTTCGCAGACGAGAATGACCCATCAGACATTGCCCTGGCCAACACGCTTCAGGACGCCATTGAAGTACATCAGTCTGACGCCGGAAGCTTTGAGGTACCAAACTGGGACGCCGCCTCCCGTGATTTGACACGCGAACTGCTGCTTCCGTTGGCGCAAGGGCTCAGTGGTAACACGTTTGAGGTGTTTGGGACGGCCGACGCCGTAAATCCAATCTCGCATTTGGTCGGCGCGGCGGCCGGATGGGGCGGCAACCCACCTGCGGCGGCGGTTTATGACGGCCAATATCCGGTGTTGGGCGATGGCACAATTCCCCACATCCTGACTGTCGGCGACGTCCCTGTAGACGGTTTCTGGTCGGTCACAGTCTATGATGCGAGCGGTTACATGGTGCCCAACGACGCAGGGGCCTATTCGGTCAACAACGTGACTTCCGTTCCCAACGAGGACGGCACCGTGACCATACATTTCGGGGATTGTGAGGATGGTCGGGTGAACTGTTTGCCGATCATGGACGGGTGGAACTACGTCGTGCGCCTGTATCAGCCGGGTCCAGAGATCCTTGAAGATGGCTGGGCCTTCCCGATTGCCCTGCCCATTGATCAGACATCCTGATCAACGCTTCGCGTCATTGCCTCGGTCGGCGGTTGTCCGACCGGGGCTTTATTTTGCCACCTGCCTCCCTTGGTTTGCACATCACAGGTCTGCTTCAAGACAAAAGCCCCAAGCAGACGCCCTTTTGTCGTCAAATGATCACTTTCGGCGGTCGCAAGGTGCAAGGCGCGAAATTACCTCAGGTTCATCAAAGACAAACACGGACACCTAAAACGTAGGAGATTGAAATGAAACGTCGTTCCGTTCTGAAAACTGCCCTGACCACTGCTCTTGTTGCAGCGCTTTCGGTACCGGCCTTTGCCGCTGAACCCCCTGTGAAAACCGCGACTGATGGCTTGCCGTTGGCAGAGCGCACGGTGCCTGTCCCAGTGGGCGTATCCCCAGAATTGGCCGAGTTGATTGGCTCGCGCGAGATCGTAGGAATGCCGGCGGTTCCGGAGACACTGGAAGAGTGGCTGTCTTTCCAAGCCCAATTTGATGCAGCGTCTGCGCAAGGGGCCGAGGCGATGTTGGCCAAAACCGGAGCCAATTTCAGTGTTGGTCAGATCGCGGGTGTTACGACATATCTCGTCACGCCTGAGGAAATCGACCCGCGTTGGGCCGACACCGTTTTTGTTCATGTTCATGGCGGCGCTTTCGTGTTCAACGGCGGCAAAGCGGCAATCATGGAGGCCGCTTGGTTGGCAAATGGGCTGGGTGTAGAGGTGATCTCTGTAGATTACCGTCGCCCGCCCCTACACCCGTTTCCGGCAGCAACCGATGACGTGATTGCGGTTTGGGGCGAGATCACTCAGAACTATGATCCAGCCAAAATCGCCATGTTTGGGACATCGGCGGGCGGCAACCTGACGCTTTCTACAACTCTGCAACTGCGGGACGCAGGTCTGCCGGTGCCGGGTGCGATCATGGCTGGCACGCCCGCGACCGATCTTGCCAATGTGTCTGACAGCTGGACAACCCTCGAAGGTCTTGATCCGCTTGGCCAGCATGAGGGCGTAATCGCGGGCACTTTTGAGCTGTATGCGGGCGGCAAAAACGCCGACGATCCGTATCTCTCTCCGGTCTATGGCGACCTTGAGGGGATGCCGCCTGCAATCTTCCTTAGTGGCACGCGGGATCTGTTGCTCAGCGATACAGTGCGGATGCACCGCGCCATGCGGGATGCGGATGTGATTGCCGACCTGCACGTCTATGACGGTCAGGCGCACGGCGACTACATCGCAGGTTTCATGGTCGATGCCCCGGAATCGCAGGATGCTTTGCGCGAGCTGAACGCCTTCTTTGACCTTCATCTGAAGTAAGCCCACGGCCCAAGGCAATCGACACAGTTGCCTTGGGCGTCCAACCCCGAATTTTTCTCAAAGGTGCGCATATGCCCAGTTTCAGCGCTCAAATTCACACTCTCAAATATCTCTTCATTGCTGTTGCCGCGATCCAACTGGTGACCGCGGCGTCCGGCACAATTGTCGCCCTGTATTTCGCGGAAACCGGTGCTTCGCAGGAAATCGCCGCGCTTGCACCGGCGGCCTACTCGCTGGGGTTCCTGATTGGCTGCTTTTACATCGCTGGTTGGATCACCAGTATTGGCCACATCCGCGCCTTTTCGGCGGCCGCCGCTATTTGTACGGCTGCGGCTTTGCTCTTTTCGGTCACAGATCACGAACCCACCCTTTTGTTTGTGCGGCTTATGACAGGCATCGCCACAGCCGGGCTGTTTGCCATCGGCGACGCTTGGATCAGCGAAACTGTGGATGGGACGTCGCGCGGGCGCCTGCTTGCGGTGTTTGCCATCATTCTGGGCCTGATGTCGGTGTTGAGCCAGGTTATCGTGATCGTGACTCCAGACGATTTGAACCAGTCTTTTGTGTTGGTGTCTTTGCTGTACTGTCTCGCTATCGTCGTGATTGCAGCCGCGCCAAGCACGCCACCGGAAGGCAAAGAGCGGGCCAATGTGCGTGTAAAAGCCCTTTTCATAGATGCCCCCACAGCTGCCTTTGGCGCGCTCGCTGTTGGCATAGTCTCCACGGTTTTCATGAATGTTGTGCCATATCGGGCGGCGACCATGGGCGTCGACGCCGCGGACGTAGCGATCGCAATGGGCGCGGTCTACGTCGGGCGTATCCTGTTTCTCTACCCGCTGGGGCTTGCCTCTGACCGGATGGACCGCCGGAAGGTCATTCTGGTCGCCTCCGCAGTGGCAACTTTCGCGCTCTTGATCTTCGCATTCTTTTCCACCGGGGATGGTGTTCGCCATGCGAGCTTGGTGGGAACACCCCTCTACCGTCTCCTATTTGTCGGTCTGGTTCTGCTCGGTGGATCGATGCTCACGCTTTATGCGCTTTTGCTGGCGCATGCGATGGACCGGACCGTGCCCGTTTATGTAGCATCGAGTGCTGTAACCATGCTTTTTGTGTTCACCATTGGCGGCATTATCGGCCCACTCCTGACAAGCGTTGTCTCGGCTGTGTTTGGCGACCTGGCCATGAACTGGATGCTCGCCATCGTGATGGCCGCTTTCACAGCCTTGGTTGTTGTGCGGATCAAAACGGTCGCACCTGCAGCAAAAGCTGAACAAACCAACTTTAAGGCGGCAGAGACCACCAGTCTCAAATCTGCACCAACCCAGAAACGCTAAGGCAGGAGACCCAAAATGACTTTTTCTACTTCAAACATCCTGCGCGCGGAGAAAGCGACGGTACTGATCTGGTTGGTGTTTGTCGCATTGACCTTCGCCGGTGATCTGATCAAGCCCGCCGCCATGGGCTCTGGCATGTCCTGGCTGCTGCTGGGCGGTATCTTTGGCGTGATGTTGGCTGCGGTGTTTCGTGTGGTGCATCACGCGGAATGTCTGGCCGTCATCTTCGGTGAGCCTTATGGCACACTGATCCTGACGCTCTCGGTGATCGGCATCGAGGTGGCGCTTATCACAGCGGTTATGTTGACCGGGGACAACAACCCGACACTGGCGCGGGACACTATGTTCTCGGTGCTGATGATCGTGATGAACGGGCTGGTTGGATTGAGCCTCCTGATTGGCGGCCTGCGCCATGGGCTGCAAGTGTTCAACCTCTCGGGAGCCAATGCCTATCTCGTGGTCCTGCTTCCCGTCGCCATCGTAAGCCTTGTGCTGCCAAGCTTCACCACATCTGCACCCGGCGGTGGCCTCTCTGCCCTGCAAACAGTGTTTATGATTGGGATGTCGGTTGTGCTCTATGGCATTTTCCTCGTCTATCAGACCGCCGGCAAACCAGAAATCTTCCGCCAGCCCGCAGATGAACTGCCAACCACAGCAGGATCGGACGCGCACCATCTCGAAACCAAAAGTGTTGGCTTTCACGTGGTCTGGCTGGTTCTGGCAATGCTGCCACTGGTTCTGATGTCCAAAAAGCTCGCGCTGTTTGTCGACTTCAAACTTCTGGAATTTGGCGCGCCCGTTGCGCTTGGCGGTTTCCTCGTGGCTGCTATGATCCTGACCCCCGAAGCGCTGGCTGCTCTGGACGCAGCGCGCGCCAATGAGCAGCCTCATCTGACTGGTCCAAGTTGATTGTTAGTGCACCGTCGGCCTGTAATCCATTGGGATGATGGTTTCAGGTGCTGGCGGGCG
>NZ_JBQERJ010000010.1:0-201960 GCF_056534925.1 Ruegeria sp. P10
TCACAAAAACTGTCGCGGGATGGAGCAGCCCGGTAGCTCGTCAGGCTCATAACCTGAAGGTCGTAGGTTCAAATCCTACTCCCGCAACCAATATTACCTACATAAAACAGTATGTTACGCACCGCCTCAGGGCGGCTTTGTTCATTCTGGGCCAACCCCACTGGAAGCACTGTGGAAGCATCAGGAGCGGAGTCGTCCTGTGGTGAATGTGCAACAAAGGCTAGGCGCCGAGCCAGCGCACGTGTGGTCTACCTTGCTGCACCTCGTTCAGATAGGCAAAAAGGCTGATGGCATCCCCGCCTTTTTCACCCGTCGCGAAGTCTGCCCACAGTCCGCTGTCGAGATTGATCCGAAACGAACCCCGCGACCGATCTGCGCGGGTGGGATTCGGCGCCACCCATTCGCGCCCAATGATCCGGCCATCTGGCAACCATTCGGCCAGTAAAACTTGCAGATTGATCCGGGCCAGTGCGGCAATGGTCGCAAATTCGATGGGCTTCCAGTTACCAGTCATTTGTAACCACCTCCTGAAGACGCGCGATCTCGAACGCTTCTACATCTCCCATGCGATAGCGGACCAATCGGCGATGGCCGGTTGCGGTAAAGGTGTTGAGAACTCTGCCAACACCTCACATGGACTGACCGCAAATTGCCCTGCTCAACTTGGATTTGGTGAAGCGGGTTGCCGGGGCTGAAAATTGCAAAAATTTTCGAAAAACCTTAAACTCAGCAGATTAAGGCCAAAAGCCATTTCCGGTTTTTGACAGCAAAGTCATACGAAAACAGAAAATTCCCGGCTGAATTTTATTTCGTGGAGCCAAAAATATGACTGACAAAAACACCTTTATTGACATGCACACCCACCTGTTCACGGCGCGATATTTGCCGTTGCACAGTATCTTCTACTCGTTCACTTCACTGTATTGGTTTTCGCTTGGGTTGGCCTTTCTGGCGGTTCGTTTGACCCGCATGAGTGACTTCAGCAAACTCGCGACGGAAGAACCTGACCAGGACGATTTGATCGACGCGTTGCTCGATCACGATGTGGACCGGCTTATGCGGGCCATTGCACATCCAGTTCGCGAGAAGATCAGAGAGTATCAATCGACACCCAACCCCAGCCACCAAGATTGGAAGGATATAGAGGAGCTGATCCGAGCCCTGAACGATATTGACCATGATATCAACTATTCAGGGGCCGGCGACCTCCCGATAGGTGTCCAGCTTGTGGGCGGCGACAGAATTTCTGAAAGGTCCGTCTTTGCCGACAGTGGCACGGACGCTGATTTGCTGGATCGGTTTCTGGCCGAGGCCTTCCGGGTCGCTGGTCAAAAAGCGGTAGAAAGCGATTTCTTTCATGAAGCTGCACACTTGCCGTCGGGTGAGGTGTACAAACCTGGATCTGATGCCGGCTTTCGTGCCGTCCGCATTCCAATCGGTCAAATCGGCATTATCTTTCAGTTTCTTGAATTCTTTGTCATCATGACCTTGTCCGAGCGAAACCGGTTCAAAGCGCTCAAGAGGGATTTCAAGAAGGATGGTCAGCCGAGCGACCCGGAAGCCAGCCTTTTCGTGGGTATCCTGCTGGATATGCGCCGTGCCTTCGACAAGCTCAAGGAATTTTGGATGCCCGGATTCCTACCGCCGTATTTTGACTTCACCGAACAAATGGACCGGATGCAGTCACTCGCAGCCGAGAACCCGAATGAATTGATCAATTTTGGGGCAGTTGACCCGTTTCGAGGCGGGAACTGGAAACAGATTGTCGATTCAGGCGTTGCACTAGGGATAACGGGATACAAAATCTATCCGCCCTTGGGGATCCGGCCGATCGATATGCGCGGCTACCAGACACCGGTCGCCCCTGGGCGAAGTCTGGACAAGTACAAAGAAAAAGCGCAGAACCCTGCGCCCTACCCGATGGCACAGGCCAAGATGGGTGACATCATTCGCCATTTCTCCAGCCACAACCTGCGTTTGTTTGCCCATTGCAGCCCGATGGGGTTTGAGGTGGAGAAAGGTTACGGCGTCTATTCCGATCCAGAGTTGTGGAAGCACGCGATGGAGACCCACAATGCCCAGGACCTTTGGTTGTTCCTGGCTCATGGTGGTGGCGCAAAAGAAGTAGATTGGATGGGATGGGCAGCAACCAACAATTTTGACCAAACATTTGCCTATCGTGCTATTCGCTTGGTTGAGGAATTCGACAATGTCTATCTTGGCTTGGGTCATTTTTTGGGAATTCTGGATTCAAAGCTCAAGCCAAAGATATTTCAGCGATTGAAATCAGTACTAGTGGCCAAGAGAACCAAGAACGCACCGCACCATTTCCGGGACAAAGTGTGTTTTGGAACGGATTGGGCGATGCCCCTGATGGTCGGCAGAACCCGTGAATACCTGATCGAATTTGACAAGTTCTTCAGCGATCCACAGATCAGTCCTTGTGCATCTAACTTCTTTGAAGGAAATGCAAAAAAATTCCTGGGTATTTGATGGGTTTTCAGGCTGAAAGTGCCTGACCGGCGTCTAAGAAAACCTGAAATTCCGACGGTTCTGTTTCACACGGACTCCCGATGCAGGGGGCGATCTCTGAATAATATATTGTGCATTGTAAATACATGTTATGTTGGTTGGGGGGTATTTTTATGAGTCGTATTTTGGAAGAGTCTTATAGGGCTTACGAACCTCGTCCTTTTACTGCGGATCAGCGCAAGGATGTCACCCTGTTGTTTGGTGGGGTTACGTGGCGCGCCGAAAAACTGCTGGAAGGCCTGTTCAAAAGTGCGGGTTACAATGCGCAGCGCCTGCCTGATGTGACAGTTGAAGACTTGTACCTGGGACGTGAACTGGCGGATGTCGGACAGTGCTGCCCCACCGCCTTCACAACGGGCAACTTGTCGAGTTTTCTCAGAAACGAAGCCGAGGCTATCGGCGCTGACGAAGTGGCCGAAAAATATGTTTATGTGACCGCCGGGGCCTGCGGAGCCTGCCGTTTCGGTCAATATCACCAAAGCTATGAGCTTGCGCTGAAGAACCTGGGGCTCGAGGCGTTCAGGATGTTTCTGGTTCAACAGCATGAAATCGATCAGTCGAAAGGCAAAGACGCCGGTTTGCAGACTGATATTCACCTGCTGCTGAGCACGGCCTTGGGCATGATGGCAGCGGATGCCATTCAGGATCTGGAATACCAGCTGCGACCCTATGAGCTAGAGCAAGGAGCGACCAACCGGGCGGCGCAGAAGGCGGTTTCCGAGGTATACGACGCCATGCTGAGCAGGCCGAAGCAAATGCCGAAATGGGGATCGGTCCTGTGGCATTCGACGACCCGACGCTTTCTTAAGGCCATGAGGCGTGCGCGCGGCCATTTTGAAGACATCCAGCTTGATCGATTGAGGGTCAAGCCCATGGTCAAGATCACCGGCGAGTTCTATCTGGCCACCGCCGAAGGGGTGCAGAACTACAATATGCACAAATGGCTTGAAGGCGAAGGCGCCGAAGTTCAGCCGGCGCCGATGGTCGTATGGTTCGATTACCTGATGCGGTATGGCGGGCAAAAGCTCAAGCTGGGCTTCGGGATTAAAGACAAAGCGCGACAAAACTATGTTCTGTTGAAACTTGGGCAGCGCTTTTTCAGGTTCAAATACGATCAGATGCGCCGGATGCTTGGGGGCGTTCCCCGTCCGATGCCCGATCAGGACAAGCTGCGGAAACTGGCGGCTCCTTTTTTTGACAACATGATCAACGGGGGTGAAGGTGATTTGCTGATCGCCAAGGCGATCTGGTCGCATACCCAGCGAAAGGCACATATGATTTGCGAGCTGTCGCCCTATGGCTGCCTTCCCAACACAATGAGCATCGGCGCAATGGCGGCCGTACAGGGCCGGTATCCGGACATGCTCTATGCCCCAATCGAGGTAAAAGGGGACAGCGACGTACACGCTTTGTCGCGGTGCCAGATGGTGCTGGCAGACGCCAAGATCCGCGCGCAGGAGGAATTTGAATCTGCTCTTGCCGCCGCCGGGTTGACTGCGGACGAGGCCAGAAAGCGCGCCAAAGAGCATCCCAAGGTCAACACGCCATTTTGGAAAGTTCCCCATCGCGGCGCCGTGGGTACGGCATCCAATGTCGTGCTTGAGCTGGGAAATGCCACGTTGTGAAATTCGCTGGGGTAGATATTGGATCGACAACTGTAAAAGGCGTCGTGGTGGAAGATGGCGAAGTCATCTGGAAAGCCTATGGTCGTCACAAAACACGCCAGGCCGAGAAAACCCTTGAACTGCTGTCGCAGATGGAGCTGGAGGCCGGCCTGACCGCCGGTCGCGATGTTGTCACGTTTACAGGATCCGGGGCAGGGACACTGGCAGATCATGTGAACGCGCGGCAAATCCAGGAGGTTGTCGCCGTCGCCGCCGCCGTCGAAGCGTTGCATCCGGATGTGCATTTCGTGTCTGAAATTGGCGGTGAAGACATGAAGACGTTGTTCTTCACGCCAACTACCGCAGGCAAGGCCAAGCAGGTCTATATGCAATCAGCGTGCAGCGGCGGTACGGGCACCTTTATCGAAAAGTCCGCACGAAAACTGAACATCTCCCCGGACGAGCTGACCACTCTGCCATTCGATGGACAAACCCTTCATCGGATCAGCGCCAAATGTGGGATCTTTGCAGAGACGGACGCAAACAGTCTGGTCAAGGCCGGAGTTCCCAAGACCGAAATCATCGCAAGCTTGTTTGACGCAGTCGTGCGGCAGAACCTGGCGACTTTGACAAAAGGCAACACCCCCACACCATCAGTGCTTTTGCTGGGTGGGCCGAACATGTTCTTTCAAGGTCTTCAGCAGGCTTGGGCAAGCCATTTGGCCGCGCTCTGGGACGAGCGCAATGTCGTATTGGAAGCAGGACAGAGCGTCACCGATGCAATCCTGGTTCCCGGCGATGCCTTGTACTATGCAAGCCTTGGTTGCGTCGAGATATCTCGTCGGGAACAAAATGTATCCCGGGCCTATTCCGGCACGGATGGCCTGAAATGGTGGGTGGAAACAGGCCAACACGGTGAAAAGGCCAAGACCGGGCAAGAGGCCTTGGCCCGGAACGGTGAACTCGTCCGGTTCCTGGAGGATTTTACGCAACCAGTGATCCAGATGCCCCAGCCCGTTGTGGCCGAGACATATTATGTCGGGTGCGATTTCGGCAGCACTACGGTCAAGGCGGTGGCGTTGGACTGCGACGCTGAAATTAAGGCTTCGGTTTATCAGCATAGTCAGGGAAACCCGATCGAAGACGCCAAGTCCGTTTTCCGCAAGTTGCGCGATGCAGGGATCGAGGATATCGGCGCTCTTGGCCTGACGGGGTACGGGAAAGATCTGCTGAAGGATATTTTGGGGGCGGACGTGCCAGTGGTTGAGACGGTCGCACATGCGGCTGCTGCCATGCACATACATCCCGACGCAGACGCGATATGCGACGTCGGTGGGACCGATGTCAAAATCATGCTGTTGCGGCAGAAAGCGGTCGTCGATTTTCGGCTCAATTCCCAATGTTCTTCCGGCAATGGGGCGTTTCTTCAAGGCGTTGCCGAACGCTATGATGTCCGGCTTGAGGATTACGCCGAAAAAGCCTTCAGCGCCAAGCGGATGCCGAAACTCATGATGGGGTGCGGCGTGTTCCTTCAGTCCGACATCGTGAACCAGCAACGCAAAGGGTGGGCGGCAGAAGAAATCATGGCAAGCCTTGCTGCGGTCCTGCCCCTGAATGTTTGGGTCTATGCCGGGCAGTTTCAGAACCTCAAGGCCATCGGCAGGAAGTTTGTTCTGCAAGGTGGAACACATCGAAACCTGGCCGTCGTCAAAGCCCAGATCGATTTCATCAGGGGTAAAATTCCTGACGCGGAAATTACCGTGCACCCTCATGCTGGCGAGGCTGGCGCTTTGGGCGCCGCCCTTCTGGCGCTCGAACATGTGAACACCGGGCAAACGTCCCGCTTCGTCGGGCACGACCGCATCGAAGAGTTGGAATATGTCAGTACAACCAACAGCAAAACCACCTGCAAGTGGTGTGCGATGAACTGTAGCCGGGCCTTTGTGGATGTTCAGATCCCCGGCGGTCGTGGCCGGGCAAACAGCAAGGTTCCTCTGGCGGAAGGGTGGGAGCGGGTGATTACCGGCAATTCTTGCTCGAAAGGGTTGATTGAAGACGCAGCCGAGATGAAAGCGCGAAAAAAGCAAATCGACGAGGAAGCGAATGCCAATCCAAATATTGCAGAAAGCGTTCGCGAAGGCGCCTTTCGCTAAGTCCAAACCACCCAAGCGGGATTTTCGGATCGGCATCCCTCGGGTCCTGAACCAGTGGTCGACGCACAGGTTTTGGACGACATTGTTCGTTGAACTGGGAATCAATCGCCGCAATATCGTCTATTCGTCGGACACATCAGAAGCACAACAGCTGAAATTCGGAAAAGGGCGTGGTGCTGTTGATTGCTGTTACCCCGTCAAGTGCATGTCCGGCCATTATGGTGAATTGCTGGACGGGCAAAAGCGCCCCATTGATATCCTGTTCGTTCCCATAATCCTGACTGTCCCATCCTTTTTGCGGGGTCATGTTCGGGAAAACATGGCCTGCCCGCGCGTTATTGCCGGCCCCGAAAGTACACGAGCCGGATTTCGGCGGGAAAAGGACGTGTTCAAGGAAGTGGGCGTACATTATCTTTCGCCCGCCGTATCCTTGGCAGACCCACAAATTGCGACCCGGCAGCTGTACGATGCCCTGAAGGGCGTAATCACCGACTTGCGCTTGGCTGAACTGCGCGCTGCGGTTTCCAAAGCTTATGACGCCCTTCAAGAGTTTGATCAGAGTCTGCGGCGGCAAAGTCTGGCGGTACTGTCCGAGTGCGCCACACAACATCGGCCTTGCATCCTGGCCTTGGGCCGCCCCTACCACATGGACACCGGAATTGGCCACGCCATTGAAAGTGAGTTGCAGGCCTTTGGTTATCCGATCCTCTGGGGTCAGTACCTGCCATTGGACGCAGAGATACTGGATTGGTTATACGGCGATCTGATCAAAGCTGGCCGAATTCAAAGCCCTTTTGACATTTCGGATATTTGGAAAACGTCTCACAGTGCAAACACCAACGAACTTCTCTGGGCTGCACGCTATGGATCTATTATGCCGTGGATAACCTGTTCAATCCGGTTTTCAAGCTATGAATGCGGAATGGACCAGCCGACTTATTCACCAGTCCAGGAAATTACCGAAGCGCTTGGAACGCTTTTCTTTGTGTTTCAGGATCTCGATGAGACGAAACCTGCCGGCTCTGTCCGAATTCGCGTGGAAACCATTGCTTACTATCTGGAACAGAAATCGCCGAATATCATTCAGAGCAAACTGGAGGCCCTGAAAACAGCACCACCTGAATTGTTGTTGCCAACTTGATCCAACGGCCGATTTTCAGGGCAGTACGGCACCCGTTTGCGGGCGCGAGGCCAAAAGCGGTTCAGGCTGTGTTGGCGTCGCGACGCGAAAGTAGCTTCTGAACAAACAACCTGTGGCTTATCGACTAAGAAAGGGATTTGAGGGATATTTTGCATAGAGCTGGCGCGGGGGCGATGCTTTGCTGAAACACATTGTGGACTCTGAAAATCCGATCGACGATGGAAAAATAAGACGAAAAATGCAAGTTGTTAACGTTGCAGCCTTTATTGCGTCGCTTGGGTTCGGTTTCACAGCTTTCTACCAGTTCCAACTTGGACCAGACTGGAGATATCTCGCATGGGTAAACTTTGGTCTTGGCTTCGCGGCACTTTTGACTATGACGTTGGATCGCTTCGGCCTTGAGGTCAAAGTCGCTTATTTTACAGTGTGGCTATTCCTGTTTCTGGCCCATGACATCAGCGTCGGCAAAAACGGTGAAGATCATCTGGTCTTGCTGGTCGGCCCGCCCTTGCTTTTTTATTTTCTAGGGGCCGCATATTGGCGCTGGATCACTTTGATAACGATCCTCAGCGCAGCTTTGTTTATTTACATATCGCTTGTCGTTCCTTTGCATATACCGCCCGGCGAAACGATTTGGGATATTATTGCGCAGTCATATCGGGACGGATTTGTAAGGCAGCCTCAGGATGTTATTTTCATTGTATTGATTTTGGGAATCGTCTCGGCGCTTTTTTTCACCTCCTATTCTGCAAATGCCGCAATAGATCGATACGAAGATGCTTTGGAAAGGGAATTTGCTGTTTCCGAGCGGCTGATAAATGTTCTTTTGCCTTCGCGCATTGCAAGGCGCATCAAAGCGCACCCGGACAGGTTAATCGCTGAAAGAATTGATGACGCCACAATTCTGTTTTCTGATTTGTCTGGATTTTCTGAATTCGCGGCCGCCAATGGGGCAAGGGCGACGGTCAAATTGCTGGGCTCCGTGTTCTCAGCATTCGATGAACTGGTTTTGAGCTACAAGCTGGAGAAAATCAAAACCATCGGTGACAGTTACATGGTTGCAGGTGGTTTGGACCCCTCGGTCAAAGAGAGGCAACCGGATTCTGTTCGCATGGCTGCGTTGGCGATTGATATGATTGCGACGGTCGAGCAGGTGACAGACAAACTGCATCCAAAGGTGTCCCTGCGGGTCGGAATTCACAAAGGCCCGGTAATCGCAGGTGTAATCGGCGGCGACAAACCGTTTTTTGACGTTTGGGGTGATACAGTCAACATCGCCTCAAGAATGGAAAGCACCGGAGAACCCGGGCGCGTTCAAATCTCACCCGAAGTAAGAGACGAGATAGCCGAATATGTAGATTGCGAGAGACGAGAGGTTATCAATATCAAGGGAAATGGCGAAATCCAACCGTATTGGCTGCTGAAGGTCCACGACAAACCTGCAACGTCACACTCGTCCGAGCGGCTCATCAAAGGCTGAAAACCTTATCTTCTCGGTGAAACGTGCCAATGTCAGTGCGGGTTCAATCAGTGACTGGAATGGGGCGAACCTGGGTCAGTTGAAACAACAGATCACGCGGAGGCAGCTGCGAGCCGCAGCCGGATGGCCTGTTGTGACAGTGAGAGCATTCCTTTGAAGCCCGGCCGCTTTTTCAAAAACGAGCCGCCGGATGAAAACCCCGGCGGCTCGGACCTTGGCGCTTTACGGTGAAACTGGGACAACCGTGGTCAGCGGTTTTATGCGGCAACTTCCTGCTCGGGCGCGCTGAGCGAGATGACAAGCACCACGGCCGCGCCGTTCAGCCAATAAAACACCGCATCCAGTCCTGAGAACCCCAGGACGCTGGGTGCAAACAGGAATGCGATGCCGACAATCAAGTCTACGGCCAGATGGAACTTGTAGGGAAGGACCCGCCAAATCCCAAGGTGGTGATCCGTCAGTACCGTCAGAACAAACGCAGCAACACCGGTGACAACCGACAGCCACAGGGCCAGGGGGTTGGATTGGCCCAATCCCAACAGGAACGGCAACGTCATGAGGGCAATGGCGACGGGGTAGTCGAGGTAAGCATGGACAGAGCGGGTAACGAAACGCAGGGACATCAGATCTTCCTTTTCTCAATCAATGATAAAGGGAAGGTAGGACGCCCAAGCCGAACGCTGAATTCCTGATCGTCTCTAATACCATGCAGATCGTTCAAAAAACCTGGGGGATCAATGCATCGCCCGGTACGCAGCCGGTGACAGCCCAACCTGTTTCTTGAACACGCGTGAGAAAGCCGCCTCGGAGGCATACCCGACCTCGGCCGCTGCATCTGCAACGTTCCATCTTGCCTCGGTCAGGCCGTGGCACGCGATTTGCATCCGCCAATCCGTGAGGTACTGCATCGGCGTAGTGTCCATCTTTTCAGCAAAACGCTGAGCAAAGGCAGTGCGCGACATACCCGCCACACGTGCCAAAGACGCGACGCTCCAGTCCTTGGCCGGGGCCTGGTGGAACGCGGTCAAGGCCCGCGAGATGCGCTGATCAGCAAATCCTGCCAATGCGGAATCCTGCGGGCTCTGACGCTCCAGATAGGCCCGGATCGCCTGTGCGAACAGGGCCTCGGACAGTTTCAGCGCGATCAGGTCGCCACCGATTTTTGCGCCTGAAACCTCAGAGCCGATCATGCGCAGGGTGGCTTCCATCCACGATCCGGCCTCTTCGCCATAATTCTCGATCAGGATATAGGGCGGCAGGCGGTCGATCAGCATATGCCCGGTGCCGTTTCGGCCGGCCGGGCCGGAAAAAGAGAAATGACCGCAGATCAGCTGTGTATCCCGTTCCTCGTCATCACCGCCATAGACCAGCACGCCTTCGCCCGAGTAGCCCGCGCGCTCCAGCACCTGCTCCAGAGGCAATGCGTCCAACGGCTTGACCTCGGCGCAGAGCAATGCGTGTGGCGCCCCGTGGGGGATCAGGATCAGGTCCCCCTGCCTCAACCGCAGCGTTTCGCCCGTGGTCGAGACATGAACCTTCAGCTCACCACGCTGCACAAAATGAAACCGCGCCACGTTTTCGAACCCCGGCACCTGAATTCCGAAGGGCGGAGTGAATGACGTGCGGAAGTAAAACGTGCCGCGCAAGGAAAGGCGGGTGAGAATATCGCTGAGAAGGTCCAACATGTGCCGAAGATACGCAATCTGTGCAATCCGTCCAGATGGCCGAACGGTTTGCACAAAAAATTGCACGTTTGGCAACAAAAAGCCCCCGACAAAGCGGGGGCAATGTCTTACGAGCGAACCAGTTTCTCGTAATCTTCGGCGATTTGGCGGGTCAGGTCGCCGACCTCGAATGTATATTCGCCGATCTGTCCGACAGGCGTGACCTCGGCCGCGGTGCCGGTCAGCCAGCACTGTTCGAAGTCAGCCATTTCTTCGGGCTTGATGCGGCGCTCATGCACGGTGATGCCCTTGTCTTTCAACATCTGGATCACCGTCTGGCGGGTGATGCCGTTCAGGAAGCAGTCTGCCAGCGGGGTGTGCACCTCGCCATCCTTGACGAAAAACACGTTTGCGCCGGTGGCCTCGGCGACATAACCGCGCCAGTCCATGAACAATGCGTCCGAGCATCCTTTGGCCTCGGCCTTGTGCTTGGATATGGTGCAAATCATGTAAAGACCCGCCGCCTTGGCATGGACCGGGATGGTTTCCGGGCTGGGGCGTTTCCATTCGGCGATGTCCAGCTTGGCGCCCTGCAACTTGGCATCGCCGTAATAGGCGCCCCAAGGCCAGACTGCGATGGCCATGCGCACCGGATTGCGCGCCGAGGCCACGCCCATATCCTCGCCCGAGCCACGCCAGACCAACGCCCGCACATATGCGTCCTGCAAACCGCTGGCTTTCAGCGCTTCTTCCTTCGCAGCTTCGATTTCATCAACCGAATAAGGCATCGGCATGTCCAGCGCTTCGGCCGAGGCGATCAGACGCTGGGAATGTTCGCGGCTTTTGAAGATCTTACCGTTGTATGCGCGCTCGCCTTCGAATACCGATGACGCATAGTGCATTGCGTGGGTCAGAATGTGCACATTGGCCTCACGCCAGGGCACCAGCTTGCCATCCATCCAAATGGTGCCATCACGATCATCATACCCCGCCATGCGAAACCTCCTGAACCGGGTTGAGTTTTCGATTGTTGCGCGATTTAGGTCCGGTACGGACACAATATTGCGCAAAAACTGCAATTCGATACCGCTCTACTCTTGGAATGTCAATAACGCTGACATAAACTCGGCCCCGGTAGTAACGAATGAGGCATGATATGTCCGACGTCCGTCCGGCCCCGCGTTATGGGGGCGAGAGCCTTTTGTTTTTGACCGATGAGCAATTGAGGCAGGGGATCGAGGCCATGTTCTTCGCCTATCGTGGCTTTACGGCTGATCCCGACCGCATCCTCGCAGAGATGGCCTATGGCCGCGCCCACCACCGGGCAATCCACTTCATCAACCGCGCGCCGGGCACGACGGTCAACAATTTGTTGGCCATCCTTGGCGTGACAAAACAGTCTCTGAACAGGGTTTTGCGAACCTTGATCGAGGATGGTTTGGTGGAAAGCCGCGTGGGTACAGTGGACAAACGCGAACGCCACCTATTTCTGACAGAAAAGGGGCAGTCGCTGGAAACCACGTTGTCGGATGCTCAGCGGGCAAGAATGCGCGCCGCCTACAAGGATGCCGGTCCCGAAGCCGTGGCCGGATTTCGCAAAGTGCTTGAAGCAATGATGGATGCTGATATGCGTCATGCCTATACGAAACTTCGGGATACGACCACATGAGCGATATGGATGCCCATCTGCTGATTGTTGACGACGACGAGCGCATTCGTGATCTGCTCAAGAAGTTTTTGATGCGAAACGGGTTTTTGGTTACTGCGGCACGGGATGCGGCCCACGCGCGGCGCGTATTGTCGGGGTTGGATTTCGACATGATCGTCATGGATGTGATGATGCCGGGCGAGGATGGTGTCAGCCTGACCCGTGCTTTGCGGGAAACGCATACGACACCGATCCTGCTGCTGACCGCAAAGGGTGAGACGGAACATCGGATCGCGGGCCTCGAGGCCGGGGCGGATGATTACCTGGCAAAACCGTTCGAGCCGAAAGAGCTGCTGTTGCGGATCAACGCGATCCTGCGCCGGATGCCGGAAACGCCGGCAGAAGAAACCACGGCGAAGATCCTGTATCTCGGGCCCATCCGCTATGACATTGAACGCGGCGAGATGTGGCAGGGCGAAGACCCGGTCCGTCTGACCGCAACCGAAAGCCAGTTGATGAAGATATTCTCGGCCCAGCCCGGAGAGCCGATCAGCCGCGCCAAGCTGGTCGAGGATCTGGGGCGCGACAAGGGCCAGGCGCAGGAGCGCGCTGTGGATGTACAGATCACGCGCCTTCGACGCAAAATCGAACAGGACCCCAAGCAGCCACGCTATTTGCAGACTGTGCGGGGCGCAGGGTATATGCTTGCGCCGGATTGAGGTGCCGCTGCGCGGCGTATTTTGGCCTTCGGCGAGGATATTTGTAGCCAGATGAAGATGGGATCCCAATGACGACTGCCCTTTTGACCCATGCCGATTGTCTGGGCCATGTGACACCTGACGGGCACCCGGAACGGGTGGCGCGGCTGGAGCATATATTGCATGCATTGGAAGCGCTGGAGCTGAAGCGGGTGACGGCTCCGCTGGCTGCGGATGACGATCTTCTGCGCATTCACCCCGAGAGCTATATCCGCGACATTCGGGCCGCGCGCCCTGCGGACGGGTTCGCCCAGATCGACGGGGATACGTTCCTGTCTCCGGGATCGGTGGACGCAGCATACCGCGCGGCGGGTGCGGCGGTGCGGGCCGTTGATCTGGTTTTGGGCGGTGAAGCATCGAACGCGTTCTGTGCCATTCGCCCGCCGGGGCACCATGCGGAAACCGAAACGGCCATGGGCTTCTGCCTGTTTGGAAATGCAGCATTGGCGGCGAAACACGCGCTGGACCATCACGGCTTGAATCGTGTGGCCGTGGTCGACTTTGACGTGCATCACGGCAATGGAACCCAAGACCTGTTGTGGGATGAAGCGCGGGCATTGGTGATAACCAGCCAGCAGATGCCTTTGTGGCCCGGATCGGGCCGGCCCGAGGAAACGGGTGTTCATGATACGGTTCTCAACATCCCTCTGGCGCCCGGCAGTGGCGGCGTCGAGATGCGTGCCGCCTATGAAACGAAGGCCTTTCCGCGCTTGCGGGCCTTCAGGCCGGAACTGATCATCATTTCCGCCGGGTTCGACGCCCATCAGGACGACCCGCTGGCCAATCTGAACTGGGCCACTGATGACTTCGCCTGGATCACCGCAGAGCTGTGCAGGATTGCCGACGAGGTTTGCGACGGTCGTATCGTCTCGACTCTGGAAGGCGGGTATGATCTGAACGCACTGGCCCAGGCCACACGCGCCCATGTGGAAGAATTGATAAAGGCAGCCCGATGACCCAGACTCCCGTAGACCAGATGACATTCGAACAGGCGATGAAAGAGCTTGAAGCCGTAGTCGGCCAGCTGGAACGTGGCGATGTCGCGCTGGATCAATCAATTGCGCTGTACGAACGCGGCGCGGCGCTGAAAAAGCGGTGCGAGGAGGAGTTGAAGCGCGCGGAAGAAAAAGTCGCAGCGATCACTCTGGACGCCAGTGGTCAGCCGACCGGTACGACGCCTGTCGAAGGTATGTGAATGTTCCCCGAAAGACTTGCGCAGGATGCTGCCAGCATTCAAAGCCATTTTGATCTGGTTTTGGGCGCGTTTGCAGACGTGGATGTAACCCGGGCCATGGCATATGCCACCCGAGGCGGAAAGCGGCTGCGCGGGTTTCTAGCATTGGAAAGTGCCCGACTGCACGGTGTTGAAGAAGACCGGGCGATCTGGCCGGCCACGGCCATAGAGGCGCTGCACGCTTATTCCCTGGTGCATGACGACCTGCCCTGCATGGATGACGATGACCTGCGCCGCGGGCGGCCCACCGTTCACGTAGAGTGGGATGAGGGCACGGCTGTTCTGGCCGGGGATGCCCTTCAGACGCTTGCTTTCGAACTTTGCACCTGTTCTCAGGTTGGGTCCGCAGACATTCGCGCGGACCTTGCCCTGACCCTGGCCAAAGCCAGCGGCGCACAAGGTATGGTGCTGGGACAGGCGCTGGACATTGCGGCGGAAACGGCCGCCAATCCGCTGACGCTGGACGAAATCACGCGTCTTCAGGCCGGCAAGACGGGCGCCCTGATCGAGTGGTCTGCCTGCGTTGGCGCCGTTATGGCCCGATCCGATCCTGACCCGTTGCGCCGATATGCCCGGGCAATGGGTCTTGCTTTTCAGATCGCAGATGACATCCTTGATATCGAAGGCGATGCCCAAAAGGCGGGCAAGCGATTGCAAAAGGATACCGAGGCAGGGAAAGCCACTTTTGTTTCGCTTTTGGGTCTGCCTGCTGCCAAAGCCCGCGCAAGTGAACTTGTGGATCAGGCCTGCGCCGCTTTGGACGGGTTTGGTCCGAGGGCGGAAACCTTGAAGGAAGCCGCCCGCTTCGTTATTGCCCGGGACAGCTAAGCCAGGAACGCGACACATGTCTGACCGCCCCAATACGCCCTTGCTGGATCTTGTGAACCGTCCTGCGGATCTCAAGCAGTTCTCGGACGCGCAGCTGCACCAGGTCGCACAGGAGTTGCGGGCCGAAACAATTTCGGCGGTTGCCGTGACCGGCGGGCATTTGGGGGCCGGCTTGGGTGTCGTTGAACTGACCACCGCGTTGCACGCTGTGTTTGATACGCCCCGAGACAAGATCATCTGGGATGTGGGTCATCAGTGTTATCCGCACAAAATCCTGACCGAACGACGTGATCGCATCCGCACATTGCGCATGAAGGATGGCCTCAGCGGTTTCACCAAGCGCAGCGAAAGCCCCTATGATCCATTTGGCGCTGCGCATTCCAGCACGTCGATCAGCGCTGCTTTGGGTTTTGCTGTCGCACGGGATCTGGGTGGTGTCACGCCCGAAGGGCTGGGCGACGCAATTGCGGTGATCGGCGATGGTTCGATGTCTGCGGGCATGGCCTTTGAGGCGATGAACAATGCGGGCCACCTGAAAAAGCGTCTGATCGTCATTCTGAACGACAACGAGATGAGCATCGCGCCGCCAGTTGGTGCGTTGTCCAGCTATTTATCGCGTATCTATTCCGAAGAACCGTTTCACGATCTGAAAGCTGCTGCAAAAGGCGCTGTCTCATTGCTGCCCGAGCCATTCCGGGAGGGTGCCAAGCGCGCCAAGGAGATGCTGAAAGGCATGGCGGTGGGCGGCACGCTGTTCGAAGAGCTTGGGTTTTCCTATCTCGGCCCGATAGATGGCCATGACATGGACCAGCTGCTGCCTGTTCTGCGCACGGTCAAAGCACGGGCAACCGGGCCGATTCTGATCCATGTATTGACTAAAAAAGGCAAGGGGTATGCCCCCGCCGAACAGGCCCGCGACAAAGGCCATGCCACGGCCAAGTTCGATGTGGTTACTGGGGAGCAAAAGAAGGCACCTTCAAACGCGCCCTCTTATACGTCTGTATTCGGCAAGGCGCTGGTGGATGAGGCCGCGCGTGACGACAAGATCGTTGCCGTGACTGCTGCGATGCCCGACGGAACTGGCCTCAACCTGTTCGCCGAGCGCTATCCGTCACGTTGCTTTGATGTGGCGATTGCCGAACAGCACGGCGTGACGTTTTCGGCTGCGCTTGCCGCAGGAGGAATGAAGCCGTTTTGCGCAATGTATTCGACCTTTCTGCAGCGTGGTTACGACCAGGTGGTACATGACGTGGCGATTCAGCGCCTGCCCGTACGTTTTGCAATCGACCGGGCAGGTTTGGTCGGGGCTGACGGCGCCACCCATGCGGGGTCGTTCGACATTGCCTATTTGGCCAACCTGCCCGGTATGGTCGTCATGGCTGCCGCAGACGAGGCCGAGCTGATGCATATGGTGGCGACCGCCGCCGCGCATGACGAAGGCCCCATTGCGTTCCGTTATCCGCGTGGCGAAGGAGTCGGGGTGGACTTGCCCGAACGCGGCGAGGTTCTGGAAATCGGCAAGGGCCGCGTTATCCGGGAAGGTGCGCGGGTGGCTTTGCTTTCATTCGGTACACGTCTGGCAGAGGTTCAGAAGGCGGCGGAATCCCTTTCAGCCAAAGGCATAACGCCCACGATTGCCGATGCTCGTTTTGCCAAACCTCTTGACCGTGACCTGATCCTGGATCTGGTATCCCGCCACGAGGCGTTGATCACCATAGAAGAAGGGGCCGTTGGCGGTTTTGGCAGCCATGTCGCTCAACTTTTGGCAGATGAAGGTGTATTTGATCGGGGGTTGAAATACCGTTCGATGGTTTTGCCGGATATTTTCATCGATCAAGCCAGCCCCGCGGACATGTATGCGGTGGCCGGCATGAATGCCGAGCATATCGAAGCGAAAGTTCTGGACGTTCTGGGTGTTGCCTCGATCGGAGAGAAACGCGCTTAGCGCGCCAGTCGGCAGGGCAGCGGAGGTTGCGAGGGCCGAATTCCGTTTGACCTGGAAATATCTGGTGCCGCTGAAGGGACTCGAACCCCCGACCCCATCATTACGAATGACGTGCTCTACCAGCTGAGCTACAGCGGCACCTTAGGTCATATGGAACTGATTATGACCGGATGCGAAGCTTCGTTTAAACCGTCAGTCTGGCGCCTGCAAGCCCGGTCGTAACCGTTTTGACGTTGCTCAGCACGGCTGGGCCTCGAGTTGTGAACCGAAAGCCTGCGGCCAGTCTTTCAAATTGGCGCTCTGATCCGTGAATTTTTTGTGACGATGCGGAATAAAATTGACCCATCTTCTTTATTTTAATAATTCATGAAATATGATAGAAAAGATAATCGATCAGTTTACCATCCTTGGCCACCCGCAGCGCATCACCGTGTTTCGCATGTTGATGCGACGGTTTCCTGACAGGGTTCCCGCGGGCGAGCTGGCAGCGGAGCTGGATATCAAACCCAGTACCATGTCGAACTACCTGAATGCATTGCAGCGGTCGGGATTGGTGAAACAGGAACGATCCGGGACGTCTCTGCTCTATTCGATTGAAATGAAAACTGTGCAGCAGATGCTGGATTTCCTGATCGTGGATTGCTGCCGTGGCCGTCCGGATATCTGCATGCCCTTTCCCAAAGACACCGCGACGAACCGAAAGGTCAATGTGCTGTTCATTTGTTCCGGCAACTCGGCCCGTTCGATTTTTGCCGAATCCTTGCTGCGACAGATCGGCGGCGACCGGTTCAACGTCTATTCGGCCGGGACGCGGCCCAGTTCAGAGCTCAATCCCTTTGCGGTGCAGATTCTGCACGACAAGGGGCACGATATCTCGGGCCTGCGGCCGAAGAATCTGTCCGAGTTTTCGGCGCCGGACGCGCCCGTCATGGATTTTGTCTTTACTGTCTGCAATCAGGCCGCCAACGAGGAATGCCCGGCTTGGGAGGGTCAACCGATAAGTGGCCATTGGGGCGTGGAAGATCCGGTCAAGGCCGAAGGTACCGACGCCGAGAAAAGCCTGGCCTTTCAAACCGCCTATGGTGCACTGAAGCGCCGGATTCAGGCCTTTTCGTCATTGCCGGTCGAAAGCCTTGACCGGATCGCATTGCAATCCGCCGTCGATGAAATCGGGCGTACGCCTACCGAGGAAACGAAATGACCACCTACGCACTGAACGGCCTTGGCCGTATGGGAAAACTGGCCCTGAAGCCCTTGCTTGAAAAAGGCGCAAAGATAGCCTGGATCAACGATGCCGTCGGTGATCCCGAGATGCATGCGCATCTGCTGGAGTTCGACACCGTGCATGGGCGCTGGGACGCGGAATTCGACCATGATGCAGACAGCATCACGGTCAACGGTACCCGCCTGCCGTTCGTTGGCACAAAAGACCTGAGCGCGTTGCCGCTGGACGGTGTTGACGTGGTGATCGACTGCACCGGCGTGTTCAAGACCGAAGCGATGCTGGCACCGTATTTTGACGCTGGGGTGAAGAAGGTTGTTGTCTCTGCTCCGGTCAAGGACGGGCCGACGGCCAATATCGTCATGGGTGTGAATGACGGAACCTACGACCCCGCGGCGCATAGGATCGTGACGGCGGCCTCGTGCACGACAAACTGTCTTGCGCCTGTCGTGAAGGTCATTCACGAAAACCTGGGCATCCGCCATGGATCGATGACGACGATTCACGACGTAACCAACACGCAGACAATTGTGGATCGGCCTGCCAAGGATCTCAGGCGCGCACGCTCGGCCCTGAACTCTTTGATCCCGACCACGACCGGGTCGGCCACGGCCATCACACTGATCTACCCTGAACTCAAAGGGCGGCTGAACGGCCATGCGGTTCGGGTGCCATTGCTGAACGCCTCGTTGACCGATTGCGTGTTCGAGGTTGAGCGTGAAACCACGGTTGAAGAGGTCAACGCCTTCTTCAAAGCCGCTGCCGAAGGCGAACTGAAGGGCATTCTGGGCTATGAGATGCGCCCGCTGGTGTCCACCGATTACACCAATGACGAACGCTCTTCGATCATCGATGCGCCCTCGACCATGGTTGTGAACGGGACGCAGGTGAAAATCTATGCGTGGTACGACAACGAGATGGGTTATGCGCATCGGCTGGTGGATGTCGCGCTGATGGTCGGGGCATCATTGTGACGCAACGCCCCGAAGGACTGTCGGCTTATATCGCGGTCACGGCTGCCTATTGGGCCTTCATGCTGACCGACGGGGCGCTCAGGATGTTGGTGCTGTTGCACTTTCACACCCTGGGCTTTTCACCGGTGCAGCTTGCCTATCTGTTTGTGCTTTATGAAATCGCCGGGATTGTCACCAACCTGTCCGCCGGCTGGATCGCCGCACGGTTCGGGCTGACCTCGACCCTCTATGCTGGGCTGGGGGTGCAGATGGTCGCGTTGCTCGCCATGACGCAGCTTAACCCGAACTGGACCGTCGCGGCTTCGGTCACTTTTGTCATGATCGTGCAAGGGGCCAGTGGAGTAGCCAAGGATCTGGCCAAGATGTCTTCGAAATCGGCGGTCAAATTGCTGGCTCCTTCCGAAGGAGGCGCGTTGTTTCGATGGGTTGCGGTTCTGACGGGTTCGAAAAACGCGGTCAAAGGGCTGGGATTCCTGTTGGGTGCCGCCATGCTTGCAACACTGGGCTTCCTTCCGGCAGTGCTTGCCATGGCCGCCGTTCTGGCGGTGATCCTGGTCGCGGTGATGCTGTTCATGCCAGCGGGTCTGCCGAAGGGGCGCAAGGGCGCAAAGTTCTCTGAGGTTTTTTCAAAATCCGCAAATGTGAACTGGTTGTCCGCGGCGCGTGTCTTCCTGTTCGGCGCGCGGGACGTCTGGTTTGTGGTCGGCATCCCGATCTATTTCTATGCTGTTCTTTCAGATGGCACCGAACAGGGCAATCGGGCCGCGTTCTTCATGATCGGAACATTCATGGCGGTATGGATCATCCTCTATGGCGCCGTGCAGGCCAACGCGCCAAGGATTCTTCGTGCGTCAGATCGAACCGAAGGTGATCTGATCCGTGCCGCACGCAGCTGGGCGGCGATCCTGTTCTGCGTTCCTGCGGCTCTGACACTGGCAGTTTTGCTGTCAAATGGGCCCGAGACCTGGCTGACCCTGACACTGGTCGTCGGGCTTTTGGTCTTTGGTGCGATCTTCGCGGTCAATTCATCGCTGCATTCCTATCTGATTCTTGCCTTCACCCGGTCCGAGCGTGTGACGATGGATGTCGGCTTTTACTACATGGCAAATGCGACGGGGCGGTTGGCCGGCACCGTCTTGTCTGGCCTGACCTATCAGGTCGGAGGGCTGCCCATGGTGCTGGGCACGGCGGCCGTGATGGTCGGGCTTGCCGCGCTGACCTCTGGCAAACTTACGGATCAAACGACTGAGGCGCTGTCATGAGCATTTTTGAACGGTATCTCACGATCTGGGTTGCACTTGCGATGATCGGTGGCGTCCTGATCGGGCTGGCCGCGCCGGGGCTGGTGCACCTGGTGGCAAGCGCCGAAATCGCCAGCGTCAATCTGGTGGTGGCGGTGCTGATCTGGGCAATGGTTTACCCTATGATGGTCAACGTCGATTTCGGCGCAGTCGCCGGAATCGCCCGCCAGCCACGTGGTCTGATTGTGACGCTGGTAGTGAACTGGCTGATAAAGCCTTTCACCATGGCACTGCTGGCCGTCCTGTTTTTCGACTATGTCTTCGCACCCTGGATCGCGCCCGAAGATGCCGCGCAATACACTGCCGGTCTGATCCTGCTGGGGGCCGCCCCTTGCACCGCCATGGTGTTTGTGTGGTCGCAGCTTACCAGAGGCGACGCGACTTACACGCTGGTTCAGGTCTCGGTCAATGATCTGATCATGGTCGTGGCATTTGCGCCGATCGTGGCCTTTTTGCTGGATGTCACCGACATCGAAGTGCCGTGGCAGACTTTGGTTTCGGCCACGGTCCTTTATGTAGTGCTGCCGCTTGTCGCCGGGTTGATCACCCGCCGCAGATTAGGCTCTAAACAAGCGATAGAAGCCTTTTCTTCGCGGGTGAAACTGTGGTCCGTCATGGGATTGATTGCAACCGTGGTCATCTTGTTCGGCCTGCAAGGTCAGACCATTCTGGCGAAACCTACGGTCATCGTTCTGATCGCCGTTCCCATTCTGATCCAAAGCTATGGGATTTTTGCCATTGCCTATGGCGCCGCTTATGCGCTGAAGGTTCCCCACCGGATCGCAGCGCCCTGTGCCATGATCGGGACATCGAACTTTTTTGAACTGGCCGTTGCCGTCGCAATCAGCTTGTTCGGTCTTCATTCCGGCGCGGCACTGGCGACGGTCGTGGGGGTCCTGGTCGAAGTACCGGTGATGCTGTCGCTTGTGGCTTTCGCCAACCGAACACGCCAGCGTTTCCCGGAACCTGCGACATGACAGAATCGGTCAACGCAGCAGGGCGATAATCGGAACTGGCGGCTATGCACCGCCAGCCTTTCAGCAACGTTGCTTCAGAAATCCACGCCGCGCTGTGCTTTGATGCCCGCTTGGAACGGGTGTTTCTCCTCGGTCATTTCCGTGACCAGATCAGCATAGTCACGCAGCGCGTTCGGCGCGTCGCGACCAGTCAGGAATACGCTGGTCTTTTCCGAACGCGTGTTCAAACCTTCGATGACCTGTTCGACCGACAGGTATTCGTAACGCAGGGCGATGTTGATCTCGTCCAGCACAACCAGATCGTATTCGCCGCTGGACATCAGGGCGCAGGCCTTGTCGAAGGCGGCATTGGCAGCCGCAATATCGCGCTCCCGGTCCTGTGTGTCCCAGGTAAAACCTTCGCCCATCGTATGCCATGTCACCAGATCGCGCTCTTCGAAGAAACGGCGCTCGCCGGTTTTCCACTTGCCCTTGATGAACTGCACCACAGCAACCGTCTGGCCCCAGCCCAAGGCACGAATGACCACGCCGAACGCGGCCGAGGACTTGCCCTTGCCCTTGCCGGTATTGATCAGGACCAGACCGCGGCCTGGATCCACGGCCTCGGACACTTTCTTGCGGTGCTGGGCCTGCACCTTCTGCATCTTTTCCTTGTGATCCTGCGCGTCGCTCATTTGGGAACCTCTTTGACTGTTCGGCCCAACCTAGGGGAAGATTGCAAAAGGTAAAGTCATGCTTTGGGGTCTGTAACCGACCGGGCCTTGCCCCGCTCCAGCCCCAACTGGTGTTCGCGCCAGATGACGACAACATTGCCTGCAATCACCAGCGCGGCCCCGATCAGGATTGCAATCGTTGGCAGTTCGTCGAACCAGACATAGCCGATCACGATCGCAAAAAGCATGGTTGCATAGTCATAAGGCGCCAGCATCGAGGCCTGGCCAAACCGATAGGAAGATGTGACCAAAATCTGCGCGACGCCGCCGATCAGGCCCATCATGACCATGATCAGAGCCTGATTCCAGGTGGGCATCGTCCATCCCCAGAATGCTGTCAGAGCGGACAGGAGCGTCGCGGTCATCGAGAAATAGAACACGATGGCCGCAGGGTGATCGACCTTGACCAATTGCCGGATATGGATCTGAACGAAGGCACGGGCGAGGGTTGCGCCCAACACGCATAACGCGCCGATGGTGGCGGCGAATTCCATCTTGGTGGTGCCAATACGTGGCCATATCATGATCAGGACGCCCAGCAGACCCAAAGCCACAGCGCCGATACGGATAAGCCGAATCCGTTCGCCCAGCATGACGGCGGCCAGAATCAGGGTGAAGATCGGTGTCGCATAGCCGATGGCAGTGACTTCCGGCAGGGGCAACAGGCTGAGGCCGGTAAAGGTAAGACCCATGGCGCTTGTCCCCAGAACACCGCGCCAGAAATGGCCCATGGGTTTCTTGACCACAAAGCCTTTCGACAACTCCCCCCGCGCGATGAGCCAAAGAATGATCACGGGGATTGCGAACAGGGACCGGAAAAACACCAATTGGCCCGGCGGGAATTCATCTGAAAGTGCTTTGACCAGCGCGGACATCGACGTGAACAGGAACAAGGCGCACAGCTTCAGCGTTACGGCAAGCAGAGGTCGATGCGAAGTTAAGGGTTTTGTCATCGGCGCGAACCTGCGTCTTTGACGGGCAAAGATCAACGGGTGGATTCAGCAATTCACCCAGGATTGCGGCAAGGAACAGCCGATCTCTTCGGCGAATTCTTCAAGAAAGCGGATCATGCGCGCGGTGCGTTGTTCTGCAATCCGCCTTCCGGTTTCGGTCAACATGTCACCTGGCAGGCGCAGAAGTTTCACCTTCCAGTGGTCGAGCGAGAAATGAAGGTCATCCAGTGGCCGGGCTTGGGCAAAAGGGTCCGCCGGATCGTAAAGAGTACGCCCCAAGGCTCCGGAAACGGAAAAGTTGCGGGCGATACCGATGGCGCCTAGGGCGTCAAGGCGGTCCGCATCGCGCAGAATGCGTGCCTCGATCGTTTCAGGGGGGATATCGGCCGAAAAACTATGGGCTTCGATCGCGTGCTGGATCGCACGGACCTGATCGGCCTCAAACCCGATTTCCTTTAGAATAGGCTCTGATTCAGCTGCGGATCTGCGCGAGGCAAGATGCCGGGCGGGATCGTCCTTGGGCAGATTCACAAGATCGTGCAGGTAACTTGCGGCCAGCAGCACGGACATATCGGTTTGATCATCTGCGATGGCCCGGGCGTTGGTCCAAACACGATCCAGATGGGCCAGATCATGGGCCGGATCCGTTTCCATGCGATGTGCGACCGCAGCCCGCAGGCGGGAGCGCAGATCAGCCGATCCGTCCACGGTTCTCTCCGATCTGGCCGCGATGCAAGAGCAGGTGGTCGAGGATCACGCAGGCCATCATCGCCTCTCCTACCGGGACCGCGCGAATACCAACACAAGGGTCGTGACGGCCCTTGGTGATGATCTCGGTCTCTTCGCCTGATTTGGTGATGGTTTTGCGTGTGGTCAGAATAGACGAGGTCGGCTTGACCGCAAAGCGCACGACGATGTCCTGTCCGGTTGAGATGCCGCCCAGAATCCCGCCCGCATGGTTCGAGCTGTATTGTGGGCCATTCTGGCCCATGAAAATCTCATCCGCGTTGGCCTCGCCCGTCAGTTCAGCCGCGGCCATGCCTTCGCCGATTTCGACGCCTTTCACCGCGTTGATCGACATCATCGCAGCGGTTAGATCAGTGTCTAACTTGGCATAAACCGGCGCGCCAAGCCCTGCGGGCACGCCACGCGCCACAACTTCGACAATTGCGCCAACCGAGTTGCCGGACTTGCGCAGATCGTCCAGATAGGTGGCCCACTTCTCGGCGGCTTGCGCATCCGGTGTCCAGAACGGGTTCTGCTCGATCTGGGACCAGTCGAAATTGTCGCGCTCGATCTTATGCGGCCCGATCTGGGTCATGTATCCGGTGATCTGCACGTTGGGCGCAATCTGTTTGATCGCCTCACGCGCCAATCCACCCGCAGCAACACGTGATGCTGTTTCGCGTGCAGAACTCCGCCCGCCGCCGCGATAATCCCGGATCCCGTATTTCTGCCAATAGGTGATATCGGCGTGCCCCGGGCGGAACTTTTCCATGATATCGCCATAGTCTTTCGAGCGCTGATCGGTGTTCTCGATCATCAGTTGCACAGGCGTTCCGGTGGTCTGCCCTTCGAACACACCAGACAGGATTTTCACCTGATCGGGTTCGCGCCGCTGGGTTGTGAACTTGTTCTGCCCCGGTTTGCGCTTGTCCAGCCAGTGCTGGATCATGGTCTTGTCGATCGCGACACCCGGCGGACAGCCGTCAACAGTGGCACCCAAGGCGGGTCCATGGCTTTCACCCCAGGTGGTGACACGGAATAAATGGCCAAAACTGTTCATCGACATGGGGCGGGCTCCTTTGGGATCGTGATTAGCGGGGAGCGCCGTGAGCCTCAAGGGGATTTGCGAATTGGTGCGCGCCACCTTGCGGTGGCGCGAATGAGTAGTTTTGAGAAGATGAAGATCAGGCGGCCTGCGTCAGCGCCGTTCGGGTCGCTGTGATTTTCAGCGCAGCTTGTGCGGCTTCGCGGCCTTTCTCAACAAAATGCGCGCGGTAGATGGCGTTGTGATGGTCGGTTTCCTGATACTGGTGCGGCGTCAGGGAGACGGACAGGACCGGTACGCCGGTATCCATGCCGGCGCGCATCAACCCGTCCACGACGGCCTGCGCCACGAAGTCGTGCCGGTAAATGCCGCTATCCACGACAAATGCGGCGCAGGCGACAGCCGCGTAGCGGCCGGTTTGGGCCAGATCGCGGGCCAGCAGCGGCATCTCGAACGCGCCGGGAACGTCGAAAACATCGACCTGATCGGCCGGGATCAGTTCAAGAAACCCGTCCAGCGCGCGGTCGACGATGTTGGAATGCCAGTTGGCTTTGACAAAAGCATAGCGGGTGTGTGTCATCGTGATCTCCTTTCAGTTCGGTGGCCTGCTGGCGGTCGCGAAAACCTTTGCTGCCAGCCCGGCATGACACGTCACCCAAGGCGATCACGAGCAGGCGCGCCGGTTCACCGGCACGACTTGCACGTTCTCTTCCATCCGGACTTTGACCGTCGGCTCTGGCCTCTCACCAGATCTGCTGACACTCTTTCGTGGTTCCACACTTTGTCCGAATACCGGCCTCTGCCGTTCGGATCGTGGACACGGCAGAGCCGCTCGCGGGCTTACGGGTCATGGCCCGCATACCGCCGGTGGGGAATTCCACCCCGCCCTGAGAACGAGGCAGACCTTGCCAAGAACCAACCCCATCTGCAAGAGATTTGGCAGGAGGTCGCCCATGCACCCAAATCCAGCCTTCCGCGCCGAGGATCGTGCGCGTCATATTGAATTCGCCCGCGACCGGGCTTTTGGCGTTCTGGCGATTTCCGGCGACGGCGCGCCATTGATCAGTCACGTGCCCTTTCTGCTGTCTGAGGACGGTGCGGTGGTCGATCTTCATCTGGTGCGATCAAACCCGATTGTCCGTATGCTGCACGGGCCGAAAGAGGTCAGGATCGCGGTGCAGGGGCCTGATGGCTATGTCTCGCCCGACTGGTACGGTGTCGCCGATCAAGTTCCGACTTGGAACTATGTTGCCGTGCACCTGACCGGACGGCTTGAACTGCGCCCGCAGGACGAGCTGCGTGATTTGCTGGATCGACAAACGGCATTCTTTGAAGATCGACTGCTGCCCAAAGCGCCATGGGTCACCGGGAAAATGTCTGATGACGCGTTGGCCAGAATGATGCGGATGATCGTACCATGCCGGATGCAGGTAGAGGATATCCAGGGCACCTGGAAACTGGGCCAGAACAAGCCGGAGGATGCAAGAATCGCTGCTGCCGACAAAGTGCCCGGCGGATTTGGCAGTGAAACCGGTCAGCTGGCCGCCTTGATGCACAAGGCGTAACCAGCACCGGGAAACAGGATTACTCGGAACTGAAAGTTGCCAGATAGGCGGCGATATCTTCCGCGCCTTTCCTGAGCTTGACGCTCATGTTCGGGCGGGCGGTTTCGTCATCCAGATACTCTTTGATGAAACCGATGGGGTCTTTGGAATAGGCGGCAATGTTTTCTTCGGTCCAGATCAGACCTTCTTCGCCGGCACGGATCATGTCATCGGTGAACATACCGACCGGCAGGCGCTCGCTGCCGTAGCGATAGTCATTTTCGGACCCGGCGACACGTCCGACGACACCATAGAGATTCGGGCCGGTGATTCCGCCTTTGACCAGTACTTCGCCGTCCTTGATGATCGCATGACACGATGAACAGCGGTTGTACATCGCCTCGCCTTTCGCTGGATCACCTGCCGCAAGTGTTTGCGAGGACAGGGCCAATGTGAGTATCGCAGTGGCCAGGGTGATTTTTGACATTGGGGTCTCCTTGCAGGAGTTCGCGCGTTTTTGCGCTGTCCGGTATTCACGCAAAAAGTGCAACTGTGTAATTGCGCTCAATTTTCGATTTAAATCATCTATTTGGCAAATATGATTTACCCAGCAGACAATCGCTGCTTCGCGATGCTGATTGTCAAGAATACGCTCTCAAATGATTGGCCGACTGGTGGTCAGAATCGGGCTGGATTTCGCCTGCAAAACTGAGTTCGAAGTTCGAATCAATCCCCGTTGATTCGAAGCCACAGGTAAAGTTGCGGACGAGAATCACCAAAAAAAGCCCCTCGTCACGTGCATGAAGGGACACATGCGGCGTATTGCGCGTTTATGAACGCTGGACGAACACTATTCTCCCCGATAGTAAGCGCGGTTAAGACACCGCATTCGTGCGGTGCGCGAGCTATTTGCCCGTCCGCGGGCGCCAGATAATCGGAGATAACCTCGTGTCCCACGCAGAAGACCACGAAGGCACCCGCAGAGATTTCCTGTACTACGTCGCTGGCGGCGCAGGTGTCGTTGCAACGGGTGCAGCCGTATGGCCACTGATCAACCAAATGAACCCGTCGGCAGACGTTCAGGCGCTGTCCTCGATCCGTGTGGATGTGAGCGGCGTCGAGCCGGGCACGCAACTGACGGTAAAATGGCTGGGAAAACCCGTTTTTGTCCGTCACCGCACCGGTGCCGAGATTCAGGAAGCCCAGGAACAGGACGCCGAAGGTGTTGATGCGCTGCCAGATCCGCTGGCACGCAACTTCAACCTGAGCGCAGATGCGCCTGCGACTGACGCAAACCGTGTCATGCCGTCACCGGAAGGCGAAGCGCCGGGTGCTTGGATTGTTCAGATGGGCGTTTGTACGCACCTCGGCTGTGTGCCTCTGGGGGATGCCGGCGACTTCGGTGGCTGGTTCTGCCCGTGCCACGGCTCGCACTACGACCTCGCCGGTCGTATCCGTAAAGGCCCCGCGCCTGAGAACCTGCCTGTCCCGCCCGCAGAATGGGTGGATAACAGCACAATCAAACTCGGCTAAGGGAGACCCAAACTTATGTCCGGAATTCCCCACGATCATTACGAGCCGAAGACAAACGGCGAGAAGTGGCTGAACAGCCGCCTGCCGATTGTCGGCCTGCTGTACGATACCCTTATGATCCCGACCCCCAAGAACCTGAACTGGTGGTGGATCTGGGGCATCGTTCTGGCGTTCTGCCTGGCGCTGCAAATCATCACCGGTATCGTTTTGGTGATGCACTATACCCCGCATGTCGATCTGGCCTTTGCCAGCATCGAGCACATCATGCGCAACGTGAATGGCGGTCACTTTATCCGCTATCTGCACATGAATGGCGCGTCGCTGTTCTTTGTGGCGGTTTACATCCACATGTTCCGCGGCTTGTTCTACGGCTCGTACAAAGCCCCGCGTGAGATCACGTGGATCATCGGTATGCTGATCTATCTGATGATGATGGGCACCGCCTTCATGGGCTATGTTCTGCCCTGGGGTCAGATGTCCTTCTGGGGTGCGACTGTGATCACCGGCCTGTTTGGTGCGATCCCGTTTGTTGGTGACGCGCTTCAGACCTGGCTGCTGGGTGGGCCCGCCGTGGACAACGCCACGCTGAACCGCTTCTTCTCGTTGCACTATCTGCTGCCGTTTATCATTGCGGCATTGGTTGTGGTGCATATCTGGGCCTTCCACACCACCGGCAACAACAACCCGACAGGTGTTGAAGTGCGCCGGGGCTCGAAAGCTGAGGCCGAGAAAGACACGCTGCCGTTCTGGCCGTACTTCGTGATCAAGGATCTCTTCGCCCTAGCCGTGATCCTGGTCGTGTTCTGGGCCGTCGTGGGCTTTATGCCGAACTATCTGGGCCACCCGGACAACTACATCGAAGCCAACCCTCTGGTGACACCTGCACACATTGTTCCCGAATGGTACTTCCTGCCGTTCTACGCGATCCTGCGCGCGTTCACCGGTGAGGTCTGGGTCGTTCAATTCGCCAGCTTCATCACCGGAGGTATCATTGATGCCAAGTTCTTCGGTGTTCTGGCGATGTTCGGTGCGATCCTGGCCATGGCGCTGGCGCCCTGGCTGGACACCTCGAACGTGCGTTCGGGCAAGTACCGTCCGATGTTCAAATGGTGGTTCTACCTGCTGGTCATCGACTTCTTTGCCCTGATGTGGCTGGGTGCGATGCCCGCGGAAGAGCCCTATGCGACCTTCTCGCTGATCGCGTCCGCCTACTGGTTCGCCTATTTCTTCGTGATCCTGCCGATCCTCGGAGTGATCGAGAAGCCTCTGGCACAGCCCGAGACCATCGAAGAAGACTTCAACGCGCATTATGGCAAGGCTGACGCCAAAGCCACGCCGGCCGAGTAAGAAGAGGGACCGGAAACATGTTCAAGAAACTTGCAATCGGCGCCGCGTTTGCCTTGGCCCTGACCCCTGTTGCATCCATTGCAGCAGGTGGGGGTGAGCAGCATATCGAAGACTTCGACTTCTCGTTCGAAGGTCCCTTCGGTACCTGGGACCAGCATCAGCTGCAGCGCGGCCTGCAGATCTATACCGAGGTCTGCGCAGCCTGCCACGGTCTGCAATATGTGCCTCTGCGCGATCTGGAAGCGCTGGGCTATTCGGAAGAAGAAGTTATCGCTTATGCAGCGGGCAACTTCGAAGTGTTTGACCCCGAGCTGGACGATTTCCGCCCGGCGATTCCGACTGACCACTTCCCGGCCAACAACGGTGTCGGCGCGCCGGACCTGAGCCTGATGGCCAAGGCCCGCGCGGGCTTCCACGGACCTTACGGTCTGGGCATCAATCAGTTGGTCAAAGGCATGGGCGGAGCCGAGTACATCGCCTCACTGCTGGACGGCTATACTGGTGAAGAGAAGGAAGAGGCAGGCACTGTCCTCTACGAAAACAAGGCCTTCCCCGGCGGCTGGATTTCGATGGCACCGCCGCTGGCGGATGAACAGGTCGAGTTTGCTGACGGGCACTCGAACTCTGTCGAACACATGTCAGAGGACGTCGCGGCGTTCCTGATGTGGGCGGCCGAGCCGAAGATGATGGAGCGCAAGAACGCCGGCTTTGTTGGCGTGATTTTCCTCACCGTTCTGTCGGTGCTTCTCTATCTGGTCAACAAGCGCCTGTGGGCTCCGCATAAGGGCAAGAAATCCGCCTGATCCGTCAGGGTAGGTTTAAGGAAATTCAAAAGGCCCCGTGCGTCGCGCGGGGCTTTTTCTTTGAAACCGCTCGACAACTTGTTCCTTGACGCGAACCCCGTGCAACACGACGCTGGTTGCATTGTAGAAGTCATTTTGGAGTGAATTGTCATGAACGCTTTGTCGAATGCCGCGAAACTGCGCGAGGCCTTTTCCAGATGGAACGAATCCAAGGGTTCGAACCTGAAAATGTGGGACGACTACACGACCGACGATATCTGCATCCGGTCCCTTGGCGACGGGAAAAACGGGCTGGACTTCAGTTGCGCCCGCAAGGGGCAGGGTCAGATGCACCAATATCTGAAGGAATTGACGGATGCCTTCGAAATGGTCCACTGGACGTTGCAGGACACCATAGCCCAGGACGACCGGGTCGTCGGGGTGGGCGTCACGGCCTGGACACACAAAGCCAGCGGCCAGAAGGTCGAAACGCCGGTCGTTGTCATTTGCAAGTTCTGCGGCGACCGGGTCTGCGAATATCAGGAATTCTACGACACGGCCGCCCTCGCTGCCGTGACCGGGCAATGAATGCCGCCGGCAGCCGACGCCATCACGCGATCAACTGGGTTTGAGTATGACCGGTGACTGCCGCCGTCACGATCTCGCCCTCGGTCCGGGGGGCCGAAAAGGACACTTCGGTGAATTGCTCGGTTCGGCCCATGTGCGGGCTTTCCATCAGGATGTGATGGGTTTTGCCGATTTGTTGTGACAAGTGCTTTTTGACCTGAGCGTCGCCTGCTGCGCGCAACCGGGCGGCGCGATCCTTGATGACCGTTCCATTCACCTGCTGCGGTATGCGAGCTGCCGGTGTGCCTTCACGCTTGGAATAGGGGAAGACATGCAGCCAAGTCAGGTCGCAGTCGCTGATCAGCTTCAGCGAGTTTTCGAAATGCGCTTCGGACTCGGTCGGGAAGCCTGCGATGATATCCGCACCAAAGGTCATGTCGGGGCGCAGCTTGCGTGCCTCTTCGGTAAAGCGGATGGCGTCGTCGCGCAGATGGCGGCGTTTCATGCGCTTTAGAATCAGATCGTCGCCGTGCTGAAGCGACAGGTGCAGATGCGGCATCAGGCGCGGCTCGGTTGCGATGGCCTGCATCAGATTCTCGTCCACCTCGATCGAATCGATCGAGCTGATGCGCAGGCGCGGCAGGTCGGGCACCAGCTTGAGGATGCGCATGACAAGATCGCCCAGTTTGGGGCTTGCGGGCAGGTCGGCGCCCCAGGATGTCAGATCGACCCCGGTCAGCACGACCTCGTTATAGCCCTTGTCGACAAGCCGCTTGATCTGATCCACCACCACACCGGCCGGCACGCTGCGCGAGTTGCCCCGGCCATAGGGAATGATGCAGAAGGTACAGCGGTGGTCACAACCGTTCTGGACCTGCACATAGGCGCGCGAGCGGGTGCCGAATCCGTCGATCAGATGGCCGGCCGTTTCAGTGACCGACATGATGTCATCCACCTGCACCGCCTCGGTCTGACCGATGAAATCAGTCGCCATGCCTTGCCAGGTCTCGGGCTGCATCTTTTCGGTGTTGCCGATGACCGCATCGACCTCGTCCATCTGCGCAAAGGTTTCGGGCTCGGTCTGGGCGGCACAGCCTGTAACGATCAGGCGGGCATTCGGATTCTCGCGCCGTAGCTTGCGGATCTCCTGCCGGGCCTTGCGCACGGCCTCAGCCGTCACTGCGCATGTGTTCACCACCACAGCGTCTGTCAGACCGGCCTGTTGCGACAGTTCTTTCATCGCCTCAGTTTCATAGGCGTTCAGGCGGCAGCCCAACGTGGTGAACTTGGGCGGGTTCATCCCAGCGACCTCAGAAATTCAGGCGTCAGAGTGCCAGAGAAAACGTGACATGTCGGGCCGGTCATCCAGACACCATCGTCGCGCCAGTCGACCCAAAGCGTGCCACCATCCAAATCAATCCGCACTTTGCGCCCGGTCAGCCCCCGTCGCGCGGCGGCCACGGCCGTTGCACAGGACGAAGACCCAGATGCCAGAGTGATGCCTACTCCGCGCTCCCATACGCGCATACGGATGTGATCCGGACCAATGACCTGGGCCACCTGGACATTAGTGCGTTCGGGATAAAGCGGGTGGTATTCGTAACGCGCGCCGAATTCTGCCAACGGGATCGCTTCGGCGTTGTCAACGAAGAACGTGCAATGCGGGTTTCCCATTCCCGTTGCCGTCGGGGTGCCTTCGATCGGCAATTCCAGCGTATCCATTTCTTCTGCCAGAGGAACTTCGCGCCAGTCCAGCTGCGGGTGCCCCATGTTGACCGAGGTGAGCCCATCGCCGGCATCCCGCGCATGAAGGGTTCCCCGTTCCGTGGTGAGCTTGAGGGCAGAGCGCCCCGTCTCATCCATAAGCAACCGTGCAATACAGCGGGTGGCGTTGCCGCAGGCGGCAGAAGTTGATCCATCGGAATTGTAGAACACCAGATGCGCGTCGGCTTCACCCTTTTCGATAACGGTCAACTGATCGAATCCCACCCCAAATTGCCGATGCCCGATTCCCTGGGCCAGCGTCGGCGTGATCGGGGCATCCTGTGCGCGTGCGTCAACAATGACAAAGTCATTGCCCAGCCCGTGCATCTTTATGAAGGGCAGTCCGGTGTCGAGTCTCTGTTGCATGGCGGGCATATAACGTCGGTCCGAACATGAATCCACCCTGTCGCGAAGATTCCTCAAAAAAGGGGTTGACCCTCCAGCGCCACCTGCCTAATTAGGCCGCCTATCGGGTTGCCGGAAACACGCGTTGTTACGGCGAAACGAGGCGCAAAATAAGGGCTTGAACCCGGTCGGGGAATTGCCGTAAAGAGCGCCACGGATCAACAGATCCAACAAAAGAGTGGGCCGTTAGCTCAGTTGGTAGAGCAACTGACTTTTAATCAGTGGGTCGCAGGTTCGAATCCTGCACGGCTCACCACTTTTTTAAATAAAAATAAATACTTACACGAGGCCGTGCAGAGTGCGCTTCGTGACGTGCGGCCTACCGGAAGCAATACGGAAGCACTGTGACAAAGATTGAAGTGTGCTTATTGGATCACAACGGTATAACGCGGCGGCAGCTCACTTACACGTGTGTACAATCTCCCGGACAAACTCAAGCGGGACTTGAGCAGGTCGGCCACCAAGCAGACATTCGCTGCTTGTGCAGCACTAGACCTCAGCGACGGCGGCAATCCACAGCAAGCGGACTTTGGATCAAAGACGCAGTGTCTTGGGGGCGTGGACAGCAGCCACAAACCTTAGACGGAGACGACCTTGACTAGTTCTGATCAAACTGCTGGTTTCGGCGCATCGCAACATTGACAGACTTGAAACAAAAATCCGTAGACGCAGCGATCAGCTGCAACGCCGTGTACATCCGTGAGGCTTGCAGCATCGGTCGAAGTGGGCTCAATGCAGTCATTCGCTGCACTAGGCATGAGCGACCGCTTTGCGGACTAAGCAGACGAGCGATCAATATCGTAAGCTGGCTTTGGCCTTAACGGCACGGGCACCTCAATGGCGGGATCGTACTGACAGTAGCCGAAATGCATAGGCACTGATACTTTCGGCGCTGAAGTAACCCTGCGAGGTAAGAAATGAAGAGATACTGGTCATTTGCCGCAACCATGCTTCTATCTGTTTCCGCAACGGCAGTAAGTGCCACGGAAGACATTCGACTTGTCGTGCAGATAACAGTAGATGGCCTGCGTGGAGATTTGATTTCCCGGTACAGCGCCTCTTTTGGAGATGGAGGGTTTAACAGGCTTCTGAACAACGGTGTCTGGTACACCGACGCTCACCATAGACACGCCAACACCGAAACTATTGTCGGCCACGCGACTCTTGCGACTGGGGCATACCCCTCTGAACATGGAATGATTGGCAATGCCTGGTTTAACAGGGCTGAAGAGCGTTTGGGGTACAATATTGAGGACCCGAACTTTCCAATGCTAGCTGTTACCGGCTTTGGGGGTGAGGTCGATCAAGTTGACCCAACACAGGCAGCCGCTACGACCTCAGGCCGTTCGCCTGTTAACCTGCTGGCCACAACTTTCGGAGATGAATTGTCGAAGTCCAATGCGGGCCGATCCAAAGTGTTTTCTGTGTCTGGCAAAGACCGTTCGGCGGTTGCAATGGCCGGACATGTCGGCAAGGCCTTTTGGATGTCGACGGCCACTGGCGCGTTTGAAACAAGCACGTACTATTATGACGCATATCCTGACTGGGCAAACGATTGGAACGCCAAGCGCCCGGCAGATACGAAAATCGAGAGTGAATGGTGGCCGGAATGCTCGGACGCGCCCTACCTGATGGACAAAGAGGAACGTCCATTCGTAACAAATCTCGGCACGTTCGGTCGTACTTTCCCACATTTCTATGGGACGCCGGAAGATGGGCTCTATTACACACAGGTCCTGGTTTCACCGCATGGAGATCGGATCACGGCGGATTTTGCAAAAACTGCTATCAAAGAAGAAGAACTAGGCCATGACGAGTGGCCCGACTACCTCTCCATCAGTTTCTCGGGCGTGGACGCAACCAACCATTTCTTTGGACCAACCAGCCTGGAAAATGAAGAAATGGTGCGCTGCTTGGACGAGACGCTGGCAGATTTTTTCGCCTTCCTGGATCGAGAAGTCGGACCCGAGAATGTACTTTACGTGCTTTCCGCAGATCATGGCATGCCCGAAGCCCCGGAAGAGATGGCTCAAGCCGGACTCACGACTTTCCGAAACTCCACCGAAGTACTGATGGCGGAAGTAAATAACACTATTGCTGATGAATTCGGTGCTGAGGGCGTGATTCAGTTCTTTTTTCGTCCATATGTTTATCTCGACCACAACGCTATATCGTCGGCAGGCGCCGACCTCCGGTTGATCGAACAGCGCGTCGCCGAAAGGTTAATGGCTGAACCGGGTATTGAGCTTGCCATGCCGACTGTACCGCTCGCTGAACAACAGGGTCACACGCTGCAAAACCAAATCCGGCGCAATTACCACCCAACACGCTCTGGAGACATTTACGTTGTGCAGACGCCGTACTCATTTCTGTTTGAGGATGGTCCGATTGCCGTAATGCACGGATCACCTTGGCGCTATGACACTCACGTTCCTATCATCTTCTCTGGGCCCGACATCAAACCGGCTAGAGTAAGTCGCCCAGTTTCAACAGTGGATGTCGCTGTTACATTGAGCAATTTTTTGGGTATCAGCCAACCTAGCAGCGCTGCTGGTGAACCGTTAATGGAAATTGGCCCTCCGAGTCCTTAAGGTGGTAGTACTGGGCTCAAGGCAGACGTTCGCTCTCGACTCAAAACTGCCATTCGATCGAACAGATACGCTATTGCTACTCAACGGTTTAGACACTTCAATATCGGTGACTGCAGGTGCTGAATTCAAAACCCCGATTCTTCATCTGCTCATAACTGTGAGGAATAAGCCAATGAAAAGAATTATTTGTTCGACCGCTCTCATATTATCTCTTTCCGTTAGTTCGTCTATGGCTGTCTCACCCACAGGCTCAGACTTTGCCGACACTGGCGACATTCTTGCCCGCTCGGCTGAGATTGAAGACATCGAATATCAAATCATGGTCCAGCGGGCGACGCAGGCGGCGATCTACTACATGCCAGCTGTGGCCCAAGTCGACTTCATCAAGGCCACCGTGCGGGCCGGCGGCGATTACGATACTGTCAACTACGTGACCGAACCCTTTGGGTCCGAGAAGGGTTTTCTCACAGCGAACGACACGACGGCCTATGCTTGGGGGTCGATCACATCCAAAGACGGCCCGATGGTTGTTGAAGTCCCGCCAATGACGGACAAAGTGGACTATTTCGGCTCCTTCATCTCAGCGTGGCACGTCCCGATGATCGACGTTGGATCGAAAGGGGCCGACGAGGGCAAGGGCGGTAAATACCTGTTCTTACCGCCCGACTACGATGGCGCGTTCGGCACGGCGGAAAAGCTGGAAGCACAGGGCTATATAATTGTACCTAAGTACGACACGTATGACGTCTCATTTTCGTTCCGCCCGACGCTTTTAAACGGAGCCACACACGCGGAAGCTGGAGAGCACGCCAAGGGCATTAAGATCTACTCGTTGGAAGAAGACGTTAACCGAACCATCGAGCCCACGCATTACCTCGATGCCACCGAGCTCGCTTACGACTGTCTGCCGTATTACAACATGACCTTTATCGAAGACATTAACGATGTGGTGCAGAACAACCCGATCCGAGAAAAGGACCGCGCCATGTACTCGATGCTGGAAAGCTTCGGTATCGAGAAGGGTGAAGCGTTTGACCCCACGGAGACGCAGAGGAAAGCTGCGCTTGAAGGGTTGGAGCTCGCCTACGCCCACATGCAGAACAAGTTCGTCACCGAGGGCGAAACGGTTGCTCCTCTTTGGACTAAAGATGGTGAGAAACTGTCTGAGTGGTCTTTCTGGAACTTTGGTCCTCAGGCCCAGATGGGTTTCCCATTTGAGGATGGTGCGGAAATCCTCATAGACAAAAGGGCCGCGACCTTCTTTTACGTGACCTTCCTTCCGAGCAAGTTGGGCGGTGCTACCTTCTACCTGACTGGTCTGCGCGATTCAGATGGGAACATGCTCAATGGTGAGGACACCTACAAACTCAACGTACCTGCCGATGTGCCCGCTGAGGATTTCTGGTCGGCTATCGTGTACAATATGGAAACCAAGAACTTTAATCGCGGCGTTGATCGGGTCGGGGCGTCGACCAAAGACTTGGACAACATGGTGAAGAATGACGATGGCTCTGTCGATGTTTACTACGCTCCCAATCTTGATGAGGTGCCAGAAGGCTTTGAAGCCAATTGGGTGACCACAGAGAGCGCCACCAATGCCAACGATTGGTTCTTCCTGTTCCGCCTCTACCGCCCCGTGAGTGAGGACTGGTTCAAGGACTGGATGCTGAATGACGTTGTGAACATCTCTACTAAGTAGAGAATCCAAGGGCTCTTTCGGGAGCCTTTTTTTCTGCCGCGCTAGTAGTATTGCTTTGTCTGGTGACTGCGCAATGCTGACACTTGACAGTTTCACAGCATCGTCGCCTTTGGGCTCAAACTGCCCTAACGGGCACTCCACAAAAAAGGCGAGTGCTCGTCAGTGGTCTACGCAATAAACCGATATCTGTTCTTCGCTTCATGCAGCTTGTTTGCGGCGCGCTCAGGATCAGCCTGTACATTCTCTGCGAGCCTGCCCCCTACACTTTCCATAAATTCACCCAGCTCACTTTCCTGAGTATCTTCCAGCGCGGCCAGCGTGATCCCAAGGCCCGCCATTTGTGCTGATATCAACCTAATTTGCTCAGTACGGTGTACGTGCTTAATGCTTGTGGCATCGACGTGGCTGCGCATTTCCAGCAGGTCATCCTCTGACGACGCGGCAACCAAGTTCCAGATTTCATGATTGGACCAGCGCGCGCGGTTTCCATCATCAGGATCAGGTTCACAGTAACGTATCTTTTTTAATGCCTCTGCGATGACATCGCCGAACATGGCATCGAACTGAGGCCACGTCCTGATCTGCCAACGATCTTTGAGCAAGTCCTTCCCCGCACGCACCTCAACGCGCCACACGCGGCTCTGAGACGCATCAGAAGGGTCCAAAGGAGGCAAACCATCCCGGTCTAGGTTGGCGTTCCAGATATCCCACCAGATCGGCTTTTTCTTATCAATCACTTCGCGACGTTTGTCATAGATGATGACCTGCCGTCCCGGCATTTTGCCAACCGTGACAGATGTGAACTGACCAGATTTACCGTTGCTGCGCACATCATCTTGAGCAGTGAGATAGTCAGCGCGGTTGGTGTGGCTGTGAATGACGAAGTTTTCAGGAACAAGTTCGAATTCCGGCGCGAGAATATCGACGCAGAAATCGGCACGACTGATACTGACCTGATGCGACGCAAAGCGGATTCCAAGCCTAGTTAGGGTCTTATCGATGTAGGAACGAGCGTATCCGAGTCCTTGTGTCGCTAGAAGAGTTGAACCAACCGAAATCCGAATGCCCCAAGGATCGCGTGCATTTGGTTTCTTGAAGGACCAATGGACATCCAAAGGCCCACCTTTGAGGATAAAGCGATACCCGTTGCCGCCATGTGGCAAAAGATCAAAGTCCGCGCCGCCGTAGCTGAAAGGAACGGGATGCCGCTCTTCTTCGGCCCTTTCCCTTTCAGTGTTCAGCAGGTCGAACAACTCCTGAGAGATATTCGCCTGAATAGAAAGTGCGATAGTGTCGAATCCACGATGTACAACGTGCATTTTGAGGTCTCCTTGGGCTCCGGTATTTCCAGAGGGGGGTGCTACAATCACCCCCCTCTTTCGGCGAATGCCGCGCGATTTGGTTGAGGTTGGGAAAAGGGGCGGGCGCTGGCGCGCCCTTCGATAGTGCCTCCGGCGGGGCAGCTATTGTTTTGGGGCCGGGCTGGACGCCCGGCGGATATCATTGGCTGGCTGCTGCCTGCTTTCGCGAAATCCAATTCTCTGCACGTTCCGCACATTTAGAGACGTTCAGAAGGTCATTGTGAGAAAACGCACTGGTGGTACGCCAGTCGCCCTCCCCGTTCTTGTAGGATCGTGAGATATCGACTGAGAAAAACCCATCATTGTCCCAGATCGTTGCGGTGATCAGCCCGATTTTGAATTTGAAAGCGGGTTGCTGTGTCATGGTGAACTCCTTGCTTGAATTGTTTGGCAGACACAAAAAGGGCGCAGGGTGGCGACACCCCGCGCCCCTGAGAGCCATCCGGCCCCAAAATCCCGCTCAGCGCTGCCAACTCTGAACGGGCAAAACTCAAATGTTAGGAAGGTGCGGCGCTGGTATTGGCGACGCGCTTTTCAGCGATCCATTTTTTCAAGTCACTGCGCGTGTAACGGACAGACCGACCAGAGACCTTTACAAACATAGGCCCACCACCTCGAACACGCCAATTTTGCAATGCGCGTACTGAATAACAGAGATAGTTGGCGGCTTCTTTCTCGTCGATGAGCCGGTCGAAGTAGTCAGGGTCAATCTGTGCTTGCATGGTTGCCTCGCTGCATATCGTTTCATTGCAGCCAATATGCAGCGTAGGTCCGTCTCAATCTAATGTCATATATGGCTCAAAATTTGTCCATTTATGACATCCCCTATTTTTTAAGGCCAAACACGCGCAATGTCGCGTTTCCGAGAGTGTGCGACGTCGGGAATTTGTGATTCTGATCGATCCAGAAAAACGCATACATGAAACTAAAGAAATCGCTCTTGTAGGGCTGTTCTTCGTCCAGTTCGTCATAGCGATAGGTCTTCATTGGATTGCGTCCGGTGTAGTGCTGGAACACTTTCGCAAGCTGTTGGATTGTATCTTCCAAGCTTTCGTTCTGTTTAGGGCGGGCGCGTGGGCGCTTGTGATGGTCCAGACCTTCTTGGATCAGGAACGCTATCTCGGGGAGATTCCCTTTCAGGACGTCAATCAAATACTCTCCGTAGTCCAGCCCTTCGTGGTCAGCACCAATCGCGTTCTCAAAATAGTCTTCCGGCTCATTCGCCATTCCAACTTCTTCAATTTCCCATTGAATAGAAGGAGGCAGGTTTGAAAGCTGATCCAGCAGAGAGCCGATGGTCTTGTTGAGCTTGCTGTAAATCGCCTTGCGCTCTTTCGCAGGAAGCGGCTTTGATCGCCGGTCTTTGGGGCGATAGTGTCGAGCAATATATTCAATATCCGTGGCAAAGCCCTTAGCGACGGGCAACGGTAGTTGCATCTGGCTCCACATATGCTCAAGGTCCAGTTCAAGCTTCTTGTCGTGATTGTCCAGCATGTGTTCCAAGCCTGTATGATATCTTATGGTCGCGTTGTGGTGCCCTATGTAACGTAACCTATACATAGAGCGTTCAAATCCTTGCCGATGCCCCTATGTAAGGTAACATTACTGCACAACCCGAAGGGGCGCGGTTCTTACGTCCTTTCGAACTGCGCGTGCCAATCTTGCCGCGACAGACCCAGCCGCGCGCTGAACAGCATCATCGGCAAGGTGCGCGTAACGTAGTGTCGTTGTCAGATTCTTGTGTCCCATAATCTCTTTCAGAGTGAACGGATCGATCCCGTCTTTCATGGCGACCGAGGCATATGTATGTCGCAGGTCGTGAATACGGACATCCTCCAACCCTGCCGTCTTACGTATACGTCGCCACGGCTTTTGCAGGTTGTTCAATGGGCCATCATCTGACTCCCCTAATATTACATAGGGGTTTCCCGGTTGCCGGGGCAAATCCATCAGGATGTCATAGGCTTCCCTCGGCAACGGAATACGGCGACGGCCGGTCTTGCTGTCCGGTAACTCCAAATGGTGCGACGTAACATAGTCCCACCGCAGCGTCAGAATCTCGCTGAGGCGGCATCCGGTGTAAATCAGCAGTAGCAGGGCCGACACCACGTAAACGGTCTCTGTGCCGTCTTCCAGCGCTTCGGCCAGCACTTCACCAAGCCGTATCTGTTCCGCGTCTGACAGATAGCGTTTCTTTTCTTCTTCGCGAAAATTTTTGATCCGGCGCGCGGGGTTCGATCCCGGTTGCCGCAACCCCCAATCCTCGGCCAGATTGAATAGCTTCGACAGCATCGCCGCCGCCCGGTTTGCCTGATAAGGCGTCTCGCGCAAACCGTGATGAAATGCCACCACGTCGGCACGGGTTACTTCGCCAATTGGTATAGGTCCAAGTTTGGGCCGGATGAATCGGCGAATGATGCTGTGATAATCGCGGGCCGTGGTTGGCTTACAATGCTGATCGACATATTCCTCGAGGAACCGGTCACACAGCCCGGCAACGGTCGGTGCGCGCCGCTTGGCTTGCTTCTCGGCAGATGGGTCTGATCCGCGCGCAACGTCGCCCAGAAGCTGCTTGGCGTGTGTCCGTGCTTCCTCAGCCGTCAGAACACCATGCTGGCCGATTGTGATCCGTCGCGTCCGGCGACCGGCTCGGTACTGAACTAGATAGGCCTTCTTGCCGGAGGGATAGACCCGCAGCCCAAAGCCGCGCATGTCCCGGTCCCAGACAAGGTATTCCTTGGTCTCTACGGCAAGCCCCTCAACCGCGCGTTTGGTCAATTTGAACATATCCAGAACACTCCTTGCTTCCGGCCTGCTTCCGGAAGCTATACGGAAGCAAATGGCGGCGAATTCTGGAGTAATTCATGAATTCAAGGCGCAACGAAGGTCAACGTAAATAATTGTTTTCGCTTCATTTTTGTCAATGTGGCGAAATCCGGAGAAATACAGCGAAATGGCTCTGGCCGTTCTTTTAATCAGTGGGTCGCAGGTTCGAATCCTGCACGGCTCACCACTTTTTTCCATGGACTATGATCTTGGCTTACAGCGAACTGCTTGTGTTTGGCCCAGCTGTGAACGACGGTCGAAGCCACGGGCTTGATCGAGGTGCCGGACACGCTTTGTGCCATCCAACACGACCTCGGCGGAACAAATCTCGAATTCGGCCAGCATGGTATCAAGCGGGATGCGATGGAAGAGGTCCACGCCTCGCACATGTCGAAACCCAGAGCAGACGGGCAGCTGGTTCTGCGTGAAGATGACAAAGTTCTGAAAGTGCCGGACATCCGGCGACCCAATCTGGCCCGGATTCTGCAACGGGCAGAAAAAACGCGCCGAAAGCCGCAGCGGGTGTCAGCCACGCTGCGGCTTTGATCGGGATGCGAAGCGCCTAAACCTCGACTTCGACCTTGCCGATCGGGTTCGAGCAGCAGGCCAGAATGTACCCCGCGTCGATGTCATCTTCCGAGATCCCTCCGTTGTGGACCATGTGGACCTCGCCAGCGGTTTTCTTGACCTTGCAGGTACCGCACACGCCGAAGGTACAGCCTGACGGAATGTTCAGGCCAACCGAGCGGGCGGCGGCAAGCACCGTGTCGGTCTCGGCAACCTTGGCCGTCACGCCCGAGGTCGCGAACAGGATTTCGGCGCTGCTGTCGTCGTCCAGAACAACGTCATCCAACTCGGGCTGATCCGCCTCGGTTTCCACCGGCGCGCCGAAGCTTTCCTGATAATAGTTGTCCATATCAAAACCAAGACCGGCCAGCGCGTCGCGCACCGCTTGCATGAAGGGCTCGGGACCGCAGCAATAGACTTCGCGCTCAAGGTAATCCGGCGCCATCAGGCCCAGCATCAATTGGTTGAACTGCCCCTGATATCCCGTCCATGGGCGGTAGCGGTCCGGCTCTTCCACCACGAACTTCAGGTCCAATCCATCCGTGCGGCTGGCCATCTGTTCCAAGCGCTGGCGGAAGATGATCTCGGATGGCCGCTTGGCGCAGTTGATGAAGACAACGTCCAGATCGCGGCCTTCGTCCCACATGCAGGTGGTCATTGACATCATCGGTGTGATGCCTGAGCCAGCCGAGATAAACAGGAACTTGCGCGCATCGCTCAGTACGTTGGTGAACAGGCCCGCAGGCCCAATGGCCTTGAGCCGCATGCCGGGTTGAAGATTGTCCAGCATCCAGCGCGTGCCGATACTGTCGGGTTGCGCTTTGGCGGTGATGGTGATCGACCGCGGCCGCGATGGCGACGATGAGATCGTGTAGGTGCGATACACGACTCCCCCGGGCTGGCCAAGCGCCGGAATCTCGAGCGTCAGGAACTGACCGGGGTGATAGGCGAACTGCGCCCCAGAGGGGGCCCGGAACGAAAAGCTGGCGGTGTTCGGCATCTCGGGCACGACCGAGACACATTCCAGCATCTCTCCATCCTGCCAAACGGCTGATGAAAGCGTGTCCAGATCTTTCATCAGACTTACTCCGCCGCCATGTAGTCAGGGGTCAGGCGGGCCGACACTGTGCTGCAATACCAATCCACGAATTGCAGTACGCCGGATTCCTGAATGGCTGAATACGGGCCGGGCACATAGGCCGGGCTGTTGATGCCCTGCTGGTTGTCCTCGACCACCTGACGGTCTTCGTCATTTGTGGCGACCCAGACTTCGGTCAGGCGTTTCACATCGTAGTCAACGCCTTCAACCGCATCCTTGTTGACCAGCCATTTGGTCGTGACCTCGGTCTCTGTCGGGCTGATCGGCGTAACACGGAAAACAATCGAGTGATCGGCAAGAAAGTGGTTCCACGTAGTCGGATAGTGGAACTTCAAAAGCGATCCCGCATCCGCAAAGGGCGACCGGCCCAACCAGCGGCGCACGGCGGATTTCCCGTCCATCGTATAGCTCTCGGCGCCTTCTTTCAGCGGCATGCGCGCCAGACGGAATTGGCCGTCCTCGTGCAGATAGAACTGCGATGGCATACCCGCTGACTGGCACCTGTCGAAATGGGCTTGCATATAGGCTGGGGTTTCACCGCCTTCGATCCCCGTCACGCCCGGATCATCAGGGAAGGTCCGGCACAGCGCAGGGTGGTTGCCGCCGCAGTGATAGCACTCGCGATTGTTTTCCCAGACCAGTTTCCAGTTGCCGTTCTCGATGATCGAGCTTTCGAATGCGACCTTGGCATTCGCAAGATCATGCGGCTCAAGATACGGGCGCGCGATATTGGCAAACGTGTCAAAATCCGGGGCGACATCCGCCAGACAGATATAGACCAACCCGGCAAGCTCGCGGCAATGAACCGTCTTCAAACCATGCTGTCTGGGATCAAACTCTGGCCCCATGTCGCGGGCCCACAGCAAAGAGCCGTCAAGCTCGTAGGTCCATTGGTGATACGGGCAAACCAGCTTCGGCGCGTTGCCTTTTGCCGCCTTGCATATGATCGAGCCGCGATGGCGGCAGGTGTTGTGAAACGCCCGGATCTGGTTGTCGGCGCCGCGCACGATGATCACGCGATAGGCACCCACGTTGTACGTTACATAGTCGCCGGCTTTCACCAGTTCACAGGCCGGAATGGCAAAGAGCCATTCGCGATAGTGGATGGTTTCCAGGTCGGTCTGAAAGATCTCGGGGTCGGTGTAAAAGGCCCGTTCCAGAGCATAGCCCGGGATTCGACGCGCCAACAGGTTTTGGACATTGTTCACTTCTGGCTCTCCTGCCGCGCCCCGCGGCATTGCTTGGGCAGATGACAGGGAGGAACCGTCCGGAGGCGCGCGAGGACCACGTCCGAAACCCGTGCCCCCACCGCCACCCGCGGTTTGACATATCTGCAAGGCTGGTTTCCGGACTTGAAAGGGGCTTGCACCCGGTTGCGACACCTTCCCGGGATCCTCGTCCCAGTGGTTGATTGTCGAACCTGACCTTCCTTACCGTTGCGGGGGCAGCGCCGGAATTCCACCGGCTTCCCAATTCTCCGCGGTCTGAGAATCAAACAGCGGCACCTCACGATGGCAGCCTACTTTCTACCTGCTTGGGCGCTGAAATGCTTGCGACATTTCCGGTTTCAAAACAGACATGGAAATTTTCCGGCTGAGTGGACGGCGCCGGGATCACGGTCCTTGGCACAGGGGCATGGCAAGCCCGCCAGCACGGCGTTCTGCAGGGGCCAGTGGGCTTTGCGATGGATGCGGCCACGTCTGACATCCGGGCCGTCAAATTGTCCCCCAGCCGTGACAGCGAAGGCCCGGCTGCTCTGCTCAGAAACGAAACGCTGCACGTCGCCTGAGCATGGCTGGAAAAGAGAGAGTCAGGCCAAGTGAAGGAGGTTTGCAGCAAACCCTTTTGGGTGAAGTTGATCCGTTTGGGATAGTGCTGGCTTGCCATGAGGCAGGTGAAGAAGGCGAATATCCGTCATGCGAGAGTTGTCAGTCCATCCTGTCAACGGACGGTAGAAAACCTCATTTTGTCCATAAAAAATTGTCTTTTTCGGGAAAAACCATTACGTTTTCCGAAAATGGTGGAAAACACCGGAGGCAGTAAGAGAGCAGATGCCAAAACCGAAAACAGGTGTTTTGCGGACAACAGTTCCTTCGCGCCTCATGGGAAAACGGGATGGTCTGTTTTTCCTCTGGGGGCAGATAGAACGCGCGCGCTTGAAGGTCGAGGGCGGCGAACGCGCCGAGGGCGCAGCCTCGGACGGGCCAAGGGCAAACACGGCCGGTGAGGTCAAGGGATCGACGACAGCATTGGTGGACGAGTTTATTTTCTACTGACTTTTGTGATGAAACCGGGCCTGACGGCCCTATTTCTTCTCGAAGAACAGGATGACTTCACCCAGACGGACGCCATAGCGTGAGACATACGCGCGGTTCAGCAGACGGTCGTCATCCAGCAGCCACATCCAGTCGTCGAATTTGACACGCATGGTCCCGTCCTTGATCGGCAGGTCGATCTTGTATTTCCAGTTGAACGTATCCCCGCGTTCAATCCCGCTGGCGGTGCCCAGCACGCCAGGCGCCGTACCGGTCCACGTATCCTCTCCGGTTTTGGTCAATGTCCAGATGCGTTGTTCCGTCGCGCCATCGTCGTAGACGAAGTCTTCGACCAGGGTCAGGGTTTCGCCGTCCCATGTTCCGTCGATATCAACCGTGAATCTGCGGGGGATATTTCCCAGAACATCCTGAAACTGACCGTAGGCCACTGTTTTACCCTCAAAAAACTCTTCCAGGTTCAACTGCCGGTCCGACAGAAACGTTTTTGGTACCTTCGGTTTGCTGGAGCAGGCCGCCAGAAGTGTAAGGCTTGCGATGGCGACGCAGGCGATGAAAGAGCGAAAGGTGATCATTGCAACGGCTTCCCTTCCGAAGTCGCGTCATACCCGTTTGACCCACTTGGATGCATCGGTTTCGATCTGGGGCTTGGACGCATTGTGGCGATCAGTTCCGCGACCTTGACGCCAAACTTGCGCATCTCGGACCGATTCATGATGACGCCGGTTTCTGTCAGGTACATCCAATCGGTGACATCCAGTGTGTGTCCACCAGCGTCATCTGGCAGAATGATACGATAGGTCAGTTTCACCGTGGACCCCGAGATAATGCCCCGACCTTCGCCCACGATATCATCCGCCATTGCCGTGAATGTGTTGCCAGTTCCCAGCGTCAGGTACCATTTGCGGGTCATCTGTTTTCCGTTGGAATAGGTGAAGTACTCGGTCAGCGTGCCCGAGTTGCCTTGCCATTCGCCGGACATGCGCGCGACAAAGCTGTTCGACATTTTGCCGTTGGGGCCATAGATCAGGCCTTCGGACAAGATCTCTCCGTTCAGGTGCTTTTTCAGGGAAAAATCTGGCCCGGTGCCACTGTAATCGGACGGCGATTGCGCGCGAAAGCTCAGCAGCCTTGCACGGATGAAGACAGCGGTCAGAAGGACCAGAAGGATGATGGTGAAAGCGTTCATTTGCTTGTGACCTCGGTGGGCAGGGTCAACACCATCCCGAACGCTCCGACTTTCAGGATGCAGGGCAGCACCGCATAGGCAAGATTGAGTGTATCCAGTGCCTGTGCTGAATTGGTTTGACCGGGGGTGAAACCGCTGCGTTCCAGCAGCGGCAGAGTGAAAAAGGCAGCCAGGGCGAGGCCCAGTTTGCCAGCGAAGGACCAGATGCCAAACGCGGCTGATGCGTTCAGCCCGGCCCGGGTAAGCACGATCGAGAACATGGCCGGCAACACGACCATATCCGCGCCCAGCGCCGCGCCCGAGGCGAGACAGATCATTGCAAAACCCGCAAGGTTTCCTGAACTCAGTGTGGCAGCGCCGATAAAGCCGGCGATCGAGAGCGGCATGGCAATAATCAGAGTCTGTTTCGGGCCAATTTTGTTACTGAGCTTTGCCCAGAGCGGAACGCTCGCGCCTGCGCTCAGGAAGAACAGGATCAACAAAGGACCCGCCTTGCCCGGCAGTTGCAGCCGGTCTTCCACAAAAAACAGAAACAGGGTGGAGGTTATGGCAACCGGGAGGCTGTTGACCAAAGCCAGCGCAAGAAGGCGCAAGCCACCGGCCTGACCCAGACCCGCAAAGGACAGGCCTGATCCGGTGATCGGTCTGCGTCGCCAGATCGGGATCGTCAGTGTCAGGGTCACAACGGACAGCAGCCCCAGGAACGCGCCGAATGCGGGGTAGCCTTGGGAGTGTGCCCCGAAAGCAACCAACAGGGCCGGAGCGCTGGCTGCGATGACCACCCCGGTCAACTGCCCGCCTTCACGATAGGCGGCCAGTGTCATCAGCTCTTTCGGATCGGTTCGCTTCGCCAGAGTTGCGCTGCGACCATAAAGAAGGATGGTTCCCAGGCTGTACGCCGAGAACAGCAAGATCAGGATCGCGACCAGTTCCGGCACGCTGGCACCCTGCGGCAGATTGAAAAGCAGGGGAAACCCGATCGCCAGCCCCAAAGCCGCCATCGCGGCAAATGCAAGCTGGCCGCCGGGCCATCGGTCGATTGCCCAACCGATCAGCGGATCCTGCACCAGATCCACCAAACGGATCACCAGCAGCACCGTACCAATGACCCCAAGGCCAATACCCAGGTTCACGGCTGCAAAGCGCGGCAAGTGGATATAAAGCGGGATACCCGCCGCAGCGAGCATCAGCGCATAGAGACTGACCCGGGGATAGAGCATCACCGCCCCTGTAGCCTGCGCGTGAAGGACGCGGACCGCGTGTTGTCTCCCAGAAATACAGACATGAAACTGCGCTTGATGCCCGGATGCGCCATGGTGCACGTCTTTTGCCCGTTCAACCAGAAACTGACCTTGTCGGGACCATCAGAAACCGCCAGATAGCTGTCCCCTTTTGCCACGGCTTTGAAACACCGGTTCAGTTGGTCGCGAACCGGTGCTGAACGGCCAATGCGGTCCATCTCGTCAAGCGTCGAATTGACCAGCGCTTTCTTCTTGATGTTCTTGCGATAAGTCAGTTGCAGGGCGATATCTTCGCTCCAACTGAACGGCGCACCTTTGGGCGTATAGAGTTTGGCGTCATAGATCGGCAAACCCAGATACCGGAACGTCGCGGTTCCGCGCAGTTGGGCACCGTTCAGTTCTTCCGTGACCGGCGATGCGATCAGCCCATTGGGGATCAGCAAGGAAAGTGCAAGAAACGCTGTGCGCCATATCGCCTTATTCTGCGGCAACAGATAGGGCCGGGTCTTTCCCAAGAATGCCATTATCAGCTCCGATGGTTTGCGGGGCACCATTTATTCGAGCAACGACATGCATCGCGCTGGCTATCCCGTCTTCGTGAAATCCGTGCCGGTTGTAAGCACCGGCAAACCAGGTTCGGTTCTGTCCCTGCATCTCGCGGATTTGCCCTTGCGCCTTCAGCGCGGCCTTGTCGAAGACCGGATGGGCAAATTCGACTTTGTCATAGATCTTTTCCGCGGGAATTTCTGATGAAGCGTTCAGCGTTACAAACAGCGGGTCACTGTCCGGAATGTTCTGAAGCCGGTTCATCCAGTAGGTTACCCCCACGTCTCCGGCTTGCGAACGATAGGTCCAGCTTGACCAGCAGGCGCGCCGCTTTGGCATCTGACCTGGGTCACAATGCAATATGGCCATATTGGGCTGGTAGCGGATTGCGCCCAATGCAGCGGCTTCCGCGGGGGTCGCGCCATCACCTAAAATGGCAAGCGACTGGTCCGAATGGGTGGCCAGGATGATTTCATCGAACTGATCCACGGCGCCCTGGCTGTGGATGGTGATGCCCATCTCGTCACGGGATATATTCTGAACGGGGCTGGCCAGACGTATTTCTGCCCCCCGCGCACGAAGGGCTGCGTCGATCCGGCGGACATACTCTATGCTGCCGCCTTTGACCGTGTACCATTGATGCTGGTTTGCGCGACCACTTGCCAGCAAAGCGTGATTGCGGAAAAACTGTACCAAAGAGCGTGCGGGGAACTGATCCACGAACTCGACCGGCGTGGACCAGATGGCACCGCACATCGGCATCAGATAATTGTGCCGGAACCAGTGACCCAGCCGCAGCTGGTCCACCAATTCGCCAATCGTGGTGTCATCGTCCTTGGCGGCTCCGGGGGCTTCTTTGCCAAACCGCAGAATATCAGCGATCATCTTATAGTAAGCCGGACGCGCCAGATTGCGCTTTTGAGCGGTCAGTGTGCGCAGATTGTTCAACCCGTATTCAATGCGGCCATTGTCGATTGTCGCGCCAAAGCTCATCTCGCTTTCGATCACGGGCACGCCGAGCTCATCAAACAGCCGGGTCAGGTAGGGATATGTCGCATAGTTGAAGACGATAAAGCCCGTATCGACCGGTTGATCCCCGTTCTTTCCGGCCATCACCGTGCGGGCATGGCCACCAAGCCGAGGCTCGGCTTCATAGACTGTCACGTCGTTGTTTTTTGAAAGATAGTAAGCGGCGGAAAGACCCGAAATGCCTGCACCTACAATCGCGATTTTCTTCCGTACACCCCGGGGTTCGTCGAACATTCCAGCCTCTTTATGTGACAGTTTACAAGAAGATACGCAGGGTAGGCACAAGTGGATCAATCCGATTAGAAGTTTTTAACAGATGCACTACCTTGTGGCGTCTGGTTTGAGCTTCCGTGACCTGCGCCACCGTTTTGATCCGAAGCGGGCGCAAGGCCGTATTATCGTGAAACACAACTGAATCGGCCCACACATGAGCAGCTTTGACGGCAAAACCATTTGGATCATCGGCGCTAGCGAAGGGCTGGGTCGCGCTTTGGCGCATGCGCTTGGCCAACAGGGTGCTTCCCTGATCCTGTCTGCGCGCAATCTTGAGAGGTTGTCCGAACTGTGTTCTGAACTGTCGGATGCGCGCGCGATTCGGTGCGATGTGACCCATTTAGACTCTGTTCGTTCGGCTGTTGCCGAGGCGGGGCATGTCGATGGGCTGGTTTACAATGCCGGGGCTTATGACCCCATGCGTTCGCCCGAATGGGACACCGAGGCGTCGCTCAGGATGAGCGATGTGAACTATCTGGGTGCGCTGCGGGTTCTGGGTGAAACCGTTCCGGGTTTTGTCCGGGCAGGCCAGGGAGAGGTTACTCTGATCGGGTCACTGGCCGGGTATCATGGGCTGCCTGCCGCCATCGGGTACGGAGCCAGCAAGGCCGCACTGATTTCTCTGGCCGAGACGATGCGACACGATCTGGCGGATACTGGCGTGACGGTGCGTATCGTCAATCCGGGCTTTATCAAGACCCGACTGACCGAAAAGAACGGTTTCAAGATGCCGATGCTGATGTCGCCCGAGGATGCGGCGGATCGCGTGGTCAAGGCGATGGCGCGTCGCCGTTTCCGTACGGATTTTCCGGCACCGTTTTCCTGGTTCATTCGTCTGATCGACTGTCTGCCGGATCTGCTGGTTTATCGTGGGAAATAGACTCTAACAAAACTGCCCCTGACAGAACCAGCCTGCGGACATCGCGCCCCCGTGCCCATAGAACAACCACAGGCGCTCCCCTTGTTCTGTCACCACCACCCAGTAATCGCGTACCCCGCTGCGCCAGTTGGGATCATCCAGCCACCATTCCGGCGCGATGCGTTCCGGGCCGGTGGCCTGTGCCAGTTGCCAGTCTCGTCCACGCCAGCGAAAGGTGCGGGGCACATTCGGGGTTTCCGGGGCCATCACGGGTTCGGGCTGCCACATCTGCAAGGGGCGGGGGCGCGGCGGGGCAGGCCAGTCGCGCGCGGGTTCCGACCAGGCCGCCGCCAGCGTTTGCGCCGTTTTCTCGGGGATATGAGAGGCCGCAGGATGCCGCCGGGTGATCGCGTCCAGCCCTACCCGCGCGCCCAGTTTCCCAATCAGGTCATCCACGGCTGTATTGCCCTCAAGCCGGTTGCGGGCCACGCGGCGCGCTTCGGCATGACCGGCGATGGTGCGGGCGTGGATGGGTTCTGTCTGGATCGCTTCAAGCCGCAGCAAGTCGATGCCATAGCCTGCGTCGATCTTGTCAACTTTCATCTCTAACAAAGGGCAAATACGGTTTTTATCATAGGTCGGACGGGCCAGGCCGATCTCGATAATTTCAGCGGCCTGATCCGCACGGTGGGCTTCCAGGCGCAGCGTGCGGACCCCGCGCCCCTTCTCTTCCAGTTTGGTGCAGAGCGTTGGCAGAATCCGATCGACAGCGGCCATCACGTCTTCGACCAGGCCAATCGGGTTGGGCAGAGTCATCCGCACCGCAAAGTGATTGGGCGGACGGGCGGGCGAGACCGGCTCGGGCGCGCTGCCCATGGCCTGATCCAGACGCAACACCAGCCCGCGGCCGAACCGCCGTGCCAAACTGGCACGCGGCTGGCCCAGCAGATCACCGATCCGGCGCAGGCCCAGGCGGTTCAGTTGCGCCACGGTCTGATCGTCCAGCCGCAGCGCCGCGATGGGCAAGGGGCTGAGCGCGCCATAGGCCTGCCCCGGCGCGGCAATCCGCGCGCCACCGCCCAGCGCCATCACCTGTGGCGCGGCCCCGCCCCTGGTCCAGTGCCGCCGCTTGCTTGCCCGGGCGCGGGTGGCGCGGGCCTCTTGGTTGATGGCGTCGCCGTTGCGATCGGACGTGGCCTCTTGCCCGGCATAGCGCGCCAACGCCCAGGCTGCGCCCAGCGTGTCGGCGATGCCCATCTGCACGCTCAGGCCCATGTCGGCGCAGTCGGTCTCAAGCACGCTCAGCAAGGCCTCTTCACCGCCGAACAGATGGGCACAGCCCGACAGGTCAACGATCAGGCCATCGGGGGCCTCTTCGGCCACCCACGGGCTGAACTTGCCCGCCCAGCGGCGCAGCGCGGTCAGAAACGCAGCCTCGGCCGGGGCGTTGCGAGGGCGGGTGATCAGGCTGGCGCACATGGCATGGGCATCGCGGACCGGCTGACCCACGCGCAATCCGGCGGCCTGCGCCTCGGCATTCAATGACGTGACGATCTGCATGTTCGACTGTTCGGCCACAACGGCCAAAGGCCCGGCATGCAGGCCCCGCGCGGCGCGGACCAGCCGTTCGGCCCCCAGACGGGGAAACCAGAGCGAAAGAATTCGGCGTTTGGGCATCGGCAGGCATCATTGATGTTCTTATTTTGTTCTTAATTCAGAATCACCAGCCGAGTCCACGCTTACCCGCAGGTCAGACGCTGAATAACACCGGCGTCGTTCACATAGACGTTCAGCCTGTCGATACGGTAATCCTGTGTCGCGATGTCGTCCGGGCCCAAAACACGAGACCGTTCGGGAAGACCAGCCTGAATCGTTGAAACGGGCTGACCAACGGATTCGGCAAAGGGCTCGCCCTTGCAAAATGCCAGATCAACAGGTGCGTCTTCTGAGGTGGCGGCGACATCCTGCGGGACGCTTGTGTCTGCGCAGGCCGCCAGAAAGATAAAGATCGGTAAAAAACGGTGCATTGGCGTTCCTCATTCTGGCAATGTCGTTTCTGCAATATCAAATAATTAGCCAACCTGCCAAGAAAGCACAGTTGAAACCACCCTGTATTTGACGCAGGGTCGGGGCAAAAGTGACAGGGAGATAAGTACCATGCGTACCCGTGCCGCCGTCGCCATTCAGGCAGGCAAACCTTTGGAAGTGATGGATGTGAACCTTGAAGGCCCAAAGGCGGGCGAGGTTCTGGTTGAAATCAAGGCCACCGGTATCTGTCATACGGATGAATTCACCCTGTCGGGTGCCGACCCCGAAGGCCTGTTCCCGGCCATTCTGGGCCATGAAGGCGCAGGCGTTGTGGTCGAGGTCGGCCCAGGCGTGACCAGCCTGAAGCCGGGCGATCATGTGATCCCGCTCTACACCCCCGAATGCCGTGAGTGCGAATACTGTCTGCATCCCAAGACCAACCTGTGTCAGGCGATCCGGGAAACCCAGGGCCAGGGCCTGATGCCCGATGGCACCTCTCGTTTCTCGACCTTGGATGGGGATCCGATCCTGCATTACATGGGCTGCTCGACCTTCTCGAACCACACGGTTCTGCCCGAGATTGCGCTGGCCAAAGTGCGTGAAGACGCGCCTTTCGACAAGATCTGCTACATCGGTTGTGGTGTGACCACCGGCATTGGCGCGGTGATCAACACCGCCAAGGTGGAAATCGGCAGCCGTGCCATCGTGTTCGGTCTGGGCGGGATCGGTCTGAACGTGATTCAGGGCCTGCGTCTGGCCGGGGCCGATCAGATCGTCGGCGTCGACCTGAACCCGGCCAAGGTCGAGATGGCCGAGAAATTCGGCATGACCGATTTCGTCAACCCGTCCGAGGTCGAGGGCGATCTGGTGCCCTATCTGGTCAACCTGACCAAGGGCGGCGCGGATTACACCTTTGATGCAACAGGCAATGTCGGCGTGATGCGCGCGGCGCTGGAATCGGCGCACAAGGGCTGGGGCGAATCGATCATCATCGGCGTCGCACCCGCGGGGGCCGAGATCTCGACCCGTCCGTTCCAGCTGGTCACCGGCCGGTCGTGGCGCGGCACCGCCTTCGGCGGCGCGCGCGGGCGCACGGACGTGCCCAAGATTGTCGACTGGTACATGGAAGGCAAGATCGAGATCGACCCGATGATCACCCACACCATGGGTCTGGACGATATCAACACCGGCTTCGACCTGATGCACAAGGGCGAAAGCATCCGGTCGGTGGTGATCTACTGAACCCCGAATGTGAACGGGCGGGGTTACACCCGCCCGCGTTTGCCCCTATGTTCAGGTCAGAATAATACGTCTGAATTGAGAAACCAAGTTGACCAACACCACCACAGAACGCCTTGCCGTTCTGATTGACGCCGAGAATGTTCCGGCAAAACACGTCGCCGAAATCTTCGAAGAAGTCGCCACATTGGGCGAGGCCAGTCTGCGCCGGATCTACGGCGATTTTTCCGGCGGTATCCCGCAGGGCTGGAGCGCCGAGAAACTGGCGGAATACGCCATCGTCCCCCATCAGCAATTCGCCAATACCACCGGCAAGAACGCCGGGGACATCGCCCTGGTGATCGACGCGATGGACATTCTGCATTCGGGCCGCTTCGACGGGTTCGTTCTGGTGTCATCCGATAGCGATTTCACCCGCCTGGCCAGCCGCATCCGCGAACAGGGGCTGAGTGTTTTCGGGATCGGCGAGGAAAAGACGCCCAAAGCCTTTGTCGCGGCTTGCAACCGGTTCATCTACATCGAGAATATAAAAAAGGAGGAGGTGCAGGCGAACGATTCCCCGGAGAAAGCTAAGAAGCCCTCTGCCAAACAAGAACTGAACCATGCTTATCAGTTGATCCGGAATGTAGTGCTCAAATCCGAGGAACCGGACGGGTGGGCGGGCCTTGGCTGGCTAGGCAGTCAGCTCAGCATGAACTATCCGGATTTTGACACGCGAACCTATGGCTTCAAGCGGCTGAGCGACTTGGTACGAGCCATCGGGAAGTTCGAGGAAACAGGCGAAAACGGCGGCCTGAAGATCAGATTGAAAGATCAGTAGCAGACGCCCTACGACCCCGGTCGCGCTGAGGCGCCGGTGTCGGAACGCGGCGAGCGGACGCGCAGAACAGGCTTGTTCGGCGACACATTGGCCCGGCTCTCGCGCCAGACAACGAACACACCGGACGCGATGATGATGCTGGCCCCGACTGCGACCCACATGTCGGGCGTTTCGCCAAAGAACATCATGCCGAATATCGTGGCCCAGATGATCTGGCTGTACTGGCTGGGCGCGATGACGCCGGCGGGCGCAGCGCGATAGGCCAGAATGATCAGGTGCTGGGCGATCACGGAAAACACGCCGACCAGCGCCATCATGGCCAGATGCAACAGGGACGGCGGCTGATAAACGGCCGGTTGGGCCAGGCTCATGACCACGATCGCCAGCAGCATTGGGTAGAGGATCAGCACGGCCGATCGTTCCTCGTTTCCGATCTTGCGCACCAGCACCGATGCAAAGGCGCTGCAGAATGCGGCCATCAGGGCGGCCAGATGGCCGAGCGTGATATCCGTTGCGCCGGGGCGCAGAACGATCAGCACCCCGATCAGACCCACGCCAACCGCAGCCCAGCGCTGGGCCCGGACGACTTCGCCCAGTATCGGAATCGACAGGACCGTGACGATCAGCGGGAAAGAAAACAGCAACGAATAGACCTCGGCCAGGGGCAGGACCGAAAAGGCATAGAACGCGCAGGACATGGCCGTGACCATCAGACCCGAGCGCAGCAACACCAACCAGGGGTGATGCGGCAGGAAGTTGCCCGTGGTCCGGTCCGTCAAGATCGTCACGGCCATCGGAACAAAGGAAAACAGCGTGGCAAAAAAGATGATCTGCATCACCGAGTAGGTCCCGCCCAGCACCTTGATCAGCGCGTCATGGGTGGCGAAGACCGCAAAGCCCGCGAATGCATAGCCAAGACCCCGGAGGGTGGTGTTCTGAGTGCTCATGGGTCGGCCTCGGGTGATGTGTCGATGTGAAGGGGCAGCGCAAAAGGGGCTGTCGTGTCTCTGACTAACCCTATTTCCTCGACCCGCATAGCCCCTAATTTACCGCTAACATCGCAAGGCAGCCATGACGTGGGCTCAACGCAGGATCGGTGGCGCGTTCTTGGGCTGGCGGGCCGATTGCACCCCGGCTTTCATCCCAACACCGATGCGGCGCGCCAGAGCGACCCATGGGGTGGCGGTTTCCGGGGGCAGGGTCTGGGTGGCGACCTCTTCGAACAGGTCCAGCCAATGGGCGAACATCTCGGGCTTCACGTCCGGTCGTTCGATATGCACCCGCTGCGGGTTGCCGTCATAGCTGCGCTCGAACAGGATGGCGTTGCGCCAGAAGGATGCGATCTTTTCCTCATGCGCGGGCCAGTCGGTGACATGGTTGGCGAATACCGGGCCAAGTACCGCGTCCTGCCGCACACGGGCGTAAAAGGCGCGAACCTGTGCGTTGATCTGCTCGGGCGTCGCGGGAAAGCGCGGCGGAAGGGTTGGTCTGGTCATGGTGGCCTGTTTTCACCTCTGTTTTTTGGCAGATAGGCGGTTCCGGCGTTATGTGACAGAGGTGGTATTGTCGCGCTGCCCCGGCGTCAGCAGGTGCCGCAGCAGGGCCACGGGATGCGCCCGCAGGCTCAGGCGGGTGGCGACGTAATCCTCGACCACCTGTTCGCCCAGCGACATCCGGGGCAGATGGGCGGCGGGCTCGTCCAGCGCCTCGCCTTCCAGATCCTGCGCAAACAGGGGCAGAGGCTTGGCTGTGGCAATTGCCTTGGCCTGCCACAGCGCCTCGCGCCGGGTCAGGCTGCAGGCGGCAAAGGCATCGGCCTCGGCCAGCCGTTCGATCACCGACGGGCCCAGCCCCGCACGACGCCAGACATCATCGACCTGATGGTAGCCGTTGCCGCGCGCGGCGGTCAGCCAGCTGGCGTCTTCCTCGCTCAGCCCCTTGATCTGGCGAAAGCCCAGCCGCAGGGCCAGCCCGCCCTGACCGTCAGGCTCCATTACGTTGTCCCAGAAGCTGGCATTGATGCAGACCGGGCGCACCTGCACGCCATGCTCGCGCGCATCGCGCACGATTTGGGCGGGGGCGTAGAAGCCCATCGGCTGCGAATTCAGAAGCGCGCAGGCGAAAATCCCCGGGTGGTGGCACTTGATCCAGGCGCTGGCATAGACCAGCAGCGCAAAGCTGGCCGCGTGGCTTTCGGGGAAGCCGTAGGAGCCGAACCCCTCGATCTGCGAGAAACAGCGTTCGGCAAATTCGGCGTCATAGCCGTTGCGCTGCATCCCGCGCAGGAACAGGGTGCGGAATTCGCTGACACTGCCATGCTTCTTGAAGGTCGCCAGCGACCGTCGCAGCCGGTCGGCCTGTTCCGGGGTGAACCCCGCACCCACAATGGCGATCTGCATCGCCTGTTCCTGAAACAACGGCACGCCCAGCGTCTTGCCCAAGACCTCGCCCAGTGCGTCCGAGGGAAAGCTGACCTCCTCCTCTCCGTTCCGGCGGCGGATATAGGGGTGAACCATATCGCCCTGGATGGGGCCGGGGCGGATGATGGCGACCTCGATCACCAGATCATAGAAATTGCGCGGCCGCATCCGGGGAAGGAAGTTCATCTGCGCGCGTGATTCCACCTGGAACACGCCCACCGAGTCCGCCTTGCACAGCATGTCATAGACCACCGGATCCTCGGGCGGCAGGGTGGCAAGGGTGTAGCTGGTCTGGTGATGCTGGCCGATCAGGTCGAAGGCCTTGCGGATGCAGGTCAGCATGCCAAGGCTGAGGACATCGACCTTGAGGATGCCAAGACTGTCGATATCGTCCTTGTCCCAGCAGATGACCGTGCGGCCCTCCATCGTGGCGTTTTCGATGGGGACAAGCTCATCCAGCCGACCCTCGGTGATGATGAATCCTCCCACGTGCTGAGAGAGGTGGCGGGGAAAGCCGTCGATCTCATGAACCAACATTAGAGTCTGTTTCAGGCGGCGGTCTTGGGGGTCGAGGCCGATCTCGCGCATCCGTTGTGCCTCGAGCCCCGAGGCCGAGAAAAACCCCCAAAGCTGTGAGGAAAGCGCCGAGATCGTATCTTCGGTCAGGCCCATGGCGCGGCCCACCTCTCGGATGGCGCGCTTGCCCCGATAGTGGACAACCGTGGCGCACAGCCCCGCGCGTTCGCGGCCATAGCGGTCATAGATGTGCTGGATCACCTCTTCGCGGCGTTCATGTTCGAAATCGACATCGATGTCGGGCGGCTCGTCCCGCGCCTCGGAGACGAAACGTTCAAACACCATGGTGCCCATCTCGGGGCTGACCTCGGTGATGCCAAGACAGAAACAGACGACAGAGTTTGCTGCCGAGCCGCGCCCCTGGCACAGGATACCGCGCGAGCGGGCGAAATGGACGATGTCGCGGACGGTCAGGAAGTAGGGTTCGTATTTCAGCTTGCCGATCAGCGTCAGTTCATGCGCCAGCATCTTTTTGGCTTTCTCGGACGCCCCGGCGGGATAGCGCCATTTCAACCCTTCATGCGCCAGCCGATGCAGGCGCTGGGTCGGGGTTTCCTGGTCGCTGCCCTCGCTGGGATATTCATAGCGCAGCTCGTCCAGCGAGAATGTGAGTTCCTGGCTGAGCGCATAAGCGCGGGCCACGGCGTCCTCAAAGCCCTTGAAAATGCGCAGCATCTCGGGTTCCGAGCGCAGGCGCTGTTCGCCATTGGCCAGCGCGTCGCGGCCCAGATCGTCCACCTTGCGGCGCAGGCGGATCGCGGTCAGCACATCACCCAGCTTGCGGCGCGACCCGTGATGCATCATCGGCGCGGCGCTGGCGATTGTGGGCAGGTTCAGATGATGAGATTCAGTCTCTAACAAGTGAAAAAATGCGCTATCGGCGCCATCATACCGAGGGTGAATCAGCAGATGCATGCGACCGGCAAAGCGGCGCGTCAGCTGTTCCGCCTGTGTCCGCCATCCGCTCGCGCCGCCGGTTGGGCGGCCCGCCTGTGGCCAGAGCAGCAGGTGCAGACCGTCGGAAAATTCCAGCAGGTCGGACAGGTGCAGGATGCAGTCACCCTTGGCCGCGCGCAGCCGTCCGGTGGACAGGAGGCGGCACAGGTTGGCCCAACCCTGCCGGTTGATGGGCAGGGCGGTGACGGGCGGGGCATCGGTAAAAATCAGCCGCGCCGCCGGGATCAGGCGCGGCACCGCATGCACCGGGAACGAGGGCGGTTTCGGGATGTGATCGGGGCAGGGCGGGCCGATGGGCGTGTTCTGCTCGTCCCACGCGCGGCGCTCACGGACCTTGCGGGCGATCTCGCGCGCCTGGGTATGGGCGCGGACGATGCCGGCCACCGAGTTGTCATCGGCGATGGCGATGGCGGGCAGGCCCAGGGTGACGGCGCGCTCCATGTACTCCTCGGGGTGCGAGGCCCCGGTGAGGAAGGTGAAGTTCGACGTGATCGACAGTTCGGCATACATGGCGATTCCACATTATATTCACGTTTTGTTCTTTTTCGAGTCCTTTGCGCAGGAAACGGGTCGCCTGGACCAGGCCAGGCGCGCATGGTTGCAGAAAAAGGAGACCCATATGTTTAAGATCACCGCTCTGCCCACTGACGAAGTCCGCGCCCTTCAGGCAGGTCAGCCTGATGCATATGGCGCTGCGCCCGAGCGCGCCGTTTCGTCGGGGGCCGGCAACCCCTGTCGCCACTGCCTGAAGAACATTCCCGAAGGCGCAGAGATGCTGATATTGGCGCATCGCCCCTTTTTAGAGCCACATCCCTACGCTGAAACAGGACCGATCTTTCTGTGCGCAACGCCTTGCGAGCGCTATGAAGGCGACGCCCTGCCCGAGATTTTGACCACTGCACCCGACTATTTGATCAAGGGGTATGGACCAGATGACCGGATCGTTTATGGCACCGGGGCAATCACGCCCAAGGATCAGATCAACGCAAAAGTCAGCGACATTTTTGCCCGCCCGGACGTGGCCTATATTCACGTCAGATCTGCACGGAACAACTGCTACCAAGCACGGATCGACCGGGCTTAAAGCTTGACCCGGTGCAGGCCCCGGCGCGGCTGGTCCTGATCGTCGGCCGGGGCATCGTCGGTGCGCGAGGAGGTCAGGGCCAGAAACACGTCCTCGAGATCGGCCTCTTCGGTGCGCACGTCGCGGATGCGGATGCCCGCCGCCCGGACGGATTCCAGAACCTGTTCGGCGCTGGTCCGGGCGCTGCGATATTGCAGTATCAGGCTGCCGTCTTCACGTAAGCTGGCCTCGACGCCTTCGGTCACCGGCAGGTCGACCACCGGGGTGTCGGGAACAATGACCATGGTCCGGCTGTCCATTCGGCCCAGCAGGTTGGCGGTACTGTCCTGAGCGATCTTTTCACCGTGGTTGGTGATGGCGATTTCGTCGCACATCTCCTGCGCTTCTTCCAGATAGTGGGTGGTCAGGATGATGGTCATGCCCTGCTGGTTCAGCTTGCGCACATTGGCCCACAGCATCTGGCGCAGTTCGATATCCACGCCTGCCGTGGGTTCGTCCAGCACCAGGATTTTCGGGTGGTGCACCAGCGCCTTGGCCAGCAGCAGCCGCCGCCGCATCCCGCCCGACAGCGTGCGGGCATAGGCCTCGGCCTTGTCGCTGAGGCCGACCAGTTCAAGGATTTCATCGCTGCGACGTTCGGATTTCGGAACGCCGTACAGGCCTGCCTGTACTTCCAAGGCGCCCCGCGGGGTGAAAAACGGGTCAAGGTTCAGCTCCTGCGGCATCACACCAATCGCGGCGCGGGATTGCCGCGGATTCTGATCCTGATCGAAACCCCAGATCGACACACGGCCCGAGGACTTCACCACCAACCCGGCCAGAATATTGATCAGGGTCGATTTCCCGGCGCCGTTCGGGCCCAGCAGCCCGAAAACCGAGCCCCTGGGAACAGTCAAATCAATGCCTTTCAGCGCGTGTTTCTCAGGCTGACCCTTGCCGCCACGATAGGTCTTGCGCAGACCTTCGATCCTGATTGCCGCATCGCTCATGTGGCTCTTGCCCCCGGATTGCTCATCGCTCATAAACGCACCTAATACATGCCCGCGAGGCCGACAACCGAAGAAGGATCGCCAGCCGTGACCATCGAAGCGCCGGAAACCAAGATCGTCGAAACCGCCCGTGTCGCCTGTGACGGCGGCGAAGGCGCATTGGGCCATCCGCGCGTCTGGCTGCAAATCCCCGAGGATACAGGCTGGGTCGAATGCCCGTATTGCGACTGCAAATATGTGCTGAAGGGCCGTGATCAGGGCTGATTGCCCGACCAGCCGGGTTTGGCCCAAATCTTGCCTCGGTTTTCATGTTAGTGCTTTGGCGCAACCAAAGCAGGGATACGTGATGACCGGAATTTCGGCCACTGACAATGTTAACCCGGTTTTCGGCTGGGCTGGGTTCTGCATCGCGTCTTTGGCGTTGTTTGCTGCGTTGTTCGTATTCTGGGCGGGGCCCTTTGCACCTCAGCAGACTGCGGGTGTGTCGCTGGGCGAACTGGCGGCCGAGATCGGCAAATCGACCCTGAGGGCCGCCGCGGGGATGGAACAACCCGAGCCCGTTGCCCGCGCCCGCGACCTGGATGATTTCCTGCGGATCGGAGTCGCCATGCTTGGCGGGCTTGCAACCGTCATATCGGCCGTTGGCATCCTGCGTCACGAAAAGCGGCGCCCTGCCATCGCCGGAATGGTTATAGGTACGGGGGCAATCCTGTTCCAGTTCTTTGCGTTTGTATTTTTTGCCTTGCTGGGGGTGTTGGTGATCATGGCTTTGCTGAACAGTTTCTCTGACGTCTTCTCGGGATTGTTTGGCGGTTAGGCTGCGTTCTTGGCTGGTCACCCGCGCGACCCTGTGGCAGAACCATCCCTGACCGACAGGGAGCGCGCGCATGAGCAATTTCGGAAAAGGATGTCACCTGCATCTGATCGACGGATCGGCCTTTATTTTCAGGGCCTATCACGCGCTGCCTCCGCTAACCCGCAAGTCGGATGGTCTGCCGATTGGGGCGGTGTCCGGGTTCTGTAACATGCTTCAGAAATATGTCGAAGGAAACACCGGGCCGGATGCGCCAACCCATGTGGCGGTGATTTTCGACAAGGGGTCGCACACATTCCGGAATGATCTGTACGACCTGTACAAGGCCAACCGCGAAGCGATGCCCGAGGACCTGCGCCCGCAAATTCCGCTGACCCGTGAGGCGACAAAGGCGTTCAATATCGCCTGCAAGGAACTCGAAGGCTATGAGGCCGACGACATCATCGCCACCCTGACCGTGCAGGCGCGCGAGGCTGGGGGCCGCGTGACCATCGTAAGTTCCGACAAGGATCTGATGCAGTTGGTCGGTGACGGCGTCGAGATGCTGGATGCGATGAAGAACAAGCGCATCGACCGGGACGGGGTGATCGAGAAGTTTGGAGTTGCTCCTGAGCGCGTTGTGGATGTTCAGGCGCTGGCCGGGGATTCCGTTGACAACGTGCCGGGCGCTCCGGGAATCGGGGTCAAGACGGCCGCGCTGTTGATCAATGAATACGGTGATCTGGAAACACTGCTGGACCGGGCCGAGGAAATCAAACAGCCCAAGCGCCGGCAGACCCTGATCGAAAAGCGCGATCAGATCGAACTGTCGAAGAAACTGGTGCAGCTGGACGAGAACACACCGCTGGATTTCACGCTGGATGACCTTGAAGTGAAAGAGCCCGATGCCGAGACCCTGCTGGGTTTTCTGGCGGATATGGAATTCCGCACACTGACCAAACGGATCGCCGACAAGCTGGGGGCCGAAGCACCGGCCATCGCCGACGCTCCGGCGCCTGCGGCCAAAGAAGTTGAGGCCGAGACGATCCCGTTTGACGCGGCAAAGTATGAATGTGTCCGTGATGCAGCGGCTTTGCAAAAATGGATCGATCAGGCCCATGAACGAGGCTGGATCGCTGTTGATACTGAAACCACCGGTCTGAATGAAATGATCGCCGATCTGGTCGGAATTTCGCTGTGTGTCGAGGCCGGGGAAGCCTGTTACATCCCGCTGACCCACCGCGATGGTGCGGCGGATGATTTGTTCGGTTCGGACGCGCTGGCTGAAGGGCAAATGCCTCTGGATGAGGCGCTGACGCGGCTGAAGCCGGTGCTTGAGGACCCCTCGATCATCAAAATCGGGCAGAACATGAAATACGATGCCAAGATTTTCCGGCGTCACGGTATCGATGTGGCCCCCATCGATGATACGATGTTGATGTCCTATGCAATGCATGGCGGTGAGCATGGACACGGCATGGATACGCTCTCGGAACGGTATCTCAACCACACGCCGATCCCGATAAAGCCGCTGCTGGGGTCAGGCAAATCTGCGATCACCTTCGACAAGGTGCCGATCGACGAGGCCACTGCCTATGCCGCCGAGGATGCGGATATAACGCTGCGCCTGTGGCAATTGTTCAAACCGCAGCTGCACCGGGTGCAGGTGACGACTGTTTACGAGACGCTCGAACGACCACTTGTGCCGGTTCTGGCCGAGATGGAGATGCATGGCATCAAGGTCGACCGCGACGTGCTGAGCCGTATGTCGAACGCCTTTGCCCAGAAAATGGCCGGTTTAGAGGCTGAAATTCACGAGCTGGCGGGTGAGAATTTCAATGTCGGCTCACCCGCGCAGTTGGGCGAGATCCTGTTCGACAAGATGGGCCTGGAAGGTGGCAAGAAGGGGAAGACCGGCAAGTACTCGACCGGGGCCGATATTTTGGAAGATCTGGCGACCGAGCATGAACTGCCGCGCAGGGTGCTGGATTGGCGCCAGTTGTCCAAGCTGAAATCGACCTATACCGACGCGCTTCAGACCCATATCAACCCCGACACGGGCCGGGTGCACACGTCTTATGCCATCACCGGGGCGAATACGGGGCGTTTGGCCTCGACCGACCCCAATTTGCAGAATATCCCCGTGCGCACCGAGGAGGGCCGCCGCATCCGCGAGGCCTTTGTCGCCGAGCCCGGCAATGTTCTGGTCAGCCTCGACTACAGCCAGATCGAGCTGCGCATCCTGGCGCATATCGCCGACATTCCGACCCTAAAACAGGCCTTTGCCGACGGGCTGGACATCCACGCCATGACCGCGTCGGAAATGTTCGACGTGCCGCTGGACGAGATGACGCCGGACATCCGCCGTCAGGCCAAGGCAATCAACTTTGGTGTGATCTATGGCATCTCGGGCTTCGGCCTGGCGCGCAACCTGCGCATACCGCGGGCCGAGGCACAGGGTTTCATCGACCGCTATTTCGAACGCTTTCCGGGCATTCGACAGTATATGGATGACACGGTGGCATTTGCCAAAGAGCACGGCTATGTCCAAACTCTGTTCGGGCGCAAGATCCACACGCCCGAAATCAACGCCAAGGGGCCGCATGCAGGATTCTCGCGCCGGGCGGCGATCAACGCGCCGATTCAGGGCACGGCGGCGGATGTGATCCGGCGCGCGATGGTGCGGATGCCGGGTGCGATCAATGGGCTGCCCGCCAGGATGCTGTTGCAGGTCCATGACGAATTGTTGTTCGAAGTCGCCGAGGATTCCGTGGATCCGCTGATCGATGTGGCGCGCGAGGTGATGGAGGGTGCCTCGGACCCGGCGGTGAAACTGGATGTGAAGCTGAGCGTTGATGCCGGCCAGGGTGCGAACTGGGCCGAGGCGCACTAGCGCCGGGTCAGCCCCCCAAGTCAGCCTTGTGGCCTGACCCACCCTTCGACCATACGTTTCACCGAAGGTCCCAGGACCAGGATCACCGTGAACGCGATGGGCCAGCAAAAGGCCCAGGACGCCATCCAGTCGCCCAGCAATTCAGGATGGAACCCCACTGCCTTGACCGTAGCGATCCCGGTGACAATGCACGACATCAGCCCTGACATGATCAGTCCAAAGATGGCATGGGCAAAGCGGGCAGGGATCATATCGGTCATCCTTGAAAACGGCTTGCCCGATATGTGCGCCTTTCGGGCTGCTAATTCCAGCCCGAAGAACGGCGTTAATGTCGCATCCAAGCCAAGGTCGCATCCGTTCGAGCGGTAGAAGGCGCGTATTCGGCACTGACCCAACCGGTGTAACCAGCATCATCCATTGCCGCGAAAAGCTGCGTGAAATCCGTGGGCCCGCGCCCCGGTTCAGAACGTTCGGGGGCGGCCCCGATCTGGGCGTGGACAACGCTGGGGTGAAAACGCTCCCAGACGGCCAGCGCGTCGCCGTGGATCATATGTGCGTGAAAACTGTCATATTGCAGACCGACATTCGGGCGATCCACGCGGCCCAGTACCTCGGTCGCCAGATTATAGTCGTTCAAGAAATAGCCGGGTTGGGACATTGGATTGAGGGGTTCGATCGTAAATGTCTGCTGCGGTGCGAAATCGGCGGCCCACTGTAAGTTTTGCACGAAGCAGTCCAACGCATCCGTCCCGGCGGCGTATCCTGACATGATATGAATGAAACCCGGCCGCAGCACCTGAGCGTAGCGCAGAACGCGGCGGATATCAGACTGAAACCGGGACGCACCGCCGGGGATGGCGGCATAACCCGGTGCGCCACCGGTATAATTCGGCGGAGGCGCGTTGATCAGAACCAGTTCGAGCCCGTTGGCCAGCAAGGCACGCCGGGTTTCTTTTGCAGCCAGTTCGTACGGAAACAGGATCTCGACCGCCTTGAACCCGGCATCTGCCGCTGCCTGAAACCGATCCAGATACGGAAGTTCGGCAAAGAGCAATGAGATATTCGCGGCGAATTTTGGCATAGGCGGCCCATGGATTTCAGGTGGCCCGACCTTATCCGCGCGTTGATTTCTGTGAAAGTGACAGAAAACGACAGTTTGTCGAAATTCGACCAGATCGACCCGATGAAATCGGAAACGCTTCCTGCATTGCGGCGAATCAATTTTCTGACGCCGTGCCAATGGAAGGTTTGAAAACGATGGCGATGAGCCCAGACCCCGTCCGCGGGAACAGCCTTTCTGCGCCGGCGGGACAGCATTCTGCCTTGTCGGGCAACGGGTTGGCCGTGGCTTCGATGCTGACATGGGCGGCCGGGTTTCCGGCGGCCGAGGTGCTGTTGCAAACATGGCCGCCCGTCGCCCTGTTGGCCGCGCGACTGGCGCTGGCCGTGTTGGTGATGGTGCCGGTCTGGGTGATTCTGGACGGGCCGCGTCGGGTTGTTTCAGCCCGCTGGGGTCATGCAATGACCGTCGGCGGCCTTGGAATCGGGTTGGGAATGTTCCTGTTGATCTTGGCGCAAAAGCTGACCGACCCGGTGACGGTGGCAATCATCGTCTCCTGCGCACCTTTGGTGGCCACATTGCTTGAATTGGCTGCTGGCACACGCCGGCTGAAGTGGAATTTTGCGCTGGGCGTTCTTGTGTCGATTGTCGGCGGATTGATCGCCACCAGCGCCTTGGCCCCGGCCCAGTTGGGTCTGGGCGCGGCCTGTGCGGTTGGATCAACGGTGCTGTTCTGCTGGGCCAGCATGGCAACCGCCCGTGATTTCGCCGAACTGAGCCAGACCGGGCGCACCACGATCACCTTCGTCGGAGGGCTGGCCATGGCATCGCTGCTGGTTTTCGGATCGGCGCAGTTTGGTCTGGACGTGATGCCTGCAACTGCGTTCGACACGCAGCAGGCGGGCATGCTGATGATCTATGCGCTTATCTCCATGGGTCTCAGCCAGGTATTATTCATCACCTCCGTCGGCAAGCTGGGCGTGGCGCTGGCCTCTTTTCACATCAATGTTGCCCCGTTCTACGTGATGCTGATCATGCTGATGCTGGGGGACGAGTGGAACTGGACCCGGGCATTTGGTGCGGGCATTGTTGCAATGGCTGTCGTGCTGGCACAGGATCGCGCGCCGCGGTCAGCTCAGGTCGGCTGAAGGGATCAGGCCAAAGAACTGCCCGCCTGACCAAACACCGAACCAGCCGTCATGGTGCGTTCCGATCTCGACGAGGCGGTAAAAGCTTTTGCGGTCTATCCGAGCTTCAAGGTTGTCGCGGATCAATATGTAGGGTGAGGGTTCATCTGTTTCAGGGTCGATTACAATTCGGATCGGATGATCAGCTCCGGCCAAGGCCCGGTCGCCAACATGGGTTGTGAAGGTCAAGGACTGGTCCTTTCCATCCCCGTCCCGGACGAAATCCACTGCGACAAACGGCGCGTCATCGACAGTGATTCCCACCTTCTCGACCGGGGTGACGAGGAAGTATTTGCCGTCTTCCTTCTTAAGAATTGAGGAAAAAAGCTTCACAAGCTCGAAACGGTTGATGGGTGAGCCTAAATAACTCCATGTGCCATCTTTTGCGATCTTGATGTCCAGATCGCCGCAAAACGGAGGATTCCAGAGGTGAACGGGCGGTAAACCGTTGGTTTTGGCCGCCTTGACCGATGCCGCCAGACCATCTGGCGACGGTTTCACAGGTTTTTGTCCGCTCATTGCTTTTGCCATTTCCTCTCAGCGCGATACACTTCAATCATAATAGTCCACGGAAGGGAAAGTCATGACCGAACCTGCCGACCTCGTAGCCGAGATCGAAGCGCTGGAAAACAAGCTGCAAGAGGCCAAGGCCTCGATCACCCGCCGCTTCATCGGGCAGGAGAGGGTCGTGGACCTGACGCTGACCGCACTTTTGTGCGGCGGCCATGCCCTGTTGATCGGTCTGCCGGGTTTGGGCAAGACACGCCTGGTCGAGACTCTGTCGACGGTGATGGGCCTGCATGGCAGCCGCATTCAGTTCACGCCCGATCTGATGCCCGCCGATATTCTTGGGTCCGAGGTTCTGGACACTGCCGACGATGGCAGCCGCCATTTCCGGTTCATTCCCGGCCCGATCTTCTGTCAACTGTTGATGGCGGATGAAATCAACCGGGCAAGTCCGCGGACACAATCGGCGCTGTTGCAGGCGATGCAGGAACGCACCGTTACCGTGGCGGGTGAAGATCGTTCATTGGGTACGCCGTTCCACGTGCTGGCAACGCAAAACCCGATCGAGCAGGAAGGCACTTATCCGCTGCCCGAAGCCCAGCTTGACCGGTTCCTGGTGCAGATTGACGTCGAATACCCCGACCGCCAGACAGAGCGGGATATTCTGCTGGCTACGACCGGGGTTGAAGAGGAAGATGCGCATCAGATTTTCAGCAAGGAAGAGTTGCTGGCCGCGCAGGTCTTGTTGCGCCGGATGCCGGTCGGAGAATCCGTCGTTGAACTGATCCTTGATCTGGTGCGGGCGTTCCGCCCCGAAGAACCCGGTGTGTCCGAACGGGTTGCCGAAACCGTGGCCTGGGGTCCGGGCCCCCGTGCCGCGCAGGCGCTGATGATGACGGTGCGCGCGCGGGCCATGTTGCAGGGGCGCCTGGCACCCAATGCCGAGGATGTTCTGGATATGGCGCGCCCGGTGCTCAGCCACCGGATGGCGCTCAACTTTGCGGCAAGGGCGCGTGGTGACAGCCTTGCAGAGCTGATTGATTCGACCGCTGTCGGGCTGATCCGGACCGAGGCCGCGGCGTGAATGCCGAGCTGACCCTTCGCGAAAGATCCGAAGCCGAGGCATCGCGGCTACCGCCCCTCTTGGCGCGGGCTGAGCACTTGGCCGGAACCGTTCTTCTGGGCGACCACGGTCGACGGCGGTCCGGGATGGGGGATGATTTCTGGCAATACCGCCCGGCACAGGTCGGCGACAGCCGTCGCATGATCGATCACCGCCGCTCGGCGCGGGGGGATCAGCAGTTCGTACGTGAACGGGAATGGCAGATCGCGCAATCCGTGATGCTGTGGGTCGATCAGGGGGCTTCGATGCGGTTTGCGTCCGACAAGACCCTGCCGACCAAAGCGGATCGCGCGCGGCTGTTGGGGCTGGCGACATCCATCCTTCTGGTGCGCGGCGGTGAACGCGTAGGTCTGACCGGCACCACCTTGCCGCCCCGGCGCGGCAATGCGCAGATCATTCGGCTGGCGCAGGCCTGGTCCGAGGATGATCAAGCGGATTACGCCCCACCCGAACACCGCGCCATGATCCCTCATGCCCGCGCCGTGTTCATCTCGGATTTTCTGGGCCCCATGGATGAGGTTGAACTTGCCCTGACCAAAGCCGCCGACCGTGGCGTGCGCGGCGTGGTTCTGCAAGTGCTGGATCCGGGTGAAGAGTCGTTTCCCTATCGCGGGCGCACCATTTTCGAAAGCGTCGGAGGGTCCGTCCGACACGAAACGCTCAAGGCCGCCGAGCTGCGGGACCGTTATCTGGAACGCCTGGCGCACCGCAAGGACGCGTTGAGGCAACTGTGCCGAGCGACGGGCTGGCAACTGGGCCTGCACCACACGGGTGACAGCGCACAAGCGGCTCTGTTATGGCTTTATCGGGCCTTGGATGGGGGCACGCGATGACGGTTCTGGCGGGCATCGGCTTTACCGCGCCATGGGTGTTGCTGGGTCTTCTGACTCTGCCGATCCTGTGGCTGATCCTGCGCGCGGTTCCGCCCGCACCGATCCGCCGCTTGTTCCCGGCGGTCACGCTGCTGTTGGGCCTTAAGGACGACGAAAGCGTATCCGACCGCACCCCATGGTGGCTGCTGCTGCTGCGGATGCTGGCGGCGGCTGCGATCATCATCGGGCTGGCAGGGCCGGTTCTGAACCCGTCACGGGATGAAACCGGAACCGGGCCGCTGCTGCTGGTGCTGGACGCCAGTTGGGCCGGAGCCGCGCGCTGGCCGGCGACACTTGACCAAATCGACACGCAACTGTCGGAGGCCGGGCGCGCGGGCCGAACGGTTGCGATTTTGCGCCTGACAGAGCCGGAAACACCGGTATTTCAGGCTGCGGAAGCGTGGCGTGGGCGTTTGCCGGGGCTGACCCCGAACCCCTGGCAGCCGAATGCGGATCAGATTGCTCAGATCATTGCCGCGTTGAACGCCGTTGACGGCGGATTTGATACCCATTGGTTCAGTGACAGGCTGGATTATGCAGACCACGCTGAACTGGTGTCCAGCCTTCAGGCGCGCGGAGATGTGACGGTCTATCAGGCGGCCTCCCGGCCCGTGGCGATCCGGCCTGCGGCCTATCAGGACGGGCTGATCCAATTGACCGTTCAGCGCGCGGGCCCCGGACCGGAAGACCGCGTGACGGTATTGGCGCAAGGCCGTGATCCGGCGGGCACGGCCCGGGTGCTGCATTCCGTTGAGCTGACCCTGGAGGCCGGCGAAACCTCGGCGCAGGCCGATCTGGCGCTGCCGTCGGAATTGCGCGCCCGTATCACGCGGTTTGAAATTCAGGGCCAAAGGTCCGCCGGGGCCGTGACTTTGACCGATGACAGTCTGCGCCGGCGCGAGGTTGCGCTGATTGCCGGAACCCGCAACCGTGAAGGGCTGGAGCTGTTGTCACCCCTCCATTACCTGACGCAGGTTCTGGTCCCGACCGCGGATTTTGTCGATGGCGGCCTGCTTGAGGTTCTGCCCGCCAACCCGGATGTGATCGTCCTGTCGGACGTGGCGCAGATGTCGGAGCCGGAAGAGGCCGCTTTGATCGAATGGGTCGAACAGGGCGGGCTTCTGCTGCGTTTTGCCGGTCCGCGCATGGCGGCCAGCGATCTCGGCAGGGATACCGAAGACACCCTGTTGCCGGCGCGGCTGCGCAGCGGTGGACGATCCGTCGGCGGTGCGATGAGCTGGGGCGAAGCCAAGACGCTGGCTCCATTCTCCGAAAGCTCTCCGTTTTTCGGCCTGGATATCCCAAAGGACGTGGTTGTTTCGACCCAAGTCATGGCGCAACCAGACCCTAACTTGGCGGATCGCGTGATTGCTTCGCTGTCTGACGGGACTCCGTTGGTAACACGCAAGGCTTTGGGGCTTGGGCAGGTGGTGCTGTTTCACGTCACTGCGGATGCCGAATGGTCCAGCCTGCCGTTGTCGGGTTTGTTCGTCGAGATGCTGGATCGTTTGGCCGTGGCTTCGGCAGCCAAGTCGCGGCAAGAATCGCAACTGCAAGGCACCACGTGGGAGCCGGTTCAGATCATGGACGGGTTTGGCGCCTTGTCAGATGCCGGAACTCTGGCCGGTGTGGATGGCGTTCAGCTGATCTCGGGCCGGATCGGGCCAGATTTGCGTCCGGGTCTCTATGAAAGCGGAAAGCAGAAGCTGGCATTGAACGTGGTTTCGGAAGAAACCGAGCTGCGCCCGGTGACCTGGCCCGCCAATGTGCCGATCAAAGGGCAGGAGGTCAGCACGGAAACCCCGCTTGGTGGCCTGTTGCTCAGCCTCGCGCTGATCTTGCTGACGGTTGACGTGATTGCCTCGCTGGCCTTGTCGGGCAGGCTGGGCCTGGCGCGAACGGCGGCTGCCGCGCTGGCCGCTTTTCTGCTGGTGCCGGACGCACAGGCGCAGACGCCCGAAGATACCGAATTTGCCCTCGCTGCAACGCACGAGCTTGTGCTGGCGCATGTGCTGACCGGTGAGACGCAGGTGGACGATATTGCCGAGGCCGGATTGCGGGGCTTGGCGCAAACCCTGTTCTTTCGCACTTCTGTCGAACCGGCGGACCCAATCGGCGTAGATCTGGAACGAGACGAACTGGCATTCTTTCCGCTTCTCTATTGGCCCATCACGCCGAACCAGCCGCAACCTTCGGCCGAGGCGTATATCAAACTGAACGCCTATTTGCGTTCGGGTGGGATGATCCTGTTTGATACGCGCGATGCAGATATTGCCGGTTTCGGCGCATCCAGTCCGAATGGCCGCAAGTTGCAGCAACTGGCCGGACCGCTGAATATCCCTGCATTAGAGCCGATTCCCCGCGATCACGTCCTGACCAGAACATTTTATTTGCTCCAGGATTTCCCGGGCCGCTATTCCGGCGCAGAAGTCTGGGTCGAAGCTGCACCCGGGGATGCAGAACAGATCGAAGGGATGCCATTCCGCAACCTCAATGACAACGTGACACCGGTGGTTATCGGCGGCAATGACTGGGCCGGGGCCTGGGCCGTGGATCGCAACGGCCAGGCCCTTTTGCCTGTCGGTCGTGGGTATGCCGGGGAACGGCAACGCGAACTGGCCAATCGTTTTGGCGTCAATCTGGTGATGCACGTGCTGACCGGGAATTACAAATCCGATCAGGTCCACGTGCCCGCCCTTTTGGACAGGTTGGGACAATGACCGGAACCGTCATATTCGACCCGCTGATCCCGTGGCCGCTTTTGGCTGCTGTGGGGGCGATTGCCGCTGTCGGAGTAGCTCTGGCCTTGTGGCGCGGCTTGTCGGGCTGGGCCCTGCGGGGATTGGCGGCCCTGGTTGTCATCGCGGCACTGTCCGGTCCGGTCTATCAAGTCGAGGACCGCGCGCCGCTGACGGATATCGTTTTGATGATCGAGGATGAAAGCGCCAGCCAGACACTTTCGGACCGGGCCGAACAAACGGCGCAGGCCGCCGAAGATCTGGCCGCCGAGATTGAGGCGCGCGACAATACGGAACTGCGCCGCATTCGGATCGGCGACGGTGACGGGGATGAGGGCACGCAGGTCATGGCCGCCCTGAATGAGGCCCTGGCCGAAGAGCCGCGTGCGCGCATCGCAGGTATTCTGGTGGTATCGGACGGGATCGTGCACGATGCGGATCAGGTCCCGGAATTGCCAGCGCCGATGCATCTGCTGCAATCCGGGCGTGCGGACGACTGGGATCGCCGGCTTATCGTCCGAAATGCGCCTGCCTTTGCCATCATCGGTGAATCGGTGACTTTGACCCTGCGCGTTGAAGACAGCGGAGCAGCCCCCGCGGGTGCCGCGACAGCGCCGCTGGAGATTTCCGTGGATGGTGGTGAGCCTCAGCAGCTGAGTATACCAATCGGTCGGGATGTCGAACTGCCTGTCACCCTGCCTCATGGCGGGCGCAACGTGATCCAGTTTTCCGTGCCCCTGGCCGAAGGCGAGTTGACCGACCGCAACAACACCGCGCTGATCCAGATGAACGGCGTTCGGGATCGCCTGCGCGTTCTGCTGGTCTCGGGCGAGCCGCATCCGGGCGGGCGCACATGGCGCAACCTGCTGAAATCCGACAGCTCGGTCGATCTGGTGCATTTCACCATCCTGCGCCCGCCCGAGAAACAAGATGGCGTGCCGGTGGACGAATTGTCTTTGATCGCCTTCCCGACCCGCGAGTTGTTTCTGGAAAAGATCAACGATTTCGATCTGATCATCTTCGACCGTTACAAGCGGCGCGGCATCCTGCCTGCAATCTATCTGGACAACGTCACCAGTTATATCAATGACGGCGGCGCCGTTCTGATTGCCGCCGGTCCAGATTTCGCCGGAGCTGACAGCATTTTTCGGTCGCCGCTGGCGCCCATCCTGCCAGCGCAACCTTCCGCGCGTGTCTTCGAGGAACGCTTTGTTCCAAAGGTCAGCGCGTTGGGTCAGCGCCATCCGGTGACAACAAATCTTGGCGATTCCGAGGATTGGGGGGCCTGGTTGCGCCAGATCGATGTGAACCATCGCTCGGGCGAGGTTCTGATGACGGGCATTGACGAACGCCCCCTGCTGGTTCTGGACCGAGTGGGCGAAGGGCGTGTTGCGATGCTGGCATCGGACCATGCCTGGCTGTGGAGCCGTGGCTTTGAAGGTGGCGGTCCGCAACTGGAACTTTTGCGCAGGCTGGCCCATTGGATGATGAAGGAACCCGAACTCGAGGAAGAGGCGCTGTGGGCCGAAGCCAACGGCCAGTCCATGCGCATCATTCGACAGACGCTTGGGGATGATGTGGGTCCGGTGACTGTGACGCGCCCGAACGGCGAAACGCTGGAAATCACCTTGCAGGAGGTCTCTCCGGGGCGGTTCGAAGCGCAATACTATGGGCCCGAGATTGGTCTTTACCGTTTGCAGGAAGGTGACCACATGGCCGTGATCGGGCTTGGTCCCGCCGCGCCGAAGGAGTTTGAACGCACCATCGCTACGGGGGATGTTCTTGAACCGGTTCTGGCCGGCATGCGGGGCGGCGTGATCCGGGTGGAAGATGGATTGCCGTCGATCCGCAACGTGCGCGCCGGGCGCCCGGCGGCTGGTCGGGGCTGGATCGGTCTGACCCCGCGCGATGCCTACGAGACACGGGATGTTACCCAGGCGGGTCTGCTGCCACCTTGGCTGGTTTTGCTGTTGGCAGGAGGTTTCCTGTTGGGTGGTTGGCTGCGCGAGGGGCGGCGCTAATCGATCCTGATTGACGCCCTGTCGGATTGACCTTGCGCATCCACCACGACAAGTGAGGTGAAGCCGGTCCCCGGATTTGGGATTTCGAACTCTCGTCGCCGCTGCCCGGTCAGCACCGGCACGCCATCTGCCAGTACGGAAAACGGCCCGACGCCGCCACGCAGTTTGACCGTCAGAGGTGCTCCTGACGTCTCTAATACGGCGTTATCGGGCGGGAACAGCAGGTCCGGTGCCGAGGGATCATCCTTGAAAGCTGTCGTGCGGGGGCGAAATCGCTGCAACGGCTGAGGCAATTGGGCCGCGCCGACAAGCAAGGTCGAAGGTGGCGGTGGGCGCAGGGGCGTTAGATCGGGTTTCAACAGGTTGAAAGCCTCGGCCAACAGGGGTGCGGCAAGGTCGCCCCCGAATGCACCGGGAACAGGCGTTCCATCGGCGCGGCCCAGCCAGACCCCTATGACGTGCTGCCCGTCAAAGCCGATGGCCCAGGCATCGCGGTGGCCATAAGACGTGCCGGTCTTGTAGGCCAGCGACCCTGTTGCACCGCCTGCCGGTGGCGCAAGCCCGGCCAGAATGTCCGAAACCTGCCAGGCCGAGGTTTCCGACAGAACGCGCCGGGTGCGCTGGGCGTCTGCCAGAACGTCATGATGCAAGATCGGGCCTGTGCCGCCAGCTGCCAGAGTGGCGTAAACCTGCACCAGATCGTGCAGGCTCAACCCCACGCCCCCCAAAGAAATCGCCAATCCGGGTGTTGCGCCATTCAGACGTGGCTCTGATCCGGCCAACCTCAATGCTGTCATCAACCGAGCGGGGCCCAGCTCATTCGTCAGGCGCACGACGGGGATGTTCAGCGACAGCTGTAGGGCGTCCCGCACCCGGACATCGCCACGAAAGGCGCCGTCGAAATTGCGCGGTGCGTATCGGCCAAACATCACGGGGCTGTCGCTGATCAGGGTCTCGGGATGGGCCAGCCCCTGATCGAAGGCCAGCCCGTAGACCAGAGGTTTCAGGGTCGATCCGGGCGACCGTACGGCCCGGGTCATATCCACGAACCCCTGACGGGCATCTTGGTACCCGGCAGATCCGACCGATGCCAGAACCTCGCCGCTGCGATGGTCGGCCACGATCAGAGCCCCGGAAACGCGTGGTCCGACGCGGTTGGCGGCCCGGGCCACCAAGGTTTCCAGCCGGGCCTGCAATCCGGCATCCAGAGTCAGATCGAAGGCCTGTGTTGCGGGTGCTTGCCGCCTCACGCGGTCAGTCAGATGAGGTGCAAGACGCGGAAACGGATTCATCCGATCCGGAAGAGGCTCGGTCATGGCCGCGCGCGCTTCGGCATCGGTCAGGACGGTGTGGCGCACCAGCCTGTTCAGAACCCGGTCGCGGGCCTGCCGGGCAGCCTCGGGCTTGCGATCCGGGCGCCGGGCCTCGGGGGATTGCGGCAACGCAACCAACAGGGCGCTTTGCGCGGGCGTCAGCCGGGTGGCGTCCTTTCCAAACCACGCGCGGGCGCCGGCGCGGAGCCCTTCCAGATTGCCACCATAGGGGGCATGGGTCAGATAAAGGTTCAGGATTTGCTGTTTGCTCAGACGCCGCTCCAACGCCAATGCGACTCTGATCTGGCGAAATTTCCCGCTCCAGCGCCCGGTTGGACCATCTTCGATCAACCGCGCCACCTGCATGGTCAGAGTGGACCCGCCCGACACGTTACGCCCGTTCCACAGGCTTTGCCCGGCAGCCCGCAGCATCGCGATGAGGTCCACTCCGGCGTGGGTCCAGAACCGTTTATCCTCGTACCGGATCAGCATAGCGATGAAATCAGGGTCAACTGCGCCGGGCCGCAGCCTCCAGATGCCATCCTCAACTGGAAACGCCCGCAGAAGGTCGCCATTCCGGTCCCGCATCTCGACCGGAGTTTCAGCCATAACGGAAGGCAGGGTTGTGGCATCGACCCAGCGGTCAACACCATCCCGTGCCAGCGCCGTCAGGTAGAGTGCTCCGGCCAGCGCAAACAAGAGCCGCGACCGCTTAGGCATGACGACCACCCAAACAAGGGTATGGCGCAAGTCCGGTCACTGGATCGCGACCCGTCCGGTAGATGTCCGCGCCCGGTTCTGCGGGCGGTACATGTCTTCGACCGAGGCCGCCGGATGTTGGAACACGCCAGGTGTCACGGCGCGCGCCACGTAGGCCAGCGTCACGGTTTCACGACCGGACAAATCAACGGCGGCCAGGAACCGGTCCGAGCGGAACTCGGTATGGGTGGCGTCGGACAGATCCAGCCAGTCCAGCGATCGGACCTCGCCCGAGCGCAGCAGGCTTGGGTTGTCAATCTCGATCCCGGCGGCCAGTGGATCGTTCACCATCAGCCGCGCACCGTCGTTTTCGAACGGTGTAACTTGCAGTACGGTGACGAACCGATCACCCACGGCAAAGCGTTCTGAATCGATCAGATCGCCATCCATCGAATAATACCGCCGTTCGATTGCATAGCCGGTGCCGCCTGCCTCGGGCGGAACCTCCGGGATGCCTGTGACCGTCAAGGTGATATCCGTCGCCTGACCGTCGGCGGCCGTGACGTTGATCTCATCCGCCTGTCCGGATTGCAGAACTTTCACAAACGGACCGGAAACCGGCGCCCCGTTGACCATCAAGCCCGATCCCGTTGGGTCAGACACAAGCGCGTGCGACGCCAGCAATGACCACGTGGCCTCCTGAGTGGACAGCGGCGCGCGGCCCGTGCTCACCCATTGGATCAAAGCATCGCGGTCAATCGCCTCGCTGCCCGCGTCCACTGCAAGGCTCAACAAGCCCGCTGCGTCCCGCAGGTGGGTGCCGTAGTCAGCGCGCCAGACGTTCTGTTGCTGGTTCTGTTGCCGATCCAGCATCCGCGCGGCACGGTTGAACATCGCATCCGCTCGAGTCTGGTCTCCGTAAGAGGCCAGAGCTGCGCCCAGTTGCGCCGCCGCCAGAGGGGTGTCGAAGGCATCCCCTTTGACATCCGCGTAATAGCGCAGATCGCCCATCGAGGCCGCGCCTTCCCGCGCAAGAACCATCAGGGCATAGGCGATGTCCTGACCGCCTTCGTCGAAATCAGGCGCGTAATTGACCCTGTTCCGAAGATTGTCCATCGCCTGAGCGAACGCCCGGTCCGGCACGAGATGCCCCTGAATGCGGGCACGGGACAGGAAGTCGGTCACATAGGCGTCCAGCCAGAAATCCCCGCTGTCTGCGCGCCACAGGCCAAAGGCGCCGTTTGCGGCCTGACGGGTCAGGATGCTGCGGATCGAATCGGCGATGCGTTGATCCACAACCGGGCCATCCCCCAGCCCCGTGGCTTGCGCAACGGATGACAGATACAGCAACGGCAGCGCTTTGCTGGTGATCTGTTCGGTGCAGCCATAGGGGTAATGGTGCAGCTGATCCAGCAGACCGGGCGTGTCGAATTTGGCCAATGCTCCGGCGGACAGGATGGCCTTGGCCGAACCCGGCTGGAACCCGTCAAACACATCCTGCGAAAACAGGAAGCTATCGCCTGCGCCCAAGGCAAAACGCCGCGTCTGTGCAATCACCGGGTCATTGGCCCGCACCGGCATGCGCAGGGTTTGCGACAGGTCGCGCCCATCAGGTGTGGTGATCGATACGCTGATTTCAGGATCGCCGATGGCGCTGGCCGTGATCGGGATCTCGAAAACCGCCTTGCCACCGTCCTCCAGCAAAAAGCTGGCCGGTGCCGCGCCCAGTTCCAAACCCTTGGAGGCGGTCAGGCCAAGTGCCATTTCTCCGGGTGTGCCATCCGCATGGACGATCTCAAGACGCATCCGGCTTTGATCGCCCGGGGCAAGGAAGCGCGGAAGGCTGGCGGTAGCGACCACCGGGTCGCGGACGATCATTTCAGCTTCGGCCTGACCGACGGCTTTGCGCGACCACGCGACGGCCATCAGCCGGACAGTTCCGTTGAAGGCGGGAAGGGGAATGTCGATCTCAACCTCTCCATCCGCGCCGATCTCGACCGGGCCACTGAACACGGCCATCAGGTCTTGTGTCGGTGGCGGAGACTGGCGACGCATCCCGCTGTCATTGTCGCCGCCCGAGCGCACTGTGCCCATGGCTCCGTTCATGCCGTCGATCAGTCGCCCGTAGACATCCCGCAGATCAACACCCAGACGGCGCTGCCCGAAATAGTATCCTTGCGGGTCCGGGCTTTTGAACCCGGTGAGGTTCAGAATGCCCACGTCGACGGCGGCCAGCGTCAGCCAGACCGGCTCATCGTCCACGGTATTTTCGACCCTGATACGGGCTTTTTGCGTCTGACGCGGTGCGGTGACCTCGGGCACGTCGACAGTTACGGAAAGTCTGCGGTCCACTGGATCGATGCTGGCATGGGCAACGCCCATCGCCCGCGCCGGGTTCTGACCGGCTGCAACATCCATTGGGCGGATCACGGTTGCGGTGACATAAGCCCCGGCGCCCCAATCCTGGGTCACTTCAATCGGGATCAGAGTTTCCCCTTCGGGCACCTCCACGATCTGGCGGTGGATCAGACGGTTCGAAAGGACTTCGATCTGAGCGACACCGGCCATGCGGGGCACGATCCGCAACTGCGCCGTATCCCCGATGCGATAGCTGTCGCGATCCAACGACATTTCAAGCCGGTCCGGCGTGGTCGATGCATCGGCGGCCTGATACCAGCCCGCATAGAAATCGACGGCGGTTTCGGAATATGTTCCGTCAACTCGCTGCACCACCAGTTCATAGCGCCCCCATTCCACCGGTTGCGTCAGCGTCAGAGGGTCAGAGAGGACGTCCACCTCGCCGGTGGCGACACGGCTGCGGCGCGTTGTCGGTTCCCAGTTCCAGTCGCCGTGAAGCTGGTACCATTGATAGCGCGTTTCTATCTTGTTCAGCGTCCAGCGGAGACGCATCGGAACGGGCGTCAACTCAGGAGACAGGCCAACGATCTCGAACGCTGCCTCGGTGCCTTCCGGGATGACTTCGTCGAACAGAGGTTTGACACCAATAACAGGGTGCGGCGGCAGGACGGGCGCGGTCAGGCGACGCTCGACCGGGCGGCCCGAGCCATCGGCCAGCCGGGCGATGATTTCAGCTTCGATTGGCTTTCCTTCAGTTTCTAACACGGGGACTTTGACCGCCACGGTCGCGTGCCCGGTTGCGTCTGTGCGCGTGTCTCCGAAATATGTGCTCTTGATCGAGGTTTCTGCATCATAGCGGCCAAAGCGATATCCGTCGTAGCCCGGGACCGTGTTCGCCGGGCGGGCGATGACCTGCCCGTCAATGCTCAGGTCCGACCCCGGCGCTCCAAACAGATAGCGCGCGTCGATCGCGAGCGGTGGACTGTCGCCGGGGCGCAGGGGTGCGTCGGACAGGGTCAGTTCGAAATCGATCCGTTCGGGAAGGAAATCCTCGACAAGAACGGTCTGACGCGCCAGCGCATCGCCTTTTGGATCGGATTTGATTTCAATCTTCCATGCGCCGCGCGGTACGTCTGCGGCCACGGGCAGGGCAAAGACATGGCCCCCGGCAACACCGCCATCCGAGACAGACCGGCGGTATTCCACCCCGTCCGGGCGATACAGGATCGCCGTCAGAGGCAGGCCCTCGATGGCCTGCGCTTTGCCATCCCGGGACAGGGCGGTGACATGGATTACTTCGCCGGCCCTATAGGCACCTCGGTCGGTGGTCAGAAAGACATCGACCGGCCCCGCCGGTGCGCGCCCTTCAACGCCGCGATCCGACAGGTCAAAGGCAGGATCGGTCAGCGAGAGAAAGCTGAAATCCCTCTCATCGATTGCCGCCGTCACCAGAGCAGGCGCACTGGCCCCTGTGCCGCGTGTCAGGCCCGGATCGAACCTTGCATAGCCGGTTTCATCGGTCTGTGCCGATGAGATGACGGCGTTCGCCCCTGAGATCAGCGAAACTTCGACACCTTCGCGCGGTGCCGCGTCGCTTAGCCCGCGCACGGTCACGTGCAGCCCGTCAGTGCCCAGGGCGGTGCTGATCCCCAGATCAGAAAGCACAAACCATTGCGTTGCGCCGGGATCGTCATAGGGATCGGCCCCCGGAACGCGGGCGGTCAATGCATAGATACCGGCAGGTTGATCCGAGATCGCTTCGGCCATGGGAAGACGTGCCGTCATGGTCTGGTTCAACTGGTTTGAAACCTCGGCAGTACCCGTCCAGATGTCCTGGGCAATCTGGTCCGAGAATTCTTCCTCCTGCCATTCGCTGAGCGGGCGGCCGAAAAAGTCCTGTTGCACGGCCCGCAACAGGTTCCGGTCACTGACCCGCCGCAGGGTCAGGTCCAGTTCGGTGACATTGACCGTTTCGACGGGCAAGGCCGCGTTGGCAGATTTCGGAAGGACATAGCTGCGTCCGGGAAACCGAACCGAAGGCGTCCGGTCGCGTACATAATGGGTCAGTTCGATGCTGCGATTCAGTGCTTCGCCCGAGGCGGCAGGCAAGCCTTCGCGCAATGTCAGGCGATAACGCTGGCCATGCGCGACCCCATCGATGCAAAGCTGGCTGTCCTCGGCCTGCACGACCAGCCCATCGGCGTCACGTTGAACGAAGGGATCATAGTCGACCCCGGCCTTGACCAGTGATTCCGAGAATTCGATACAGATCCTGGGGGCTGCCGCATCGCTTTCGACCGAGCTGTCGACCACGCGGAAACCGTATTTGCCGATGGCTTTGTCCAATGCGGTCAGCACGTCTTCGCGCGGCTGCACCTGCTCGGCCAACCGAAGAACGGGAATCATGTCGCGCCCGCGCTCAACCTCTTCCAGGGCTTCCGCAAGGGTCATCAGAGCAGCGATCTGGGTGCCGGGGGTTTCGGCGCGCAGATAGCCATTGATCGCCGCATTCAGCGCGCGGTTGCGCAGGTCGCGCCGCTCGTTCCAACCCGAAGGGTTCATGGCCAGCAGCAGGTGCGCATATTCCACCCAAAGATCCGCGCGGTCGCTGAGCGATACGGCGACACCGGTCCACTGCATCGTTTGTGCGACACTGCCTGCGTCGCGCGCCGCATCCAGAACGGCCCGCAGATCATACCCCCCTGCCGGGTGCAGGAATCCCAGATCGCGGGCTTGTTTTCTTGCGTGATCCAGATCGTCAGAACTCAGGACGCTCAGTGCTTGCGCGCGCGTTTTTCCCAAGATTAGAGTCTGTTCGCTGCTTGGCACCTTTTGCGCGGACAATGCGCCTTGATACGCCTCTTGTCTGTTCACGCCACTTTTGGGAAAGCAGGCATCGGAACGGGTGTTATAGGTGAACGCCGTACATTGCGCGTTGGCCGAGCAGGCCTGAACACAGGACTTCAGATCGGTGTCGAACAACGGATCCAGATCCGACCCGTAAAAATCCGTGTCCCGAGAGGTGACATAGCGGAACTCAGGCACCGCACTCTGCGCCAGAACGGCGGCGGGAAGGATCAGAAGGCCAATTATGTAAGTTATTGAAATAAAAACAAAGCGGTGCATCGTGCTCTCCTCTTTGGGCTCAACCTTGCATGGCGCGCGCCTGTAGCGCAACGGCTTAAACAGTTTTTCATTCTCTGTCGCGATGCTGAAATCCGAACGTCCCGGAATCGATCAAAATGAGTCTTGCAAACAAACTGGCACAGGAACGGCGTGCGCGTCTGGCAGCCGAACGAATGCTTGCCTTGAAACAGGCCGAGCTTTCGGCCGCCAATCGCAAACTGGGCCAACACGCCATGGCGCTGACCAGGCGCATTGGTGAAACTCAGGCCGAAGTCGAAACTGTTCGTGGGGAAAACGAAAAGGTCAAATCCGATCTCTCTGTTGCTCATGCCAAGATCGAGATTGCCGAACGCCGCCTTTGGCATTCGATCCAGACCATTCAGGACGGGTTTGCATTCTTTGACGGCGACAGCAGGCTCATCAGCGCAAACGCTGCATATCTCAGCGTGTTTGAAGGGCTGGATGAGGTGGCGCCAGGGATTTCCTACCAGCGCATTCTGCAATTGCTGACCACCGAAGGAATTGTCGATACCGGTGACGAAACTGCCGAGGAATGGCAGGCCAGAATGCAGGCACGCTGGAATCGGGCCAATCCAACTCCGATCGTCATGCTGCTGTGGAACGGTCACTACATTCGCCTGATTGATCAGCGTGGCAGCGGTGGTGACGTGGTCAGCCTGGCACTCAACATCACCGCGTCGGTCCGGCACGAAACAGAACTGAAGGTTGCCCGCGAACGGGCGGAAGCGGCCAACAGGGCCAAATCAGCCTTTCTCGCCAATATGAGCCACGAAATCCGCACGCCGATGAATGGTATCGTGGGTATGGCCGAACTGCTTGATGAATCTCCGCTGGACGAAGAACAGCGGCTCTATGTCAACACGATCCGCAATTCGGGTGAGGCATTGTTGGTTATCATCAACGACGTGCTTGATTACTCCAAGATCGAGGCGGACAAGCTGGTTCTGCACCCTGAACCCTTCGATCTGGAGCGCTGCATTCTTGAAGTCGCGATGCTGTTGCAGCCAAGCGTGCGTGACAAGGGGCTCACGTTGCTTGTGGATTACGACCTGTTCCTGCCCACCCTTTTTGTGGGCGATCCGGGCCGAATACGGCAGGTTCTGACCAATTTGGTCGGCAACGCAGTCAAATTCACCACGGAAGGTCATGTCCTGATCCGTGTGACAGGCGTTCCGCATGCCCAGGCTCAGACATGCGACATCCATGTTGCCATCGAAGATACCGGCATCGGTATCGATGCAGAAAAGATCAACCACGTTTTTGGTGAGTTCAATCAGGTCGAAGATGAACGCAATCGCCAATTTGAAGGCACCGGGTTGGGTCTTGCGATCACTAGGCGCCTGATCACCATGATGGGCGGTTCAGTCTGGGTCGAAAGCGAACCGGGTTGGGGATCCTGTTTCGGGTTCAGGGTGTCGCTGCCCACGGCAGAAGGCCCACAGCCCGAGCCTCCGAAACTGGCGGATTGTGTGAATCATGTCATGGTGGTCGAGGATCTGGCCGTAAACCGGGCCATTTTGGCGAAACAACTTGGCCGTTTGGGGGCCAAAGTGACGGTTTGCGCGTCAGGGGCCGAGGCGCTGGCAGAAATGCATGGCGCGATTGAACTTGTCCTGTGCGATCATGATCTGCCGGATATGGATGGCTTGGATCTTGCCGTCACCCTCAAAGACCGTGGGTGGGGCGACGCCTCGGTCATCGTGATGTCTGCAAATCCATCTCTGATCCACACGCACCCAGCCCGCGAACTGATCGACGGTGTGTTGCAGAGGCCGATCCCCAGGGCCGAGTTGTATTCCAGGCTCGTGGCTCTCAAGGACACCCCGCCGCCAGAACGTCGTTCGACGCAGCGAAAACCCGTCTCTGTCCGCCAAGAAACCAAGGCCTTGGAAGCAAGGCGCATGAAGGTACTTGCGGCCGAGGACAATCTTACCAACCAGCTGATTCTGAAAAAGATGGTCAAAGACCTGCATATAGATCTGCGATTTGCGTCCAATGGAATAGAAGCCGTCGAGATGTTTCAGGAATTTGACCCGGACTTGATCTTCATGGACATATCGATGCCAAAAATGGACGGCAAACAGGCCACTGCTGAAATCCGCAGGCTCGAGGTCGAAACAGGGCGTCATGTCCCGATTGTCGCCTTAACTGCTCATGCAATGGCCGGTGACGATCAGGGCATCCTGTCCGCGGGGTTGGATCACTACATGACGAAACCGCTGCGCAAAAATCATATTCATCAAATGATCCTGCAACACCAACCGGATGGCGTAAGCGAAGTCATGGACAATCACCTCGCCCAGAAACATGCACCCATGTGTGACCGCGAACAGGATCCCACTTCATCTGGCTGAAAATATCCCGGGGAGCGCGAGGGGCTGGCCCCTTGCTCGGATCCACGGCCCAGAACCGTGGAAGGAAATATCGATCAGGTTGTCAGGGTCTCAGGACGAATAAGGTCGAACAAAGACAGGTTTATCCTTTTCCGATAGGTCAGCACGATACGCGTAACCGCCCGCATCGAAATCCAGCAGGGCATCGGGGTCGGTCAGGCGGTGCTGAATGACATATCGCGCCATTGCACCACGCGCCTTTTTGGCAAAGAAACTCACGATCTTCGGAGTGCCGTTCTTGTCTTCCATGAACACCGGCGAGATGACGCGCAATTTCAGAGCGTTCGGGTCCACGGCGCCGAAATACTCCTGACTGGCGCAGTTGATCAGAACGTCGCTGCCGATCATGTTGCCTTGTGTGTTCAGAGCTTTGCTCAGCTGGTCGCGCCAATACTCATACAGGGTCTTGCCGCGCCGTGTTTTCAGCTTGCTGCCCATCTCCAGCCTGTAGGGCTGTATCGCATCCAGTGGCCGCAAGACACCATAGAGACCTGAGAGGATGCGCAGATGATCCTGTGCCCATGCCAGTTCATCAGGATCGAGCGAAGCTGCTTCCAGACCCTGATAGGTGTCCCCAGCAAAGGCCAGCGCGGCCGGGCGCGTTGCATCGGCGTCTGGCATTTCGGAAAAAGCACGATAGCGATCGCGGTTCAGGCGCGCCAGATCATCGCTCAGACCCATAAGCTTTTTCAGATCGCCAAGGGTCAGATTGCGCGCGGTTTTGGACAGTCTGATCGCATCATCCTGAAAATCGGGCTGTGTGACTTCAACATCCCGCTCTGTCCAGTCCAGCCGCTTGGCCGGGGAAATCACTACCAGCATACCTGCCCTCTTTCCTTACCTGTCCCGGCGTATCTAGCCCGCCTCACGCAGCACGTCCAGAAAGGCGGTGCCGAACCTTTCGTGACGCCGGTCGCCCAGCACCTGTTCAAGCCCGCGCAGGTCATCCGGGCGCATCTGTGCCACCTTTGCCAGTTGCGAGGCCGAGCAGGTCAGAGGCTTGTCTATCCCCTCGGGACCGCGGGACAATTGGGACTGTACTTCCAGCAAACGGTCATAGATGTCGCCCTGATCGCGACCGGCCAGCTTGCGCCGCGCCGGGTGCAACGCCTGGGCCTCGCCCGCTATCACTTCAAGGAAGGTGTCGCCATACCGTTCCAGCTTCTTGGCGCCGACGCCGCCGATCCGGGCCATCTCGTCCAGCGTCATGGGGCGTTTTTCCGCCATTTCGATCAGGGTACGATCCGGAAAAATGACATAAGCCGGGACCCGGGCGGATTCTGCCAATGCGCGTCTCTTGGCCTTGAGAGCCGACAGCAAGGGCGCATCTTCATCGGACACCATGGCTTTCACGGCGGGGCGACGGGTTGCCTTGCGTAGGGCGTCCTTGCGCAGGTTGATCTTTGCCTCGCCCTTGAGAATTGGTTTGGCGGCCTCGGTCATCCGCAAGGCCCCGTGGCGTTCGGGGTCGGGGCGCACCAGATCGTGCCCCATCATCTGGCGGAATATTGCCTGCCATTGCGCGCGCGACCAGTCCTTGCCGATGCCCCAGGTGGACAGACCATCATGACGACGGGCGCGGATCTTGTCGGTCTCGTTTCCCAGAAGGATGTCGATCAGATGACCGCTGCCAAACCATTCCTCGGTGCGAAGAATCGCGGACAAGGCCATTCGGACGGGTGTTGTTCCATCAAATACTTCGGGCGGTGTATCGCACAGGTCGCATTTGCCACAGGGTGCGGCCTGTTCCCCGAAATAGCCCAGCAGGGTCTGGCGGCGGCATTCCAGCGCCTCGGCCAACCCCAGCAGCGCGTTCAACCGCGCATGATCCGCCATGCGGCGTTCGGGTGGCGCCAGCCCCTCGTCAATCTGGGACCGCCGCAAACGTATATCGTCGGGGCCAAACAGAGTCAGGGTCTCGGCCGGCCCGCCGTCGCGCCCAGCGCGGCCGATTTCCTGGTAATAGGCCTCGATGGATTTCGGCAGGTCCGCATGGGCGACCCAGCGGATGTCGGGTTTGTCGATGCCCATGCCAAAGGCCACGGTGGCCACCACGATCAACCCGTCCTCGCGCGCGAAGCGGGTTTCGACGATGCGGCGGTCCTCGGCCTCCATCCCGCCGTGATAGTGGCAGGCGCTGTGGCCCTGTTCGCGCAGCGCCTGCGCCAGCACTTCGGTCTTGTTGCGGGTGCCGCAATAGACGATGCCCGACTGGCCCCGGCGCGCATCGGCGAAATCCAGGATCTGCTTGCGCGGGCTGTCCTTGGCGGCAAAGGCCAAGTGGATGTTCGGGCGGTCGAAGCCGCGCAGGAACTTGCGCGGAGGCGTGCCGTCGAACAGTTTCTCGACGATCTCGTCCTGTGTTTCGGCGTCGGCGGTCGCGGTGAAGGCGGCCAGAGGCACGTTCAGGGCGTGCCGCAACTCTCCGATCCGTAAATAATCAGGCCGGAAATCATGGCCCCACTGGCTGACGCAATGGGCCTCGTCCACCGCGATCAGGCTGACATTGATCCGCCGCAACATGCCCAGTGCCGAGCCTGCCGCCAGCCGTTCGGGCGCCATGTAAAGCAGTTTCAGCCGCCCGGCCTCAAGCGCTTCCCACACGGCATCGGTTTCCTCGGGCGTGTTGCCCGAGGTCAGCGCGCCGGCCTCGACCCCGGCTTCTTGCAGCCCCCGCACCTGATCGCGCATCAGGGCGATCAGCGGCGAGATCACCACCGTGACCCCGTCGCGCAGCAGGGCAGGCAGTTGATAACACAGGGATTTGCCGCCGCCCGTGGGCATGATCGCCAGCACGTTCTGGCCGGCGGTTACGGCATCGACGATCTCTTCCTGCCCGGGGCGGAATTCATCGAATCCAAAGACATCTCGCAGCAGAGGCGCGGCGTCGAACATGTGCGGGGGTGCCCTGTTTCAAGATTTGACTGCTCTTGAAAGGACAATCACACAGTCGGAATCGGGGAACAAGAGGTCAGTAGAAATAGACCGCGTTGTTGATCAGGATGATCCGCAGCGCATAGACCCCGATCAGCACCACCAGCGGCGTCAGGTCCAGACCGCCCATATTGGGCAGGATGCGCCGGATCGGGCCATAGATAGGCTCTAACAGGCGGTTCAGCCCGTACCAGATTTGCGCGACCAGCTGTTGGTGCAAGTTCAGCACCTGAAAGTTGATCAGCCAGCTCATGATCACATGGGCCAGGATGATGAACCAGACAATGTCCAGGATCAGCAGCAGGATTTGGATCAGCGACAGCATGGGTTCTCCGTATTCTTGTTGGCCGAGACCTAAGCACCATGGCGACAAAGAGCAAGTGTCTGGCACTCAACGCTTGCGATTTGAATGAAAGCCCAGTCATATAATCGCAACGATAAACAGGGGCAGAGATGGCAGAGATTTCCAAGCGCAGGCGCATTTGGGGCTGGTGGTTCTTTGACTGGGCCAGCCAGCCCTTTCACACCCTTCTGGTCACCTTTGTCTTTGGCCCTTACTTCGCAGGCGTCGCCGCCGGGTATTTCACCGCTGAAGGGCTGGATGCGCAGGTGGCTGCGGCGCGCGCACAGACTGTTTGGGCGAACTGTCTGACGATCACCGGGCTGATCATCGCTTTTGGTGCGCCGCTTCTGGGGGCGATGGCGGATGTCTCGGGGCGGCGCATCCCGTGGATATTTGCCTTTTCGGTCATGTATGCGGTCGGGTCCGCGGCGCTTTGGTATACGATGCCCGATGGCTCGAACATGTGGCTGATGCTGTCGGCTTTTGGTTTCGGCTTTGTAGGTGCGGAATATGCGCTGATCTTCATCAACTCGCAGCTACCCGATCTGGGCGATGACAGCGAAGTGGGCGAGATCTCGGGCTCGGGCTTTGCCTTTGGCTATTTTGGAGGGCTGATTTCGCTGGCGATCATGCTGGCGCTGTTTGTGGAACAGCCAAACGGCAAAACCCTGATCGGGATGACGCCCGCCTTTGGTCTGGATGCCGCCACCCGGGAAGGCACGCGTTTTGTCGGCCCATTTACGGCAATCTGGTTCATTCTGTTCATGGTGCCATACTTCCTGTGGGTCCGCGACGATGCGGCGACGGACAGGAAGGGAAGCGTGGGTGAGGCGCTGCGCCTGTTGTCGAAATCAGTGTCTAACTTGCGCTATCGCGCCAGTCTGGCCAGTTATCTCGGTTCGTCCATGTTCTATCGCGACGCACTGAACGGGCTGTACAGTTTTGGTGGTGTCTACGCGCGGCTGGTGTTGGAATGGGATCTGATCAAGATCGGAGTATTCGGGATCGTCAGCGTTCTCGCTTCGGCCGTTTTTGCGTGGATCGGGGGGAAGGCAGACAAGAAATACGGCCCGAAACCAGTGATATTGGTGGCGATCTGGGTATTGATTTTTGTCTGCGTCACAGTGGTGTCGATGGACCGGACGCAGATCTACGGCATCGGCCTGCCTGACGGATCCAACCTGCCAGACATGGTCTTCTTTGGCTGTGGTGTGCTGATCGGTGGCATGGGAGGCATTCTGCAATCGGCCAGCCGTTCGATGATGGTGCGCCACACCGACCCCGAAACCCCGGTCGAAAGCTTTGGTCTTTATGGTCTGTCGGGGCGCGCGACCGCTTTTGCGGCCCCGTTGTTGATCGGGATTGCAACAACCGCAACCGGCAGTGCGCGTCTGGGGGTGTCACCAATCATTCTGTTGTTTATTCTGGGTCTATTCCTGATGCGCTGGGTCAGACCTGAAGGGGATCAGAGCAGATGATTTTACTACGTTTTTTGGCACTACTGGTAATAACCGCGCTGGCGAATACGGCATCAGCGCAGCCCTTGGCAAAGCAGTTGTTCGGGGCACAGAAGGTAAGCTCGCAACAAAAATCGGCTGCTTTCGGCAGTTATTCGCGCGGATGTGCGGCCGGATCGGTTCAATTGCCCGAGACCGGGCCCACGTGGCAGGCCATGCGACTGTCGCGCAATCGCAACTGGGGGCATCCCGAAGCGATCGATTACGTGCAGGACCTCAGCCGGTTTGCGGCGAAACAGCCGGGTTGGAACGGTCTCTATATTGGGGATATCAGCCAGCCGCGGGGTGGGCCAATGACCTCGGGCCATCGCTCGCACCAGCTGGGGCTGGATATCGATATCTGGATGCTTCCGGGTGACAACATGCGCCTGTCGCGCAAGGCGCGCGAGAATATTTCGTCCATATCGCTGCGCCGCTCGAACGGCGCCTACGTCAACAGCAACTGGACCAAACAGCACCACGCGGTACTGCGCGAAGCCGCCAAGGACAAGCGCGTGGCACGTATCTTCGTATTCCCCGGTGCGAAGGTTCAGATGTGCAACGATGAAAAAGGCAACCGGGCCTACCTGCGCAAGATCAGGCCCTGGTGGGGGCATCACTACCACTTTCACGTACGCCTGAAATGCCCAAGAGGATCAAAGGGATGCGTCAACCAGGATGCACCACCCAAGGGCGATGGCTGTGCCGAGGCGCAACAATGGGTGCGTAACATTCTGAACCCGCCGCCGCCCGATCCAAACGCGCCGCCGCCCAAGAAACGCCGGGAATATGTGCTGGCCGATTTGCCGAAGCAATGCGCCTCAGTCTTGCAATCCAAGTAGGTGCGGCACTGTTTCTGGCCACGGCGGCCCCTGGAGTGGATGTAAAGACCGCCACACATCAAAGCAGTTTTGCATGGCGTGACAAGGCGGATTGGTTCGGTGGATTCTCGGCGCTGCACATTTCGGACAATGGGCAGCAAATGATGGCGCTGAGCGACCGGGCACGGTTGGTGATTGCGCGCATTGAACGTCTTGATGGCGAGATCACCGGCCTTCGCATTCTGGGGCAATGGCCGGTTCTGTCCAGCAATGGGCATCTCATGTCCGGCGGCGTTGGCGATTCCGAAGGGATTGCGGCGGCTCCTGACGGTGGGTTCTATATCTCATTCGAAGGGGTGCACCGCGTCGCCCATTACCCCGCAGCGGGCACGAAGGCGCGTGTATTGCCTCGCCCGCAGGTATTTCAGCATCTCGCCGACAACGGGTCCTTTGAAGGTCTGGCCATCGACAGGCGCGGACGGCTGTATACGCTGCCGGAAACGAACCGCACCCCGGACGGAGATATTCCCGTCTATCGCTGGAATGGCCAAACCTGGTCGACCCCATTTGTTCTGCCCCAGCGTGGTTGGTTCAAACCGGTTGCCGCTGATTTCGGTCCTGATGGGCGGTTCTACGTGTTGGAGCGAAACCTCACGGCAATCGGATTTCGCTCGCGCCTGCGGCGATGGGATCTGACAGGCGACGTGCCAAACGCCGAGGAAACCCTGTTCGAAACCGGAACCGGCGCGCATGACAACCTAGAAGGCTTGTCGATCTGGCGGGATGATCGGGGACGTTTGCGGGCCACGATGATCTCGGATGACAACTTTCTGGCACTGCAACGGACCGAGTTGGTCGAGTATCTGCTGCCCGATTGACACACGGCAGATGAAGGTCTAAACGCACAGCCTGCCTTGGGACGGTCCCTTGGCCAAGTCGCCGCTACCTTGTCAAAACGGGCATCACAAAATGCAACGCAACTATATTCCCGGCATTCTTGCCATGGCCGCCATCGTCGTGGCCTCGAACATCCTGGTCCAGTTCCTGATCTTTGACGGCCTGTTGACCTGGGGTGCCTTCACCTATCCGCTGGCCTTTCTGGTCACTGATATTATGAACCGCGTCTACGGTGTGGGCCCGGCCCGCAAGGTTGTTTTCGCGGGCTTCGTCACCGGGGTGATCTGCTCGCTGATCGGCAGCCAGATCATGCTTCAGGGCGACGGGTTTACCTATGCCGCCGTGCCGCTGCGCATCGCCGTCGCTTCGGGCACCGCGTTCCTGATCGCGCAACTGACCGACGTCACCGTGTTCAACGCCATGCGCGGCGGTCAATGGTGGCGTGCGCCGCTGGTCTCGACCCTGGTAGGTTCAGCGCTGGATACCGCGATCTTCTTTACTATCGCCTTCTCGGCCTCGGTCACCTTCTTTGGTGCCGATGCAGATGCGGCCATCAATTGGGCGTGGGAGCCCGTGCCCTTCATGCTGTCAGGCCCCGAGGCGCCGCTGTGGGTGACGCTGGCCTTTGCCGACTGGTTGGTGAAACTGTCGCTGGCTCTGATCGCGCTGATTCCGTTCAAGGTGATCGTTGCGCGACTGACCGCTGCACGGCCTGCGTAAAAAAGTGCTTTGAGAATGGCGCATCTTGTGTCACGCTTCTTTTCAACCGCAACAGATAGAAAAGGAGGTGATCCAGTGTCGAGAAAGAGATTGGAGAGAGGTGTCGGAACAACCGGGAGGACCGCCTGCTAGGGCAGCCCTTGGCCGAGCGTACGCTCCGGCTGGTCGATTGATCTAACCGACCCGACCTCCTGAACTTTCGAAGGGCCGTCCCATCGGGGCGGCCCTTTCTGTTTTTACCCGCTCCAGCTATGGTCTTGCCCATGTTGCGCATCTCTGACGATATCACACTGCAAGACTGGGAAATGACCGAGAGCTTCATGCGTTCCTCCGGGCCTGGCGGGCAGAACGTGAACAAGGTCTCGACCGCCGTTGAACTGCGCTTCGAAGCCGCGCGCTCACCCTCGCTGCCCGATCCGGTCAAGGCGCGGCTAAAACGACTGGCCGGGCGCCGCTGGACCAAGGATGGTGCGATCATCATTCAATGCGAAGAAACACGTTCCCAAGCCCGCAACAGGGAAATTGCGCGAACAAGGCTGGCCGAGCTGATCGGCAAGGCGCTGGTCAAACCTAAACGGCGCATCGCGACGAAACCCACCTATGGTTCGGTCAAACGCAGGCTTGCGGCGAAAAAGGCGCGGGGCGACGTCAAGGCGCTGCGCGGCAAGGTGTCCGAAGATTGATCTGGCATCTCGTCCGGGCATTGATAGTCTGGCCTGCAAAAGGTGCAGGAGAGTAACGCCATGAGGCTGGAGGGGAAAACCGCAATCGTCACTGGCGGTGCATCCGGGTTTGGTGCGGGGATCGTAAGGAAGTTCCTCGCCGAGGGTGCGCGTGTCATGATCGCTGACATCAATGGCGATGCCGCGCATGAATTCGCAACCCAGCTTGGGTCCGAGGCGATTGCTCAGCAGGTCGATGTAGGCAAGGGCGCCTCGGTTCAAAAGATGGCGGATGCGGCTTTCTCAACCTTCGGCCATCTGGACATCCTTGTGAACAATGCCGGTGTGACCCACCTGCCGACGCCGCTGGAGGAGGTCAGCGAAGCGGATTTCGACCGTGTTTTCAACGTGAACATGAAATCCGTCTATCTGACCGCGCGTGCATTGGTTCCACCTATGAAGGCGCGCGGGGCGGGTTCAGTACTGAACGTTGCTTCAACCGCAGGCCTGTCGCCGCGCCCAAACCTGAACTGGTACAACGCCTCCAAGGGCTGGATGATCACCGCAACTAAAACGATGGCGGTCGAGCTCGCCCCGTCCGGCGTGCGGGTGAATGCGATCTGCCCGGTTGCCGGGGAAACGCCGCTATTGAAATCCTTCATGGGCGAGGATACGCCCGAAATCCGTGCCAAATTCCTGTCGACCATCCCGTTGGGCCGCTTTTCAACCCCCGAAGATATGGCCAATGCCGCCTGTTTCCTGTGTTCGGACGAGGCCAGCATGATCACCGGCGCCGCGCTCGAGGTGGACGGAGGCCGATGCATCTGATCCGCTCTTCATCTGGCCAAAAATATCCCCGCCGGAGGCAGCGCGCGCCAGCGCGCTTTCCAGCTCGACCATCGAGGTTTGCATGATCCCCGGACCCAGAAACCTGATCACGGATGTCCCCGGCCTGAAGGTCGGCAACGCACAGAACGCACCTTTGAAATCAGGCGTCACCGTCCTGACCGGCGCGCAACCACTCCGAGCTTCGGTGCACGTGATGGGTGGCGCACCCGGCACGCGCGAGACAGATTTGCTGGCCGCCGACAAGACCGTTGAACAGGTGGATGCGATCGTGCTTTCGGGCGGGTCGGCCTTCGGGCTGGATGCCTGTTCGGGCGTCATGGACGCGCTGCATGCCCTGGGCCGCGGGTTTAAGGTGGGTTCCGCTGTGGTTCCGATCGTGCCCGGGGCGATCCTGTTCGATCTGCTGAATGGCGGCGACAAGGCGTGGCACGAGAATCCCTATCGCGCATTGGGCCGTGCGGCGTTCGAGTCCGCGTCGGACCGGTTCGAACTCGGAACAGCAGGTGCAGGAACCGGGGCTTTGACCGCGATGCACAAAGGCGGGTTGGGTTCGGCCTCGGTTGTTCTGGACAGCGGTGTTACCGTTGGCGCATTGGTTGCAGTCAATCCGCTGGGCAGTGTCACCACGCCGGGTGACAGGCATTTCTGGGCCGCCCCATTTGAAATGGACGGCGAATTCGGTGGATTAGGGCCTGATTCCAATGCCGGACTGGGCCAACCAACGGTCAGTCGCAAAGCGCAGGTGATGCAGTCCGCGAGGCCGGACAAGGCCAATACCACGATTGCCATCGTTGCGACAGATGCGGACCTGACCAAACCGCAGTGTCAGAGACTGGCCGTTGCCGCCCATGACGGTATTGCCCGTGCTATTGTACCCGCCCACACGCCGGGGGATGGTGATCTGGTATTCGGGGTCAGCACGGGCGCGCGGGGTGTCGCCACCGACACCGAACCAGGTGTCATCGGGCATGCGGCCTCGCTGTGCCTCGCGCGAGCTATTGCGCGCGCCGTGTATCTGGCGACTCCGTCCGTGGGCGATCTGTTGCCTTGCTGGTCCGATGTACATGACAAAAGTTAAGGACATCCTATTTGTCGCAGTGGCACAGTAAGCGCGCGCGGCAATCTGCGCGTTGACTCTTTTTTGCGCCGACGGTCCATTCGGTGCAGCCAATTTCTATCGGAGCAAAAGCTATGAATCGTATCCTCGCTACCGCAATCATGGGCCTTCTGGCCCTTCCTGCTTATGCTGAAGGCGACGCTGAGGCGGGCAAGAAAACCTTCAACAAATGCAAGTCCTGCCACATGATCGCCGACCCGGCAGGCGAAGTGATCGTCAAAGGTGGCAAGACCGGCCCTAACCTCTATGGAATCGCGGGCCGCACCGCCGGTACCGTTGAGGGTTTCAAATACGGAGACAGCATCGTTGCCGCCGGTGAGAAGGGTCTGGTCTGGGACGAAACTACTTTTGTCGAGTATGCTCAGGACCCCAAGGCATTTTTGAAAACCTATCTGGATGACACATCCGCCAAATCGAAAATGACCTTCAAGCTGAAAAAGGGCGGTGAAGACGTCTATGCCTATATCGCAAGCGTGTCGGGTGAATAACACCTGATACTGTGCACCACTGCACAAGGACCAAAGGCCGCAGCCCCTGCGGCCTTTGGTGCGATTGATAACAATGTGGAACAGCCGCACTTTGAAGTCAGACGGCGGATTGCCAAGCAACGCCGCAAAGCCAAGCCGGTCCGGCAACAGCTATAATCAACATCAGGGCTCGTCAGGCGGATTGGCAGCAGGAGAGGACAGATGGGTATCATGATCCCAGCTTGGGTCGATGGTGAGTTGACCCCTGTAGACAAGCTTGAAGTTCACGAAAAGGGGCTCAAGCACAAGGCTGTGTCGGTTTTTGTCGTACGGGGGACCGAGATCCTGCTGCAGCGTCGCGCTTTGGGCAAGTACCACACGCCCGGCCTTTGGGCGAACACCTGCTGTACGCATCCCGATTGGGACGAAAGCTCGTCCACCTGTGCCGTGCGCCGCCTGCATGAGGAGCTTGGGATCACAGGCCTGTATCCCGAATACCGACACCGGCTGGAATATCACGCCGATGTGGGCAACAGCATGGTGGAAAACGAGGTTGTCGACGTCTTTCTGGCCCATGTCCGCGGCCCGCTGAAAATCGCGCCCAACCCGGATGAAGTCATGGATATCCGTTGGATCGACTATCACGATCTGTTGGCCGAAGTGAAACGCCACCCGGACCGGTTTACACCCTGGTTGAAGATATATCTCCACAGCCACGCGGACACGATTTTTGGCCCGGATCTGATCATTTCTGCCAAATCATGACCCCGGCTGGAAATCCGTGCCTTGCAAGGGCGGCGCAAGCCGCCTAAATCAACCCGTCATGGCCAAGCAGAAGACAGACCCGAATTACAAAGTGATCGCCGAAAACCGGCGCGCCCGCTTCGATTATGCGATCGAGGACGACATCGAATGCGGTATCGTTCTGCAAGGATCCGAGGTCAAATCCCTGCGCGCGGGTGGCTCCAACATCGCGGAAAGCTATGCCGCCGTCGATGACGGCGAGCTGTGGCTGGTCAACAGCTATATCGCGCCATACGAGCAGGCCAAGGTGTTCAAGCACGAAGAACGCCGCCGTCGCAAGCTGCTGGTGTCCCGCAAACAGATGTCCGATTTGTGGAATGCAACCCAGCGCAAGGGCATGACGCTGGTGCCGTTGGTTTTGTATTTCAACCACAAGGGGTTGGCCAAGATTAAGATCGGCATCGCCAAGGGTAAGAAAACCCATGACAAGCGCGAAACCCAAGCCAAACGCGATTGGTCACGGCAGAAACAGCGTTTGTTGAAAGACCACAGCTAGAACGCCATCGCAGCCTGTACCGCAAGTTGCCAACGGTCATAGGCCGCATCGCGTTCGGATTGTTCCTGCGTTGGCTCGAACCGGCGATCCAGCGCCCATGTTTCCGCAAACCCGGCCTGATCGGGATAAATTCCGGCTTTCATGCCTGCCAGCCATGCGGCGCCAAGGGCGGTCGTCTCTTGCATGACGGGGCGGTCCACAGGCGCGCCGAGACAGTTCGACAGGCCTTGCATGGTCCAGTCGGACGCGGCCATCCCGCCATCGACGCGCAGGATGACATCGGCATCGGCGCCCCAGTCGCCTTGCATGGCATGCCACAGGTCGCGGGTCTGGAAGGCGATGCTTTCCAGCGTGGCGCGGGCAATCTCGGCCCGGCCGGAATTGCGCGTCAGCCCAAACAGCGCCCCGCGACAGTCAGGTTTCCAATAAGGCGCGCCGAGGCCGGTGAAGGCGGGCACAAGCACCACATGCTGGTTCGGATCGGCCTGAGCCGCCAGTTCGCCGCTTTGTGGCGCCGCGTCGATGATCTGCAACGCGTCGCGCAGCCATTGCACTGCGGCCCCCGCGATAAAGATCGAACCCTCCAGCGCATAAGTTCGCCGGCCGTCCAGTTGATACGCGATCGTCGTTAGCAGGCGGTTATTCGACTGAACCGGCTGCGCGCCGGTGTTCAGCAGCGCAAAGCAACCCGTGCCATAGGTTGATTTCATCATACCGGGCTGGAAACAGGCCTGCCCGATGGTGGCGGCTTGCTGGTCGCCTGCAACGCCCAGAATGGGAATGTCGCCGCCGAACAAAGTGGTGGTTCCGAAATCCGCGGCGCAATCCTTCACTTCGGGCAAAAGGTTCAGGGGCACATCCAGCAGGTCACAAATCTCGGCGCTCCATGTGCCTTTGTGGATGTCAAACAAAAGGGTACGGGCGGCGTTGGTGGCATCGGTTGCATGAACACGGCCTTCGGTCAGCCGCCAGATCAGGAAACTGTCGATCGTGCCGAACAGCAGGTCTCCGGCTTCTGCGCGCTCGCGGGCGCCCGAAACGGTATCCAGCAGCCATTTGACCTTGGTGCCCGAGAAATAAGGATCCAGCAACAGACCGGTCTGAGCTGTGACGTCATCCTCGCACCCGGCCTGTTTGTAGCGCGCGCAGATATCGGCAGTGCGTCGGTCCTGCCAGACGATGGCATTGTGGATGGCCTTGCCGGTCTGTTTGTCCCAGACAACCGTCGTTTCGCGCTGGTTGGTGATGCCGATACCGGCAATCTGATCCGCTGAAACACCGGTGGTCTCCATCACCTCGCGGCACACGTGCAGAACGCTTGACCAGATATCCTCGGGGTCGTGTTCAACCCAGCCTTCCTGCGGAAAGTGCTGAGGAAACTCCTGCTGGGCGGTGCCAACAGGCCGCATCTGCGCGTCAAACAGAATGGCGCGCGAGGATGTGGTGCCTTGATCGATTGCCAGAATATGGGTCATTTCCGCTCTCCCCCGGTATCGTTTTGCCGGACTTTAGCGCAAACAATGGCGAAGGGGCCAGTGCAGAAATCAGGCCGGATTGACAGGAATATTGTCGATCAGGCGGACGCCGTCGGCCCAGGCCGTGACGAACAGGCGGGCGGGTTGACTTGCGCTGGACAGGCTTTCCAGCGTCTCGGCACAGCGCAGGTCGATATACTCGACTTCGGTGAACCCGACCTTCAGCAGGGTTTCCTTGGCCTCCTGCGCCAGCATGGCAAAGTCTGCTCCCTTGGCCAGATCGTCCGCCACCTGACGCATGACGCCGTTCATTTGCTCTGCGATCTTCAACCCTTGGGGGGAAAGAAGAAGGTTGCGCGACGACATCGCCAGGCCCGAAGGTTCTCGGACAGTCGGGCAGCCGATCACCTCGATTGGGATGTTCAGATCGCGCGCCATCCGGCGGACAACCAGCAGCTGTTGATAGTCTTTTTCCCCGAAATAGGCTCGATCCGCCTGTGTTTGCAGGAACAGCTTGGCGACCACCGTGGCCACGCCTTCGAAATGTCCGGGGCGGAAGGGGCCTTCCATCACGTCGGTCAGACCGGCAACCGATACCGTCGTCGAAAAACCTTCCGGATAGATTTCCTGCGGGTCCGGTACATAGATCGCATCCACACCATACGGGGCCAGCTTTTGGGCGTCTTCATGTTCGGTGCGGGGGTAATTTGCCAAGTCTTCGGGATTGTTGAACTGCTTGGGATTCACAAAAATCGTCACGATCACCCGGTCGCAGCCCTGTTTCGCAGCCTGCGCCAGTGACAAATGCCCCTCGTGCAGCGCACCCATGGTCGGAACCACGCCGATCCCCTCACCGTTTCGGCGCCATGTGGTGGTGTTGGCACGCAGCTCGGCCAGAGAGCGCAAAATCGGTGCGGTCATGTCTTTTGTCCTTTGGCCGGAGCCTGATCGGCAAAGACATGTTCGTCCGCCGGGAAGGTCCGCGCGCGGACTTCGGCGGCGTATTCTGCGATGGCTGCTTCCGCCAACGGGCCCAGCTCGGCATAGCGTTTGACGAATTTGGGTTTGAAGGCGGTGAAAAAGCCAACCATGTCGTCCACGACCAGAATCTGCCCGTCACACCCCGCAGATGCACCGATGCCGATGGTCGGGATCGCAATCTCTTCGGTGATCTGGTTCGCCAGACCTTGGGGCACTTTCTCCAGAACGACCGAGAACGCACCAGCCTCGTTTACGGCGCGGGCGTCTGCCATGACGGCTTCAGCCTGATCGTCACGGCCCTGCACCTTGTAGCCGCCCAGCGTGTTGATCGACTGCGGCGTCAGTCCGATATGAGCCATCACCGGGATGCCTCGTTTCACCAGAAAGCGGATGGTTTCAGCCATTTCCACCCCGCCTTCCAGTTTGACCGCGCCTGCATTTGTGTGCGCCATCAGGCGTGCGGCGTTACGAAAGGCTTGTGCCGGGCCTTCCTCATAGCTTCCGAAAGGCATGTCGATGACCATCATCGCACTTTTTAGGCCGCGTGATACGGCCTGACCATGCAGGATCATCATCTCCATCGTGACCCCCAGCGTGGATTCCAGCCCGTGCAGCACCATGCCGACGCTGTCACCGACCAGCACGAAATCGCAATGGGCGTCCATCAGGCGCGCCATTGGCGTGGTATAGGCAGTCAAAGAGACCAGAGGTTCGCCGCCTTTTCGGGCGCGAATGTCCTCGGCGTTCGGGGCTTTCTTGCGGGCGGTGGCGCTCATGGATCGCTCCTGCAGTATTATGTTGCAGTGCGGCATAGCAGATCGGGAGGGGCCGAAGAAACCCCGGTTGCGCGAACATTCCCTTGATTGACCTGAGGTTTACAGGAAGACTGTCAGTAAAATGGCCCTGAAAACAAGGGCACAACCCGTTTCAGTAGGGAGAGTTCACATGACAAAATTCCTGTTCCGGACCTTTGCTTCGACCCTGGCCGTGGGGGCCAGCCTGCTTGCCACGCAGGCTTTGGCCAAGTCGGACATCACCATTGCGATGCAGCTTGAGCCTCCGCATCTGGACCCGACAAGCGCCGCGGCGCAAGCCATCGACTCGGTGGTTTACACCAATATCTTCGAAGGCCTGACACGTTTCATGGGCGACGGCTCGGTCGTGCCCGGATTGGCGGAAAGCTGGGAGATTTCCGAAGACGGGACGGTCTATACCTTTAACCTGCATGACGGGGTGACCTTCCATGATGGCACCACCATGGACGCCGAGGATGTCAAATTCAGCCTTGACCGCGCAACCGCGGAAGACAGCGCCAACGCGCAGAAGGCCCTGTTTGCCGGTATCGAAACCGTCGAGGTCGTCGACCCGCTGACGGTGAAAGTCACCCTGTCAGAGCCGAACGGAAATTTCCTGTTCAACCTGGCTTGGGGGGATGCCGTCATCGTCGCGCCGGAAAGCATAGGCAACATCAAGACCAACCCGGTTGGTACCGGTGCCTATACCTTTGGAAACTGGGTGCAGGGCGACAGTATCACGCTGAACCGAAATTCCGATTACTGGGGCGAACAGCCCACATTAGAGACTGCGACGTTCAAGTTCATCTCGGACCCGACCGCCGCTTTTGCCGCCATGATGGCCGAGGATGTCGACGTGTTTGACAACTTCCCGGCGCCGGAAAACCTGCCCCAGTTCGAGGCCGATCCGCGCTTTCAGGTCCTGGTGGGGTCGACCGAAGGTGAGACGATCCTGTCCACCAACAACAAGCAGCCTCCGTTTGATGATATCCTTGTTCGTCAGGCATTGGCCCATGCCGTTGACCGGCAGGCGATCATCGACGGCGCAATGTTTGGCTATGGCACGCCGATCGGAACCCACTTTGCGCCGCACAATCCGGCCTACGTCGATCTGACCGCGCAATCCGCTTACGACCCCGAAAAAGCCAGAGAGTTGCTGGCAGAGGCCGGATTCGAAAATGGGTTTGAGACCACATTGCATTTGCCGCCGCCGTCTTATGCCCGTCGTGGGGGCGAAATCATAGCGGCGCAGCTGGCCGAGGTCGGCATCACCGCCGAGATCATCAATGTGGAATGGGCCCAATGGCTGGAATCCGTGTTCAAGGGCAAGGAATTCGGTCTGACCATCGTCAGCCATACCGAGCCTATGGATATCGGCATTTATGCGCGGCCTGATTATTACTTTCAGTATGACAGCACGGATTTTCAGGCGCTGATGGACACTCTGAACACCACCATCGACCCCGAAGAACGCACCCGTTTGCTGGGTGAGGCGCAGCGCCTGATCGCAAGCGACTATGTCAATGGCTACCTGTTCCAGTTGGCCAAACTGGGCGTTGCGAAAGTCGGCGTTCAGGGCCTTTGGGAGAACGCGCCCACCGCCGCAATCGATCTGACTCAGATCAGCTGGTCCGAGTGATGTTACAGCCCGGGCCGCGCCGGGCGGCCCGGGCCTTCCTTTGTGTCAGGGTGTTCTCACGTATGTTCTTGCTCCGTGCCATTCCCGTCTTGGTTTTAAGTTTTTTTCTGGTGCTCGGTTCCTCTGTCGCGGCCACGGCGCAGAATGTGTTGGGGGGTCGGATGGATGCCCTGCCCGGAACGCCCGAGAATCCGTTGAATGTTGGGATCGGAATTCGCATCGACCAGATCACCGGTGTTGATCAAAAGGCCGAAAACTATGGCGCGGTTGTGGTCTTGCGGGTGGAATGGACCGATCCCGCGCTGGCATTTGATCCCGAGGAACTGGGGAGGGATATCAGGGTCTTCAACCCACCCGACCTTGCCAATCATGCGGCAAGTATCGGGTCCGTTCTGCCGGCTTTTGTCATTCACAATCAGCAGTCCAACAAGTGGATCCACGAATCCGCCGCATCCCTGCGTTACGACGGGCGGGTGCTGTATGTCGAAAAATCGTCTCTTACACTCCAGGCGCCTCATTTCGATTTCCGAAAATACCCGTTCGACACGCAGGAGTTTCATTTCGAGGTGGTTTCGGTCTTTCCCTCTGAATACGTCACTTACCATCCGTTGAACGAATTCTCGGGCCTCGGAGATCAGCTGGGCGAAGAAGAATGGATTCTGAACAATGCACGGTTGGAAACATCCAAGGTCTTGGGTCTATCCGGGAAAGAAAGCGATCAGGTCGCGCTTGTTTTTGAGGGCAATCGACATCTGACCTATTACGTCATTCGGGTTTTCCTGCCGATGCTTGTCTTGATCTCGGTCGGCTGGGCGCTGTTTTTTCTGGATGAATACCGCCGGAGGATCGAGATTGCTGGCGGCAACTTGCTGGTCTTTGTCGCGTTCAACTGGGCAATATCCGCAGATCTGCCCAAGCTGGGTTATCTGACTTTTCTGGATTTTGTCCTTCAGTGCATGTTCCTGATGACCGGGGCGCTGATCGTGTTCAACGTCGCGCTGCGACGATTGAAAGTGTCCGGCAAGGAGGGGGCGGCGCGCACCCTGGACAATTATGCGATCAAGTGGATCTATCCACTGGGCTATGCCGCGATCGTTGCCTATGCGGTTTCCGCTTTCCTTCTGGTGCCTTAGACGCTGGACCCGTGCCTGATGTGACTCTAACGTGGTGCCAATGCTCCGCTACGTCCTCAAACGACTGATTTCCTTGCTTGTCAGCCTGGCCGTCGCCTCGGTGGTCATCTTCGCCGTGATCGAGGTTGCCCCAGGTGATCCGGCATCGTTCATGCTGGGCGTCAATGCGCAGGAGGACACGCTGGCGGCGCTGCGGGCCGAGCTGGGCCTGGATGGGTCAAAGATACAGCGCTATTTCCACTGGGTTGGCGGCATGCTGGTGGGCGATTTCGGCACGTCATACACCTATCGCACACCAGTGTCGCAGATGATCGCTGACCGGCTGTGGGTGTCGTTACCCCTGGCGCTTTACGCGCTGACGCTGTCCACATTGATCGCCTTTCCCGCCGGAATCTATGCCGCTGCGCGTCGGGGCAAACCGGGGGACCTTGCAGTGATGGGGGCGACGCAGCTTGGCATCGCAGTCCCGAACTTCTGGTTCGCGATGATGCTTGTGCTGATCTTCGCCATCAATCTGCGCTGGTTCAATGCAGGCGGGTTTGTCGGTTGGAACGGCGGGATCTGGGCCGGCCTGCATTCCCTGACCCTGCCTGCCGTGGCTCTTGCCTTGCCACAGGCGGCGATTCTGGCGCGGGTCATGCGGTCGGCCTTGCTGGACATTCTAGGTGAGGATTTCATGCGCACGGCTCGGGCCAAGGGCCTGTCCCGTCGTCAGGCCCTTTGGCGGCATGGGGTGCGAAATGCGCTGATTCCGGTGCTGACCATCATCGGCTTGCAGTTTTCCTTTCTGCTGGCGGGGTCGATCATCATCGAACAGGTGTTCTATCTGCCGGGCCTCGGGCGGCTGGTGTTTCAGGCCATTTCTGCCCGAGACCTCATCGTCGTGGAGTCGGTCGTGATGCTGCTGGTCTTTGCTGTGATAACGGTCAATTTCCTTGTCGATCTTGCTTATGCGGCCGTGGATCCACGACTGAGGAGCAGGACATGAACCGGAACCTGATCCTTGGGGCCTTGTTGTCGTCGCTGGTGGTTCTGGCCGCGTTGGTCTCGTTCATCTGGACCCCTTACGACCATGCCGCGCTGGACATTCCCAATAAATTGCAGCCACCAAACGGGCCGCATTGGTTTGGAACCGATCATTTCGGCCGCGACATGTTCTCGATGATCATGGTCGGTGCGCGTACGTCGATTGCGGTGGCGTTGGTGGCCGTCGGCATCGGCATGGCAATCGGCGTTCCTCTTGGCCTGGCAGCGGCCGCGCGCAAAGGCTCATGGCTGGATGAGGTCATCATGCGTGGCAACGATCTGGTCTTCGCTTTCCCTTCGCTGGTGATCGCCATCCTGATCACGGCCGTCTATGGCGCCGGAGCGATCAACGCCATTGTTGCGATCGGTATTTTCAACATCCCCGTCTTTGCCCGTATCACCCGCGGGGCTGCTTTGTCGCTTTGGGAGAGAGAGTTCATCCTCGCCGCCCGTGTGTCGGGCAAAGGGGCCGCGCGGATATCAGCTGAGCATATTCTGCCCAACGTGGCCAATCTGCTGATCGTGCAGGGGACCATCCAGTTCAGCCTTGGCATTCTGGCCGAAGCGGGCCTGTCATATGTCGGTCTGGGCGCTCAACCTCCGACGCCCAGCTGGGGCCGGATGCTGGCAGACGCACAGACGATGGTCAGTTTTGCCCCGCATTTGGCTCTGATTCCGGGTCTGTCGATCATCGTCACGGTGCTGGGTCTGAACCTGTTGGGCGACGGAATGCGGGACTGGATGGATCCCCGGATCAGGGTGGCGCGGGCATGAGTTTGTTGCAGATTGAAAACCTGTCGCTGACGATCCACGGGATGCCAATCCTGAAACAGGTCAACTTGTCGATCGACCCCGGCCAGATCGTGGCGGTGACGGGTGAAAGCGGCTCGGGCAAATCGATGACCGCATTGGCGGTGATGCAACTGCTGCCGCATGGGGCCAGCACGGAAGGTGCGATCTGGCTGGACGGTCAGGATCTGTTGACACGGTCAGAGCCCGATTTGTGCGCCTTGCGCGGCGCGTCCGTGGGGATGGTATTTCAGGAACCGATGACAGCGCTCAATCCGGTAAGAACCGTCGGCGATCAGGTGATGGAGACGATCCTGATCCACAAGGCGATGCCTCCTGCTCAGGCCCGGACCCGCGCCAAAGAGGTGCTGACCCGCGTTGGCCTGCCACCTGATCGGTTCCCCCTTTCCCGCTATCCGCACGAACTGTCCGGCGGGCAACGGCAACGCGTGGTCATTGCCATGGCCATCGCTCTGCGCCCCAGGCTGTTGATCGCGGACGAGCCGACGACAGCGCTGGACGTCACGACACAGGCGCAGATTCTCGACCTTCTCAAGGGGCTGGTGCGCGAATACGACATGGGGCTGCTGATGATCACCCATGATCTGGCCGTTGTCTCTGATATGGCCGATCAGATTGTCGTCATGCGTCACGGCGAGGTCGTCGAAAGTGGCGCGACCCGAAACCTGTTTCGAGATATGCAGCACCCCTATACCCGCATGTTGTTCGAAGCTTCGGGTCATCAGGTCACCCTGCCTGAACCTACACAGCAACGCCCGCTTCTGGAGGTTTCGCAGGTCGTCCGAGATTACCGCCTTCCCCGCAAAGGTCTGCTGTACGCGTCGCGCCACCACCGCGCGGTGGATGGCGTCAGCTTTACCCTCAACCGAGGGGAGCGGTTGGGGCTGGTGGGCGAGTCAGGTTGCGGAAAATCGACCCTAACACGTGCTATTTTAGGGTTGGAGGATATCCAATCCGGTCAGATTATGCTGGATGGTCAGCCGGTTTTCACCGGCCAAAGGCCCAACCTTGCCGTACGCCGGAGGATGCAGGTCGTGTTTCAGGACCCATATGGCAGCTTCAATCCCCGCCACCGTGTCGCGCGCCTGATTACTGAACCCTTTCACCTGTTGGAAACGCCACCAAAGGATTCAGAACGCCAGGACCGGATTTCGGAAATTCTGACGGCAGTGGGCCTCGGCCCTGATGATGCGGGCAAATACATCCACGAATTCTCGGGCGGGCAACGACAACGGATCGCCATTGCACGAGCCCTGATCATCCGGCCCGATCTGATCCTGTTCGACGAGGCGGTTTCGGCGCTTGACGTTTCGGTCCGTGCTCAGATCCTCGATCTGCTCGCTGAACTGTGCGACGCCTATGACCTGACCTATCTGTTCATCAGCCATGACCTGAGCGTTGTCCGCACGATCACCGACCGTGTGCTTGTGATGCAGTCCGGGCGGATCGTCGAACAGGGTCAGACCAAGCAGGTGTTCGAAAACCCGCAACATCCCTATACGCAAACACTGATTGCCGCCGCGCCCCGGTTGCCCGAGATAAGGCCGCTGACGGCGTAGAGTTCCTTGTTAGAGCCTGATTGGAGGCCCAAAATGACCCAGAAGATTTGGTTTGATCCCACCTTGTGCCTGATCGGCGGGCGCTGGATCCGGGCGGCCGCGGGCGACAGCCTGCCCTTGATCAACCCTTCGGACGGGACCGAGATCTGCCGGATCGCCCGAGGGTCCGAGGCGGATATCGACGCGGCGGTACAAGCCGCCCGGTCTGCGTTGAATGGTGATTGGGGGCGAAAGACGGCGTTGGAACGCGGCCGCATCCTGACCCGACTGGGCCAGCTGGTGCTGGAACGGGTGGACGATCTTGCGCGGCTTGAGGCGATGGATGTCGGCAAGCCGCTGACACAGGCCCGGGCAGATGCGGTCGCCCTGGCGCGCTATTGCGAGTTCTACGGCGGCGCGGCGGACAAGGTGATGGGTGAGACCATTCCCTATCTCGATGGCTACACCGTCTATACCCTGCGCGAACCGCATGGGGTGACGGGCCATATCGTGCCCTGGAACTATCCGATGCAGATTATCGGACGTTCGGTCGGGGCGGCGTTGGCCATGGGCAACGCCTGTGTTCTGAAACCTGCGGAAGAGGCCTGTTTGACCGCGTTGGCCTTTGCCCATCTTGCGCAACAGGCCGGGCTGCCGGCCGGTGCTTTGAATGTCGTGCCCGGTCTGGGGGCCGAGGCGGGTGCGGCGCTGTCCGGACATTCGGGTGTAAACCACATCTCGTTCACTGGTTCTGTTGCCACAGGGGCCCATGTGCAGCAGGCGGCGGGACGCAACGTGGTGCCCGTGACGCTGGAACTGGGCGGGAAATCCCCGCAATTGGTTTTTGACGATGCCGATCTGGATGCGGCGCTGCCGTTTCTGGTGAATGCGGGGATCCAAAATGCGGGCCAGACCTGTTCGGCCTCGTCCCGGATCCTGGTGCAGCGGGGCGTTTATGAGCAGGTCAGATCGCGCATGTCCCAGGCCTATGAAGAACTGACCGTCGGCCCGGCGATGCAGGATCTGCGGGTTGGGCCGTTGATCTCGGACCGGCAGAGACAGATTGTCAGGGGCTTTCTGAAAACCGCCACGGACCTGACGATCGCTGCGCAGGGACAGATTGTCGAAGACGCGCCAGAGGCCGGAGCCTATGTCCGGCCCACTTTGTTCGCGGACGTGCCGCCAGATCATCAGTTGGCACAGGACGAAATTTTCGGCCCGGTTCAGGTTCTGATCCCGTTCGACACCGAAGAACAGGCTCTGCATATAGCGAATAGTACGGATTACGGCCTGGTCGCCAGCGTCTGGACGCGGGATGGCGCGCGGCAGATGCGGTTGGCGAAAGCGCTGCACTCCGGTCAGGTTTTCATCAACAACTACGGTGCAGGCGGTGGTGTTGAACTGCCGTTTGGCGGTGTGGGAAAATCCGGCCATGGCCGCGAAAAAGGGTTCGAAGCTTTGTACGGCTTTTCACAGTTAAAGACAGTTGCCGCGTTTCACGGATAGCTTTTTCCCAGGCAAGTCAGATCAGCTTTGCTTCCAATGTATGATTGCCCCAAATCTGTGATGTCCGCGTGGCAGAATGCCCACTGAACCAACCTCCGACCACCTCGTCGGAAACGTTGGCACTGGCGGGGAACTTTTGTCTGCCGCCGTCTGCCAGGATCACGAAGTCAAACCAGACCCGAACTGAATACGGCACATTGATCCGGCCAGAATTCAGGTTGTACTTGTGCCAGTGTACCGGGCAGCTCAAGAAAACGACCTTGTTGAAATGCGCCCCCATCTCGGCGGCTTTCATGACGACATTGCAGCCGTGGCTGTGGGCAACCACATCGCAGCCGTGATAAGCCTCAAGGTCTATCCAGTTTTTCAAGTGTTTGGCAGCAATATGTCGGCCGCGGTCGGACCACCGGCCCTCCCATTCATAGTAGTTCTGCCCTGAATAGATGTCGTTGCGATGCGGCTTGATGTAATTGTGCAAATCTCCGACATGGGGATAGTACCATGTGGGGTCAGGATTGACTTCGAAGTGAGTGCCATGAACAAGAAGCAACCCCGGGACACCGGCTAATTGTTGTGCGGGCGCCGGTGGAACCTGTGAAGCGGGCGGGTCTGAAATCAGAGCGGACGACAACACAGTAAGCAAATCTTGCGAGAGCGGATCCAATTGCGTCCAACGTGCCGAAAACACACCAAGCCAAAGACGTGGCGGAAAGGATTCTGGCGAATACAGTTTGAGGCACGAACTCAGTGCGGCAAGAGCGACAATTGAATCAGGGGCCGCAAGTCCAAGCTTCAAAGCAGCGTCGATGTATTCGACGTTCGGCTGTTCTTCTGCTGCTATGATCGCCTCGAACAAACGTTGGTAATACCCCTCAGGCTCCGGCAAAGAAAACAGGTCGAAGGGCCTCAGGTCGCCGGGGCCATCAAAGAAACGCATGTATTCGTGGGCGGATATTTGGCGGTCGTCAATTGGCCGGAATCCGAGCATGACAAGCTGTTTGGACAGAACGGCATCGTCGGTTTCTTCCCAATCGCGGCCCAACAGTAAAAAGTCGCTGTCATTGCCTTCGGCTTGCAGAAACTGCGCGCGGGATATCAGGTATGCGGCGTAGGAAAAAAGTGAAAGCTCATCCCGGGATCCACCGGTTTCGTTGAAGTTCCTTGGTTCAAAAATCATTGTATCTCAACCTTAATGCTCAATGGGAATGCCTTCCAAAATAGCATCAGGTGAGTTGCCGATAAATGATGAATGCGCCGCCGTGGTTCAGACGATCACCTCGATCGCCTTTTGCTCTCCGACCCCAAACACCCGCTTGTAGCGTTCGATCTGGTCTTTCGGACCCATCGCCTTTTCCGGGTTGTCCGACAGTTTCACCGTCGGGCGGCCATTGGCGGATACCGCTTTGCAGACCAATGAGAACGGCGCCAGCGCGTCATTGGGAACAAGCCCACGAAAATCGTTGGTCAGCAAAGTTCCCCAGCCGAAGGAAATATTGGCGCGGCCCGCGAACTGGGCGTGCAATTCCTGAATTTTCTCGACATCCAGACCGTCAGAGAAAATGATCCGTTTCCCTGTCGGGTCTTCGCCGCGTGCATTCCACCAGTCAATTGCGACCTCGGCCGCCGCTGCCGGGTCTCCGCTGTCGATGCGAATGCCGGTCCATCCCGCCAGCCAGTCAGGAGCATTGTCCAGAAACCCCTTGGTGCCATAGGTGTCGGGAAGGATGATGCGCAGGTTGCCATCATGTTCGTCATGCCAGTCGCTGAGCACGTCATAAGGCGCCTGCGCCAACGCTTCATCCGTATCGGCCAGCGCGGAATAGACCATGGGCAGTTCATGCGCATTGGTGCCGATGGCCTCGACCTCGCGTCGCATGGCGATCAGGCAGTTCGAAGTGCCGGTAAAGGATGCGCCCAGCCCTTCGATCATCGCCTGCACGCACCAATCCTGCCACAGGAAGGAATGCCGCCGTCTGGTGCCGAAATCCGCGATCCCAAGCCCGTATATCGAGCTCAACTTTTCGATCTTTTCCCAAACCCGGGTCATCGCGCGGGCGTAAAGCACCTGCAATTCGAACCGGCGCATATCGTTCAGCACCGCGCGCGAGCGCAGCTCCATCAACACCGCCAGCGCGGGAATTTCCCACAGCATGACCTCGTGCCACTTGCCTTCAAAGGTCAGTTCATATTGGTCGCCTTTGCGTTCAAGATGATAGGGCGGCAGGCGCAAATTCTCGAACCACTCCATGAAGTCCGAGCGGAACATCTGCCGTTTTCCGTAGAACATGTTGCCGCGCAGCCAGGTGCTTTCCCCACGGCTGAGGCTGAGAGAGCGGATGTGATCCAGCTGTTCCCGCAGCTCGCCTTCATCGATCAAACGCGCCAGGGGAACGTGATTCGACCGGTTGATCAACGAAAAAACGACATCTGTTTGGGGCTTGTTTCGAAACACTGACTGGCACATCAGCAGTTTGTAGAAATCAGTATCGATCAAAGACCGTACAATCGGGTCAATCTTCCATTTGTGATTGTAGACGCGGGTCGCGATGTCGACCATGGGGAACTCCTGCGATTTCCGTAGTTAGATCAATCGACTCTGGAAATGGCAAGAGTCACTGATTTGGTGACAATGCCAGTTTGACGTCACAATACCGGCATATTGTGCATTGTTTTTACCGGTTAGTGAGAAGAGGGGATGGAAAGTCGAAACTGAGTTTGTAAATGGGTATCGAGTACGATTTTGATATTGTTAACGTAGCGCTGGAAGATCTGGACCCCGAAAAGCTGGGGTCTGCCTCTGATACGGAACGCCAGGTATGTGCGGTGTTCCGCGACATCAGAGCCGCGGACGCGTTGCGTGGAACATCGCCGAAAATCCGCAAGATTTTCATGGATGCCGGGTTCAGCCTCGAGTCGCGCAACAGTGGCATCGTGCCAGGTGTATTTCCGGCCGAGGATCATGCGGATCGGGTGCGAATTCTGCGGTCGCTGTTTGACAACATCAGGACGCGTGGAATTCAGGGTGAATATTGCGGCGATTTCAACCTTTGGGATTTCCTGCATTATGTGCGAACCGCGCAACCCATGGCTGGGATCGTGCGCAGCCGACCGATGCGCGTTCCGTCACCTCCGTCAGACCGGACCAACCCGGAACGTCGCACGATACCAGGGCGCATTGGGTTTGCGCTGGGTCTGGCGGTTGTTCTGTTCGTGATGATCAAGCTTCTGGCCGCCGCAGGGGCCACACCTTAGGTCAATACGACTCCGGCATCTCGCATCGCCTGCTCGGCGGCTGCCAGCGAACCGTCCATATCAATCGCGCGGCACGCGCCCATGCGGACCGTGACATCGAAACCCAACCTGGCGGCATCTACCGAGGAATAACGCACGCAGTAATCGGTGGCCAATCCCACAAGTGTCAAACGGTCGATACCGCGTGTATCCAAATAGCCTTTCAGGCCTGTCGGTGTTTGGTGGTCATTCTCGAAGAATGCGGAATAGCTGTCGATGGTACTGCGGAATCCTTTGCGAAGGATCAGGTCGCCATCCGTGCGCAAGTCGGGATGAAAACCGGCGCCGCGCGTGCCCTGCACGCAGTGGTCGGGCCACAGAACCTGTGGGCCATAGGGCATGTCGACCAGGTCGAACGGGTTTTTGCCATCGTGGGAACTGGCAAACGAAGAATGTCCCGTCGGATGCCAGTCCTGAGTCAGGAACACGGCATCGAATTCATCCATCATGGCGTTTATCGGTGCGACGATCTCGTCCCCTTCTGCCACGGCCAGTGCCCCTCCTGGGCAGAAGTCGTTCTGGACATCGATCACGAGCAAGGCATGGGTCATGGCGGCCTCCTTTTACCGCTCTATCGGTAGGCGGCGGCGCGCGGGGCGTCAATGCAATCCCTTGCGACTCTGGGTCTGCAAAGGTAGATCGCGCGTATGTACACAATCGCTGCCCTCTATCACTTTACACGTTTCGCGGACCCGGCCGCGTTGCGCGACCCCTTGCTGGACCTGTGCCGCGCGCAGTCTGTCACAGGTACGCTGCTGCTTGCCCAGGAAGGGATCAACGGCACGATCGCTGGTCCGCGGGCCGGAATCGACGCTGTGCTGTCACATGTCCGATCCTTGCCCGGTTGCGCTGATATGGAGTGGAAAGAAGCGACCTCGGACCACCCGCCTTTCGGCAAGATGAAGGTGCGGCTGAAGAAAGAGATCGTGACCATGGGCCAGCCCGACGTGGACCCGCGCGCCCGTGTCGGCAACTATGTCGACCCGCAGGAGTGGAATGACCTGATCCGTTCTGACGATGTGGTGCTGATCGACACGCGAAACGATTACGAAGTGGCAATCGGGACGTTTGAAGGCGCTATAGACCCTGAAACAGCCAGTTTCCGCGATTTCCCGGAATGGTGGGAACAGAACAAGGACCGCTTTCACAACAAGCGGGTCGCCATGTTCTGCACGGGCGGTATCCGTTGCGAGAAATCCACCAACTACTTGTTGGGGCAGGGGGTCGAGGATGTCTATCACCTCAAAGGCGGTATCCTGCGGTATCTGGAGGAAATCCCAGCCGAAGACAGTTCCTGGCAGGGTGAATGCTTTGTATTCGACAATCGCGTTTCGGTTGGCCACGGGCTTGTTGAAGGGCCGCACAAGCTTTGTCATGGCTGCCGGCGTCCTATCCTGCCCGAGGATATGAAGCGCCCGGAATACGAGCACGGCGTTTCATGCCATCAATGCATCGATGAGACGTCCGATGCTGACAAAATGCGCTTTCGCGAGCGGCAAAAGCAGATCCTGCTGGCGCGGGAACGGGGTGAGGCGCATCTGCGGCAGGATTGAATTCGGGTTGCGGGCGATGCCTTTAGGTCGGATGATTGCCCGAAGACCGGATTGAGGGGGCGTTCATGCACCGCAAACCCACGACATTGGACGAATGGAAATCGACCCTGATTGCGGCACTGGGGCTGGTTCTTGCTAGCTTCCTGGCCTGGTATGGCCTGTCCCGCCTGAGCGAGGCGGCTGCAGGCGATACGATTGGCACAGTCGCCTCGATCGGGTTGTTGATCTGGCTGGTGTCACAGTCCTGGTATTACATGACACAGGTGAAATCGCCCCGCAGGCTTTTGTTTCTGATGGGTGTTTCGTTCATACAGGTTGTTCCATTCCTGTTCGCCGCAGTTTACGGGGCCTTTGGGTATAACGACCACTGTGTCGTTGGTGCGCAGGGTCCGGGGGATATCCTGTATTTTTCCTATGTTACCTTTACCACAGTCGGATATGGCGACATGTCCCCGACCGGTATGTGCCGTGGGCTCGCCGTGTCCGAGGCCGTAACAGGCTATATCCTACTGGGTATGTTTGTTGCCGCAGCAGTTTCGCTTTATGCCCGCAACCACAATCCGGATAGACCCTAATTCGGGGCTATTTGTTGTGATCGATCCAGCGCGACATCATTTTCTTGTCGCGGAAACACTCGGATGGGATCGGGCGACGTTTACTGCGTGAAATCCGCTCGGCAAACGCGACTTGTTTTCCCGTCGGGTAATTGTCGAACTGCGAGGTCTCGCGTGGTTTGTGGGCTGAAATCCAGTCAGATAAAAGCCGCCGGTCACGCTGTGCCTCAACCGGAATCTCAAGGGCTGACTTCTCGGCAATCGCTCGCGCATACCGCATCTGCCGATCGGTGACCGGAAGCAAGTGATAGTCGTTGTTCGGCCCGTTCAGGGCTGTGGGGCGTGTTTGCTGGGTCATCGGTTTGTCCTCTGACTATGTAGAACATAAATAGAACATTAACCAAAAATTTCAAGGTTTGCGGGGTTTGGCAGGCGTGAAGCCACCCCTTCGATGATTTTATTGACTGGTCAATCAATAACCGATAGGCCGATTTTCGACTGACCATTTGTCCCGTCCTGACGGGTGCGAAAGAAAAGGACACGGTATGAAGTTTCAGCCCCGGGCCAGCCATTTCATTGATGGCGAATATGTCGAAGATACAAACGGCGCAGCCATCGAAGTGATCTATCCCGCTACAGGCGAAGTGATTGCACGTTTGCATTCGGCGACGCCGGCGATCGTGGAACAGGCTCTAAACAGCGCAAAAAACGCTCAGGCAGCATGGGCGGCCCTGTCCGGGACGGAACGTGGCCGCATCCTGCGCCGCGCCTCTGATATTATGCGCGAACGCAATTACGACCTGTCCGTTCTGGAAACCCATGATACCGGCAAGCCGATTCAGGAAACCACAGTGGCCGATGCCACCTCGGGGGCCGATGCGCTGGAGTATTTTGGTGGATTGGCCGCCTCTCTGACTGGCGAGCATATTCCGCTGGGCGGGGGGGATTTTGTCTATACCATCCGCGAGGCGCTGGGCGTTTGCGTCGGGATCGGCGCCTGGAATTACCCCACGCAGATCGCCTGCTGGAAAGGTGCACCTGCACTGGCCTGCGGCAACACGATGGTATTCAAACCTTCGGAAACCACGCCCCTTTCGGCATTGAAAGTGGCCGAAATTCTTGTCGAGGCCGGCGCGCCCAAAGGTGTCTACAACGTGATCCAGGGTTACGGCGATGTCGGTGCTTCGCTGGTCACCGATCCGCGCGTGGCAAAGGTCTCTTTGACAGGTTCTGTGCCGACAGGCCGCAAAGTCTATGCTGCTGCGGCGGACGGCATGAAGCATGTGACCATGGAACTTGGCGGCAAATCCCCGATGATCGTCTTTGACGATGCCGACATCGAAAACGCTGTTTCAGGTGCGATCCTGGGCAACTTCTACTCTTCGGGCCAGGTTTGTTCCAATGGCACCCGCGTCTTCGTTCAGAAAGGTATCAAAGAGGCCTTCCTGAAACGTCTGTCAGAACGTCTGGATCACGCGAAAATCGGCGATCCAATGGACGAGGACGTCAGCTTTGGCCCGATGGTCAGCGAGAACCAGATGAACATCGCCCTGGGCTATATCGAAAAGGGCAAAGCCGAAGGCGCAAGATTGGTTTATGGCGGTGAACGGATCGAAAGAGACGGCTATTTTGTGCAGCCCACGGTTTTTGCTGACGTCACGGACAACATGACCATCGCGCGCGAGGAAATCTTTGGCCCCGTCATGTCGGTGCTGGACTTCGAGACTGAAGAAGAGGTGATGGCCCGCGCCAATGACACCGAGTTCGGTCTGGCCGCAGGTGTCTTCACCAATGATCTGACCCGGGCGCATCGAATCGTGGCCGGATTCGAAGCAGGCACTTGCTATATCAACACCTACAACCTTGCCCCGGTCGAAGCGCCGTTTGGTGGATCGAAGATGTCCGGCGTCGGGCGCGAGAACTCGAAACTGGCGATCAATCACTTCTCGGAAATGAAAACCGTCTATGTCTCGATGAATGATGTTGAAGCCCCGTACTGAATCCAGGACGGTTGTCCGCTGTTTTTAACGCCTCAGCTCCCGGTGCCCGGCACCGAGAGCTGAGGAAACGCCAGCCAGTGGCGGGCAATACTGTACTGGCAATACCGATGCCTGTCAGCGTGTCGGAAAAGGCGGGCTTGCAGAATTTGTGTCCAAAGACGTTGCCATCCCAAGCCGGTTGGCCAGGTTTGATGAGGAGACACGTCCGCGATTTCTCTGACCACGGAACTCATTGAAGGCGAGGAACTTTCACCGCCGTATTTCGGATGTGGCGTCTCGTTTTCACGCTTATGCCGCAAATGCCACGGCACCGGTTGCTTTACGGGCGGTCAGCCGTCGTGACCTTTTTGGTTGAGGAACGTGGCCTGAAATTCGGCGGCCTGTTCTTCTGTGTCATGTCTGGAACACAACATCCTTGAAATAAGTTGGAGCCATGTTTGCATCCCCGCCTGATCGGGCGTTCTGATTGGACCCGCTTTGAAGCAACGGCGCCGGGCTCCCAACGCTGCCACCGGTTGAAACGCATCGCAGGGTATACCGGTTTAGGGACCCGCGTTCACTTTGCCGGGTGCGGCCGGAACAGTCGCGATATACGTCATTTTACCCCAACTGCGTTCAACATCTCATCGATCCGCTGGCGGGCCGACTGGCTGTCCTTCAACAGGTTTTCCGCATCCGCCAGCGGTTTTTCCGCCAACCGTTCCGGCAGGTCAGACAAGGCTTGGGTCGTTTGGTTCAATGCCGCGTATTTCCCGTCCGCAGGTTCCAACCTTTCATCCGACATCCCGGCCAGCCAGAAATACCGGTTTGCCGCTTCGATTTGTTCGAGATCTCGGAGCATATCGGCGGCGGCTGCAAATTCTTCTGTTGAAACCATCGCCTGCGCGCGCAAGGCGATCGCCTCTTCGGAATTGTCTTCAGCCAGCTCTAACAAGGCTTGATGAGGGTGCCCCGACAGCAAAGCGGCCCGAGCCCGCAACCGAGCCCGATCCGAGCGCCGCGACTGATCTTCCGGTCTGTTCGCCAGCGCAAATGTATGCTCAGCAAAGCCCAGATCAGCAAGGCGGCTTGCCAATGCAATTGCAGTATCGGTTGTCAGCACCACCGTCATGTCCGGCTGCATTACCTCCATCGTCTGGCGTAGAAAGGTTGCGTCATCCGATCTTTCAGCAAGCAATTGCAGATGCCGATTGATCGCGCCGTCACTACCGGGTCCGGGTGGTTGCGCTTTGATCACGTCAAATGCACGGTCGAATTCCTGGCTCAGGCTCAGAGCGATCGCATAGGTGCGGTTCATCATCGGGCCCAGCTCCGATCGCCTGAGCTCGACCGCATAAGATGCCGCCAGATCAAGCTCCTGAGAAGAAACAGCTTTGCGTTCAGACCAACGTTTTTCCACCAGGCGCGCCAAAGCCAGCGGAGATTCAGCGGCGGCGTCGGTAGAGGTTATAACCTCGGTCAACAACTCTTCTTCACGGTCACTGTTTCCTTCCGCCTTGGCAACGCTGGCTTTGGCCTGAGCGACACTGGATGTCGTTTCCGGTTCAATCCGGTCAACCGAGCGAAGGATTCTGCGGGCAGCCTCCAGGTGTTGTGCTCTCACCAGTATTCCTGATAACCGCGGCCCCAGCTGGCGGCGAAGATGATCCGGCAGTCTTGAATACGCGTGTTCGATTGCTTCCACGTTTGCGTCAGGTGCCAGTTCCCCTTCGGACAACACAGCCCAAAGCGCGGCATCGCTGTCACATCGTTGCAGGTCGTTGAATGGATTCCTGGGCAGCGGCGGCCGGTTATCTACAACCCGCGCAATTGCCGCAACGGGTTCGAAGCCCGCTGGCGGCGTCTCCAACAGCCTCAAGACACTCAACGCTTCGGCTCCGAAACCGAAAGAGGCGTAGAGTCTGGCCAGGGTCATGACCTTTTCGCCGTCAAGTTTGTCAAACTCTTTGTACAGCCCAGAGCGGAGAGCTGACACCTGATCCGGAAAAGGCGTGTTCCCTGACCAGGACGCAAAATTCAGCTCAGCAGTCGAGATGCAGGCCGGTCTTTGGTCAATTGGTTGCAGTTCTGCGTTCAGAACATTCTGCAAATCGTCCAGAACCGTGGTCAGACGTAGGTTCGAACTCAATTGGGGCGGCACAACGCGTGTACCGGACGGGGCGGTGTTGCGTGGCCCGACAGGAGCAAGCTCCAAGTCCAGCAGCTTGCGATCGGTCCCTTGCAGAAGACGAGTGGACAGCTGGTCTTTTATCCCCTGCTCAGTCATGGTGAGAAGCGGCAGGTGCAACCCTGTCTCCACCGAGGGCGGTTTGCCTTTGGCCGTTTTTCCGATCAAGGGTGGCGGTACATTCTCAAGAAGCGGCGGCAACAATTCCCCTGGTGCGATGTCCAATACGATCATCGAGTTTCTGTACAGAAACGCCGACGCCACGCAGTCGCACCCGAACTCCAGCTCCAACGCGCTGCCGGGGTTTTCCTGCGACAATGAGGCCAGTCGGTTCGTGGTCAAACGCCCAAAAACCGAGCTGGTCTTGAATGTCACGTCGTCCAGGGCAATTGTAAGGCTGGCGCCGTTCTTCCGTTGCGCCAGCACCCAGCGGGTATCCGGTGGCACGTCGAAAACCAGACGTGTGAATCCGTCATGCTCACCGGATCGCACCACCACGTCCTGTGCGGTCACGGCAGATGCAGCCGTGACCAAAACCGCAATCAGAAACCCGATGCGCTTCATGCTGCAGCCTGCTTGAGCTCTTTCAATGCGTCTTCCAGCTCGGAAAAGCCAGGGCGGTTATGGGTTGGGGTGTTCTGGCGTCCGACCTCAATGCACATGGCAGCATTGTGGTTGTGCAGGTTGGCCACCAATACTTCTTTGATCAGCTGATAAAAGTGGTTGTCTTCTTCAACCACGGCTTTCAGTTTGCCTGCGAAGGGGCCGACCAGACCATAGGCCAGAAAAACGCCCAGGAACGTGCCCACAAGGGCACCCCCAATCAGCTTCCCCAGCACTTCGGGCGGCTGATCGATTGATCCCATCGTCTTGATCACGCCCAGAACCGCAGCAACGATCCCCAGCGCGGGCAGGCCGTCTGCCACTGTTTGAAGTGCATGGCTTGAGTGCATGGCGTGATGAAAATTCGCCTCCATGCGCTTCTCCAGAACCTCTTCAACCTGATGCGGATCGTCATAATTCATCGCCGCCGACCGCATGGTGTCACAAATCAGGTCGACGGCCTCCTTGTCTGATTGGATCTTGGGGTATGCGGAAAACAAGCTGGAGTTTTCGGGGTCTTCAATATGCTGCTCGACCTCAACAGGGTTGGCGCGGGCAATGCGGATCAACGAAAACAGAAGGCACAGAAGGTCACGATAGTCTTCGGGCTTCCATTTCGGGCCCTTGAACACCTTGCCCATGTCTTTGATCGTATGTTTCACGCCGCCCATGTCATTGCTGATCAGAAAGGCTCCTACGGCAGCACCACCGATCATCATCATTTCGAAGGGAAGAGATTTCATGATGATGGTCATCTTGCCACCTGCCGCGAGATAGCCGCCGAAGACCATTACGAAGATGACAACAATTCCAACAATTCCAATCATTTGAGATCTCCAGATGAGTTCTGTGCGTTACCGGGCAACACGAGCGACTACTCCTGTGGGGCCGAGGCGTTGCGTCCGGCCATGACAACGCTGATTGTATAGGCCGCTTCGGGGCTCAGGCCCGCCAGTACGCCAGCCGCTGCGTCCGCCGGCATGCGGGACAGGAACCCTGCGGCAAAGGTCGGGTCCATGGTTTCAAACAACGCGGCTGCGTCCTTGGGTTTCATGTTCTGGTAAACATCCGTCAGGCGCGCCAGATCGTTCTCTGCCGCTTTGTCCGCAACCGCCAACGTGGCACGCAGGGCATCTTCTGCTTCCTTCAGGGCCGTCAGACGCGTTTCAACGGCCTGGGTTGCGATCTCCAGTGCTTTTTCCTGATCGCGTAATTCAGCCTCTCGCTGTTTGACGCGATCCTCCCGGCGCAAAAGCTCCGCCAGCACAACCTGAACATCGCGTGTTTCGGACGCGGCAGGCTCGTTTTCCACGGCTTCGGGTGTCGCCGGTTTGGCGAGCGCGGGTCCTGCCTCCAAGCCAACGCGAATGGCTGCCGAGCCGATCATCAGCAATGAGATGACAGCAAGCACACCACCGCGCGGGCGTGTATCGTGTTTGGCGTTGCGCGCAAGGCTCATACCTGCGCCCCGTTCTGCTTGCGGTCATGGCGGAAGAACATCAGGCCCTCTGGCGCCTTGGCTTGCTCTTCACGCGCACGAGTTTCGACCGGTTCCGCTGCTTTCTCGTGCTTGGTGCCCTGTTCCTCTTCAGGCTGGGGCTCGTCTTGGACAGGCTTTGCCGTTTCGGGGGCAGCAGTTTCTTCTTCGGGGATGACATCATGCAGAGATGCCATCATCAGCTCCAGGCGCTGCGCCACGGTCTCAGCCCTTTGCGTCAGCGCCTTCAGCTGATCCCCCGATTGATCAGAGGCATTTCGCGCGCTGTCCAGGGATTTCTTCAGCTCTTCTGCCTGGGTCGACAACACGGCCACCGCGCCACCGACGCCTTGTTCAAGATCGGTGAACCGCCTGAGGCGGCGCGACAGCACAAAACAATAAAGACCCGCGCCCAACGCACCGGCGACCAGCAAAATATCCGCAATCAGCTCCAATTCCGCCTCCTAATTCAGTACAAATTCCATCACCAGCACATCGCGAACGCGCCCTTCGCCAACGACAATTCCAATGCGTCGCAGCAGGTGACCTCGGATGCGCGTCAATGCCAGCGAATCCTCCAGGTCCTTCAATTCGACGGCTCGCAGGTATCCGTTCAGGACATCTATGATTCGTGGCTGCATTTTTTTCACATCAGCTATGTACGGCGCGTTAACTTCGAGCTGAGCGTGGAACTTCAAATGTCGTGACTTGCCGGAATTCACCGATACAACAACCGGCGGCAGATCAATGAACCCGACATCTGCCAGCGCTTTGGCAGGTTCCTCTTTCGCCTTGTCCTTGCCGGCCTCAACCGCGGCCTTGCCACCCAGCGGAATCAATCCGGATGACGTCAGGAAATACCCGCCCGCAGCGCCGGCGATGGCAAGAAGCATACCGATCAGCATTCCCTTTTTCCCTTTTTTCCCGGTGGGTTCCGCCAGTTCGTCGGTTGCGTCGGTCATGACGTCCTCATTCATCCGTTCCGACCCCGTCATAACCGCGCAGGGACTAACCGATTGTTAAGAGCAATCGTCCAAACAGAGGGTGCGTCGGGCAGAATGCCGGCGAGTCGGAGGTGAGCGTGCAGCAGATCGGAACTGTCTGGGCTAATTTGGACAGGCGTAAACAAATCATCGTCGCCGGTGCGGTTGCGCTGGTGTTTCTGGGAATCCTTGGCATGTCGCGCCTTGTAACGGCTCCGTCCATGACGCTGCTTTATGCGGGTCTGGAAAGCGGTGCCGCCGGGGAAATAGTACGCGCGCTGGACCAGCGCGGCGTCACATATGAAATTCGGGGCGGATCGATCTACGTATCCGGCGCGCAGCGCGACGAGCTGCGAATGACCCTTGCCAGCGAAGGCCTGCCCGCAAACGGCAATAAAGGGTACGAACTGCTTGATTCGCTAAGCGGGTTTGGCACTACCTCTCAGATGTTCGATGCTGCCTATTGGCGCGCGAAAGAGGGTGAACTGGCGCGGACGATTGTCGGTAGCCCGCATATAAGTCAGGCGCGCGTCCATATTGCCAACGGGACGGCAAACCCGTTTCAGCGCAGCGTGTCACCAACGGCTTCGGTCTACCTCGTGCCATCCGGGACCGAAATTACCGGGGATCAGGCCAAGGCCATCCGGTTCCTCGTTGCCTCGGCCGTCAGCGGCCTGACGCCCGAGAACGTCACGGTGGTTGATTCGCACGGGGCCGTGATTAGCGGGCAGGATACCGCAGCGCCTGCGGACACTTCGGACGACAAGTCGCGCCAGTTGCGGGAACGTGTTCTGCGTCTGGTCGAGGCGCGTGTCGGTACCGGCAACGCCGTGGTCGAAGTCAGTGTCGATACCGAAACCAGGACGGAATCCATTCGCGAGCGGCGCTTTGACCCCAAAGGCCGCGTGGCGATCAGCACGGATGTCGAAGAACGTTCGGACAGCGCCCGAAATCAGTCATCGGATGTCACCGTGGCGTCGAACCTGCCGGATGGCGATGCGGCGGGCGGGGACGAATCGAACTCGACGGCTACCCAGACTCGTGAGCGGGTGAACTACGAAGTCTCCGAGACAGAGCTGGAAGTCCATGAAGCCCCCGGCGCGATCAAGCGTCTGACGGTTGCAGTTCTGGTCAATGGGAAAAGATCGGTGGACGCCTCCGGTGCCGAAGTCTTCACGCCCTTGCCTCAGGAAGAGCTTACCGCTCTGGAAGAGCTCGTGGCGTCGGCAGTCGGGTACGATGCGGCGCGCGGGGACGTTATTACACTGAAATCCATGGATTTGCCGTCGGTCGAACCACAGGGCACTCTGGTTTCGTCGTCGCTCTGGCAGAACATCCATCTGGATGTCATGTCCTTGATACAGATGGCTGTGCTGGCTTTGGTTTCGCTCGTGCTGGCCTTGTTCGTGATCCGCCCGATCCTGACAAATGCAACACCGACACCGGCGCTGCTGGCGGCGGCAGGAGGGGCGGATTCGGATACCCTGGCACTGACAGGTGAAATCGCACCGGAGGAACCGGCAGAGCACTCGACCCTGCCGGCAGAGCGTGGTGTTCCGGCTCTCGGCTCGAACGCCACTGAGAATCCTGTCGACCGGCTGCGCGCCATGATCGGTGACAAGCAGGAAGAAACTGTCGAGATCCTGCGCAGTTGGCTTGAAGAAGGCGAGGAGCGGGTATGATGTCGATTGCCCATCTTCTTGAGGATTTCACCACCCAGACCGGTACGGGGCCCGTTCTGATCTTGAATGAGGACACGCTGGAAGAACAACGGCTCTCTGCCTTCGAAGACGGGTATGGGGCCGGTTGGGAAGATGCCTCGCGGGCGCAGGAGCAAAGCCGCAGCCAGATTTCGGCTGAATTGGCAAGGTCGCTTGAGGATATGTCTTTCACCTATCACGAAGCCATCGCCCGCATGACCCTGTCGCTGGAGCCCATGTTCACCAGCCTGGTTCAGACCGTACTGCCTGAGATGGCCGATCGGGGCCTGGCAGCCCGCATTGTGGAGCAACTCTGTGAAATGGCGCGTTCGCGGATAGAGCAGCCGATGCAGATTTTGGTGCCGCTGGGATGTGCTGAGAGTGTCGCAGCGCTGTTGCCGCAAGATCTGCATTCTACTCCTCAGGTGATCGAACACTCTGAACTGGAGCCGGGTCAGGCCCGCCTTCAGGTCGGCACGAGCCGGCGTGAGGTTGATTGCACCGCTTTGCTCGCCGCCATCGAACAGACCTTTGACGCTTATGTCTTTGAGACAAGAGAGGCTTTGTCCAATGAATGACACCCAGATCCCGAAATCTGAAAAACCCAACCCATTCGACTCGGTCCCGATTGAGGTGACCGTTTCCGTTGGTCGTGCGCGCCCATTGATCAAGGACCTGTTGAACATGGGAGAGAATGCCGTGCTGACCCTGGACAAACGGATCGAAGACCCGGTTGACCTCTATGTTGGGGATCAGTTGGTGGCGCGCGGGCTGTTGGAAGAAATGGAAGGCGATCAGGCAGGGCAACTTGCAGTGCGCTTGACCGAGATTGCGGATTTGCACAACGGAATCGGTTGATGCGCTATGTATTCTGCCTGGCTTTGGTGGCTGTGTTGACGCCCTCACCGGCCGCTGCCCAGGATTTGACCTTGTCCCTGGGCGAGGGCGGCTCGATTTCCGCCCGGACGATCCAGCTGATTCTGCTGATCACAGTCCTAAGCATCGCTCCGGGGTTGGCGATCATGATCACCTGCTTTCCCTTCCTGATCACCGTTCTGTCGATCCTGCGGCAAGGGATCGGCCTGCAACAATCTCCGCCCAATATGCTGTTGGTCAGCCTGGCGTTGTTCCTGACCTATTTCATCATGGACCCGGTGTTTTCAGAAGCATGGGCGACAGGGATACGACCGATGATGGAAGAGACGATGGAAGTGGAACCAGCGTTGGAGCGCGCGTTAGAGCCGTTCCGTGCCTTCATGGCGGCCCGACTGGATGCGGACACGTTCTATGCCATGGCGGCTTTGCGCCCCGGCGGTGAGGCTATGGAGTTGTCCGCACAAGCGCCGTTGTCTGTCTTGATGCCGTCCTTCATGCTGTCGGAAATCGCGCGGGCGTTTCAGATCGGGTTTCTGATTTTCCTGCCGTTTCTGATCATCGATCTTGTAGTGGCCGCTGTATTGATGTCGATGGGTATGATGATGGTGCCTCCGGCCATCGTATCCTTGCCATTCAAGCTAGCATTTTTCGTGATCGCCGATGGGTGGGCTTTGATTGCAGGCGCTTTGGTGCGCAGTTACATGCCGTGACCTCGACATGTAGCCGCGGCGCGCTGAAAAAACAGGTGGTCAGACGCCTCTGCCCCACTGTTGTCAAAGGCGTAATTCAATGTCCCGCCGCAAGTGAAATGGATCAGCCCGTCTTGTTCAGGTCTTTGATCAACTGGTCCAGGTTGCCTTTGCGGGCATCCAGCATCGCGCCGATTTCGGTACGCTCGGTCAGCAACAAATTCACGCCTTCGATGAACATGTTGTAGAATTTTTCACGCCCTGACTTGTCCGAAACAAGGAACGTCACATCAAACGGAGCCGAGCCGCGCAGCTTGACAATTGTGCGCACTTCATATCCGGCCTTGATCTTGCGGGCATTGCGCACGTTGACCTCACCGCCGATGAACTCGCGGAAGCGGCGACCATATTTACGCGAGATATAGCCCTGAAAAGCCTTGGTGAATTGCTTTAGCTGGGATGGGGTGGCCGTACGGGCATCGGCACCGAGGGCATAACGCGCCATGATCGGGACGTCGGCATATTGCACAAAGATCTTCTCGAAATCACGCAGCATCGCATTTTCTGACTTGCCCGATGCGATAACCCTGTTGATGTCGTTGACCACACTGTTGACCAGTGCCTTGGCTGATGCCTCGGTTTGGGCAAACGCGGATTTGGGCAAGACGGCCAAAGCCAGACCAGCTGCGACAAAGTTACGGCGGTTCAACTCGTTATTCAGCATAGGGGTCCTCGTAGGGGTCTAGATAGGGGTCCCTGACCGGGTCTGTCCCGGTTTCGGCATAGGGGTCAGAATACAAATCCAGATAGGCGTCTTCGTCATCTCTTGCCAGTTCGAAGCGACGGTTTTGCAGATAGATCAGGCGGGCCTGCGCATAACTGTCTGCGCTTTCATACAGAATCGAGTCCACGGTATCCGAGAACCGTCCACGATCGCCCATGCGGCGAACGACTTCGGCATAAACGCCCAGATTGTCGGCGGGCCGGACCGGGGTAAAATTGATCGGATTCGAGAACAGGTTGATCACGACCCCGATGGCATCCCTTTGGGTCGACGGGCCATAGAAAGGCAGTTCAACATAAGCCCCTTCACCGACCCCCCAGACGTGCAGGGTCTCGCCGAAATCAGTATCGACGGGCGGCAGGTTCAGCTCATCTGCGGGCGCGGACAGGCCAAAGCCGCCCACGGTCATGTTGATCACAAATCGCAGCAGCGCATTGCCCATCTGTTTCGGGTTGCCCTGAAGCAGGTAGTCGACCGCTTGTCCGGGCAACGAGATGTTTTCGGCGAATGTGCTGAAACTGGTGACCATGGGATCAGGAACGATCTTCACGTACCCTTTCGACGCAGGTCGAAACAGAAACCGGTCAACGCCCAGATTGAACTTGTGAATTCCCCGGTTCGCGTTTTCGTAAGGGTCGAACACGTCGCTGCGAGAGGCACCCTCGGGCGGGGTCGTTGCACAGGCGGACAGAATGGCCATGAGTGACAGGACAACCAGGTGTTTCAGGCGAAATCTGCTCGACACGATCTTTGCTTCTCCCAAATGCCCGACATCCGCTCTGTCGGGCCAACAATCACAATTCACCAATACTTACACGCCGGTAAGGCACAAGTTCTTGTCACATAGTCGTTTCAGGTCTCAAATGAAACACCTAGCGTGTAACCTGTCCGTCAGGTCCGGGTAAAGTAATTGAGTATCTACAAGTCATAATAAGTAAAGATATGCTCAGATCGCATGCAAGCCGGAATTTGCCGCATTCCGTCTTTCCACGGCTGTGCTTCCCGGTTAGCGTCCGGCAGAGTCAATCAGGGAAGGACCCTCTCAATGAGCATCGCTGCAAAATTGGAAAGCCTCGGTGTCACGCTGGGCGACGCACCCGCGCCAGCGGCAAATTATGTGCCGTATGTGCGTGTGGGCAATATCGTGTACGTGTCCGGCCAGATATCGAAATCAGACGAGCTGATCACCGGCAAGCTGGGCGATGATATGGATGTCGAGGCCGGAGCCGCAGCGGCGCGGGTCTGCGCGATCAATCTGCTGGCACAGGTCAAGGCGGCCTGTGGCGGAGATATCGACAAACTGGTGCGTGTCATCAAGCTGACCGGTTTCGTGAACTCGACCGCAGATTTCACTGCGCAGCCGCAAGTGATCAACGGCGCATCCGACTTTCTGGTCGAAGCGCTGGGCGACGCCGGTCGCCACTCGCGCTCTGCCGTAAGTGCTGCGTCGCTGCCTTTGGGCGTGGCGGTCGAGATCGAAGGGATATTCGAGATCGAATGATACCGCCCCTGCCAACTGCGTTTTTGCAGGCCCCGATTGCTCATCGGGCGCTGCATGACGTCTCGAACAACCGCCCGGAAAACAGCCGGGCGGCCATTCGTGCCGCCATTGATGCCGGATACGGGATCGAGATCGACCTTCAGCTGACATCTGATGATCGTGCCGTCGTGTTCCATGATTACGACATGGGGCGTCTGACCGGCCAGCCCGGGCCGATCCAGCAGGTGTCGGCGGCGGCGGCGTCTGAATTGACGCTTCTGTATGGGGATGACGGCATTCCAACGCTGGATGAAGTGCTGGATATGGTGGCAGGCCAGGTGCCGCTGCTGATCGAGCTGAAGGATCAGGACGGCGTTATGGGTATGAATATCGGCGCCCTCGAGCACGACACCGTGCGCGCATTGCAGGGCTATGACGGCCCGGTGGCCCTGATGTCCTTCAATCCAAACTCGGTTGCGGAACTGGCGCGGCTGGCCCCGCATCTGCCGCGCGGCATCACGACTTGCGCCTATGAGCCCAGTGTCGAGCTTCTGCCGCAAGACGTCTGCGACACCCTGCGCGACATTCCTGATTTTGACCGTGTCGGGGCCGGTTTCATCAGCCACGAGGCGGAAGATCTTTCCCGCCCGCGTGTGGCCGAACTGAAGGCGCAGGGCGTGCCGATCCTGTGCTGGACCGTCCGAACGCCTGAACAAGAGGCAGAGGCCCGCATGGTTGCCGACAATGTGACCTTCGAAGGGTATCTGGCCGCGCATTCAGCTTGAACCTTGCCGCCTCGGTCACAGATAAAGGGCTGGTGCGGAGGAAACATGGATCAGGCCCAAATCGAAGTTCAGGTCATTGGGTCTCTGTCGCGGATTTCAGCGGCCGAGTGGGATGCCTGCGCCTGCCCCGAGGCCGCTGATGGTGGGCGGCCCCTTGATCCCTTCACCACGCATCGCTTTTTGCTGGCGCTCGAGGAAAGCGGCTCGGTCGGGCGCGGTACGGGTTGGCAACCGCAATACCTGACCGCCTTTCTTGACGGGATCCTGATCGCAGCGGCCCCGATGTATGCCAAATCGCACAGCCAGGGCGAATACATCTTTGACCACAGCTGGGCCCATGCCTATGAAAGCGCAGGCGGACGGTATTATCCCAAGCTGCAAATTGCGGTGCCGTTCACACCCGCCACCGGGCGGCGGTTTCTGGTGCGCCCGGGTTATGACAGGATCGGAATGTCGGCTTTGGTGCAGGGTGCCGTTCAACTGGCGGCCGACAATCAGGTCTCTTCGGTTCACGTAACCTTCTGTACAGAAGCCGAGGCATTGGCCGGAGAGCAGATGGGGCTAATGCTTCGCAGCTCGCAGCAGTTTCACTGGCTAAATGATGGCTACGCCGAATTCGATGACTTCCTAGCGGCCTTGTCCTCACGCAAGCGCAAGAACATCCGCAAGGAACGCGCGCAGGCCAATGGTTTTGGCGGTGAAATCCACACATTGACGGGCGATGACCTGCGCCCGGAACACTGGGATGCATTTTGGCGGTTCTATCAGGATACCGGGGCGCGAAAATGGGGGTCGCCCTATCTGACGCGTCAGTTTTTTGACATCGCACAAGAGACGATGGCGAAGGACATGGCCCTGGTTTTGGCTGAACGGGATGGTCATGCCATTGCGGGTGCGCTGAACTTCATAGGCCGCGAAACGCTTTTTGGGCGGTATTGGGGCTGCATTGAACATCATGCCTGCCTGCATTTCGAACTGTGCTACTATAGGGCGATAGACTTTGCCATTGCCCACGGTCTGGCCCGGGTAGAAGCGGGCGCTCAGGGTGAACACAAGCTGGCGCGGGGCTATTTGCCGACGCGCACGCATAGCTTGCACTGGGTCGGCGATCCGGGGTTTGCCGATGCCGTCAAAAAATATCTGGACGCCGAAGGCCGCGCAGTGGGAGAAGAGATCGAGATTCTGACGGATTACGGCCCGTTCAGGAAATCGAACCCGGAGGAACAGCAATGACTGAACTTTTGTCCGCCGAGACCCGTGGCCCGCTGCTGGATCCGCTGTTCAAAAACGGCTGGACCATGGTCGAAGGCCGCGACGCGATCACCAAGACCTTCATTTTCGACAACTTCGTGCACGCATTTGGCTGGATGACGCAAGTGGCGATCTGGGCCGAGAAATGGAACCATCATCCAGAATGGTCCAACGTCTACCGCACGGTCGAGGTGGTTCTGTCCACCCATGACGTAGGCGGCCTGTCGTCACTGGACGCCAAACTGGCCCGAAAGATGGACAGTCTGTGCTAGCGGTCGTTGCCTGACCCTTGGCCACCGGCAAGCGACGCAGCCGTGCCCATCTGCTTGAATTCCGCAGGTGTGACGGTGCCATCGCTGACATCGATGGACCTTGGGATGCCAGTGGTCTTGTTCCCGATCTGGCGCACGCTGCGCGCCGCTGGGTTGATATCCAGACACCGGTTTTCATAGCAGGTCAGGCCAGACGGATTGATCTGGATGCGGGCCTGTCCGTCAGGCCCCGTCACCACAGGAGATTGCTGAACGTCACAGGCCGCGGCCAGTGCCAAAGCACCCATTCCGATCCATTTTTTCATAGCAAGCTCCCTCAAGCGGGCTTAGTCCAGTTGACCATTGCCATTCTGATCTGCCACGCCAAAATCTTCATTCATCTGTGCATCATATTCCGATCTTGAGATAAAGCTGTCCTTGTTGCGGTCAACATCCTGGAACTGCTTTATGTCCAGAAACGGCTTGGCCTCGGCCTGACCCAGTGTGCCGTTCTTGTCTTCGTCCATGGCCTGAAACGCATAATCCGAAAAAGCGTCGAATTCGTCTTTGGACAGGAACCCGTCATTGTTTGCGTCGATGGCATTCAATTCTTTTTCATGCAGCTTGGCCACGGTTTCGGCATTGGTCGCCGAGGCCAGGAATGCAGCCGTGAATACAAAAATCGTCCGTTTCATGTCCAATCTCCTCAGCATGCAAACCTTTGGCCTTCAATGCCACCGGCAGCAGCGCCGGCTGCGGTCAGGATCGTCTTGCCCGATCCGCCGCCGAACTGGTTGCCGATCGCGCCGCCGATCAAGGCGCCGCCCAATGTGCCGCTGAGGCAGGCAATTTCGTGCTGCCGGGCGGCTTGCTGTTGCGGGGTTGGGGCCGGACCGCAGGCTGCCAAAAGGGCTGCGCTGGTCAGGATGGATGGAAATACCTTAAGTTTCATAAAAGTCTCCCCAATTTTGTGCGACGAGTATTCGCGCATTGAGGCAGTGCTTCAAGTTAAATTGGGTTCACGCGGCCCCGGACAGACCGGGGCCGGCCAAATTCAGATCACCTCCAGCAGACCTTCACCCGCCGAGATCCCGCAAGCACCGGGGTTATCTTCCAGGTTCAGGGCCGTGACCTTGCCGTTCTCGACCAGCATCGCATACCGTTTCGAGCGTGCGAACAGGCCAACGGGCGGGGCGTCGAAATCCATGCCGATGGCTTTGGTGAATTCTGAGGCCGCGTCTGAAACCATGGTCAGTCCGGCTGCGGCCGCGCCGGTGGATTCACCCCAGGCCTGCATGACGAACGGGTCGTTGACCGACAGGCACATGATCTCGTCCACGCCCTTGTCGTCGAACTGCTTTTTGGTGCGAATGAAGCTTGGCACATGTGCGGTGGTGCATGTGCCGGTATAGGCGCCGGGCACAGCGAAAATGACAACCTTGCGCCCTTTGGTCTTGTCTGAAATCCGAACTTCCTCTGGCCCGTCGGCCCCCATCTGGATCAGTGTGGCCTCGGGCAGAGTGTCTCCTGTTGAAATCATTTTTCAGCTCCTGTCGTTTGGATTTGCAGAATTGGGCTAAGCCGCAATATAGGTGGTCAAATCAGAGAGACCACGGGAAATCTGCAGGGTGGGCAAAGCATGAGCCATATTGTCGTGATTGGCGCGGGTCAGGCAGGAGCGTCCTTGGTGGCGCGGTTGCGCAAGGACGGGTTCGACGGAGAGATTACTCTGATCGGGGCCGAGCCGCATCTGCCGTATCAGCGCCCGCCTTTGTCCAAGGCCTATCTTCTTGGAGAGATGGAACTGGAGCGCCTGTTCCTGCGACCCGAAAGCTTCTATGCCGAAAACAACATCACTCTGCGGCTTGGCCTGCGCGTGACCGGCATCGACCCCAAGGCCAAGACGGTCACTGTTGGGGATGAAGTCATCCCGTATGACGAACTGGCGCTGACCACCGGGTCAGATCCGCGCCGCCTGCCTGCCGCCATCGGAGGTGATCTGGACGGCGTGCACGTGGTGCGCGACCTGGCCCATATTGACGAGATGGAACCCAAAGTGACCGAAGGCGCCCGCGCGTTGATTGTGGGCGGCGGTTACATCGGGCTCGAGGCCGCCGCCGTCTGCGCGAAACGCGGCGTCAAGGTCACCTTGGTCGAGATGGCCGACCGCATCCTGCAACGGGTCGCTGCGCCAGAAACCAGCGCGTATTTCCGCGCGTTACACAGCGAATACGGTGCCGACATCCGCGAAGGCGTCGGGCTGGATCGTCTGATTGGCGAAAATGGCAGGGTTGTGGGGGCCGTGTTGACGGACGGCACGACGCTGGACGTTGATTTCGTCGTGGTTGGTGTGGGCATCACCCCCTCAACCCAACTGGCCGAGATGGCAGGGCTCGAACTGGACAACGGCATCAAAACCGATGCCCATGGTCGCACGTCTGATCCGTCGATCTGGGCGGCGGGCGATTGCGCCTCTTTTCCGCATGGCGAAGGGCGTATCCGTCTGGAAAGCGTCCCAAACGCCATCGACCAGGCCGAAATTGTGGCGCAGAACATGCTAGGTGCCGCCAAGGATTATGTGGCGACCCCATGGTTCTGGTCGGACCAGTACGACGTCAAGCTTCAGATCGCGGGCCTGAACACCGGATATGATCGCGTGGTGACCCGCAAGGGCGAGGGTCAGACCGTGTCTTTCTGGTATTACAAAGGCGACAGGCTGATTGCTGTGGACGCGATGAATGACCCGCGGGCATACATGGTCGGCAAGCGATTGATCGAAATGGGCAAGACCGCTGATCCCGAAGTCGTGGCAGACCCCAACGCGGACCTGAAACCGCTGCTCAAGGCGTGAGGATCATAGCCGGAGAATTCCGGGGCCGCGCCCTCGCCTCGGTTGGCAAGGGTGATGCGGGCGCGCATCTGCGCCCCACCACCGACCGCGTGCGTGAAAGCCTGTTCAATGTGCTCAACCACCAGATCGATTTTGACGGTTTGCGCGTGCTGGATCTGTTCGCGGGAACCGGGGCGCTGGGGCTCGAGGCGCTGTCGCGGGGGGCGTCGCATGTCACCTTCGTCGATGACGGGCGGGTGGCTCAGGGGTTGATACGCAAGAATATCGACCTGACCCGCAGCGCCGACCGTACCGACTTGGTCCGTCGCGATGCGACCCGGTTGGGCGACAATCCCGGCGCGCCATACGATCTGGTTTTTCTGGACCCGCCTTACGGGAAATCCATGGGGCAGAAGGCCGTCGCCGCCTTGGCCAATGGCTGGATCGCGGATGATGCCTTGTTGGTCTGGGAAGAAAATGCCCCGATGCAGGCGCCGGCCGGGTTCACATTGCAAGACAGTCGCAAATATGGCGACACGCATATTTCCTTGATGTGGAAAGATGTGCCAGGCTGAGATGTTCCGTGCGGTTTGGCCCGGGGCCTGTGTTTGAATTGACGGGACAGCTTGGATAGGCCGAGCGCGAGGCACAGCAGGAATCCCATATGCACGATCTTGTCATTTTCGATTGCGACGGCGTTCTGGTGGACAGCGAGGTGATCTCGAACCAGGTGCTGGTGGACAATCTGGCGCATCATGGCCTGCAACTGGCACTGCGTGAATGCATGTCCCTGTTCGTGGGCGGAACCATGGTGGGGGTGCGGGACAAGGCCCGCGCGATGGGCGCCGTTCTGCCCGAAGACTGGATAGATCAGGTCTATGCCGAAACCTACGACCGCCTACGCGCAGGTGTGCCATTGGTCCCCGGCATCGCAGACCTGCTTGCGGGGCTGGATCAAAAGGGTATCCCCTGTTGCGTCGCGTCGAATGGCAGCCCGGACAAGATGAAGATCACTCTGGGTCAGAACGGGCTTTGGGACCGTTTCAAAGACGTGTTGTTCTCGGCCCATGTGCTGGGCACCGGAAAGCCGGACCCAAAGATGTTCCGCCTGGCCGCCGAGCACTTTGGCGCGACGGCTCCGGTGGTGATCGAAGACAGCCACAGTGGTGTCACGGCGGCGATCCGCGCGGGCATGCGTTGCCTTGCTTATGCGCCTCATGGAGGCGGTGAAAAGCTGGCGGATCTGGGGGCCGAGGTGATCACGGACATGTCACAGGCGCATGGGTTGTTGGGACTTTGACCCGCGGTTGTGCTAGTGTGCACGCATGGACCGCACCCTGACACCTTTTGCCTGGACCTTTTCCAGTGACACCGAAGCCTCAACCGGCCCCGAGCGTAAACCCATGCGCGCGCCGGTCTTCATCCACGACGCGGTCACGCCGTGGGCGGACGAAACGATGCTGCTGAAACTCCTTCGCGAACAGGCCGCGGATCAGGAGGAATAGGTCGGGTGAAATTTGCCAGCGGGTGACAGGGTAAAGATATCGACCCCATCCGAGGTGACGCCCACCGAATGTTCGAACTGTGCCGACAGCGATTTGTCGCGGGTCACGGCTGTCCAGTCGTCGGCCAGAGTCTTGGTTTCCGGGCGACCCAGATTGACCATGGGTTCGATGGTAAAGAACATACCCTCTTCCAGCACGGCACCGGTGCCCGGGCGACCATAGTGCAATACGTTCGGTGGCGCGTGAAAAACACGACCCAGACCATGACCGCAGAAATCACGCACGACGCTCATCCGATGTGCTTCGACATAGGACTGGATGGCATGGCCGATGTCACCAAAGGTATTGCCCGGCTTGACCATCTCGATGCCCTTGAACAGCGCGTCATGGGTCACCTGGATCAGCCGTTCCGCCTTGCGCGGCAGCTTGCCTGCCACATACATGCGCGAAGTGTCGCCGAACCAGCCATCGACGATGACGGTGACGTCGATATTCAGGATATCGCCGTCCTTCAGCTTTTTCTCACCTGGAATACCGTGGCAGACCACGTGGTTCACGCTGATGCAGCTGGCGTGCTGATAGCCTTTATAACCTATGGTGGCTGAGGTCGCACCGGCGTCTTCGACCATCTGCGTGATCAGCCCGTCAATGGCGCCCGTGGTTTGTCCGGGAAACACATGTTCGGCAATATCATCCAGAATCCGCGCCGCCAAAGCCCCTGCCGCGTGCATCCCGGCAAAGTCACCTTGTTCATAGATGCGAATGCCGTCCTTGGTCAGGCGGCCACGATGCTCTTTCATCGACGCTAAGCTCCAAATGTTGCGCGCAGCATTCCTTTTACGCTGCTTGTGCAGAAAGTACCAGAGGGCGCGTGTTCAGACTGCGTAAACCATGCGGGAAACTTGGTTCCGTTGGCTCAGGATTCAAGAGTAGGGGCTGCATTGCAGCATCTCGGACCCCACCGCCTCGACTGCAATCCGTACGGCTACTGGCTTGGACACTTTTCACGGCAGGCGGATCAGTATCTAATGATTGCACTTTTTCTTGAGAAAATCAGGGAACCGGATGCATGTCACAGAAACGAGAATTGATCTCTAACGGAAACCCCATGGAAAGCATCGTTGGGTTCAGCCGAGCGGTTCGGGTCGGGAACTTCATCGCGGTCGGGGGAACCGCACCAGTCGATGCTGACGGCAACACTGTGGGTGTCGGCGATGTCTATCTGCAAACCAGACAATGTTTCGAAATCATCAAAGATGCGCTTGAGCGTGCCGGGTCAGGGCTGCACGATATTGTCAGAACGCGTGTCATCCTGACCGAAATCGAAAACTGGAAACAGGCGATCGAAGCCCGAAAGCTGTATTGTCTGGATGCTCGCCCTGTAGATACTATAATGGCCATCGAACGATTTGTGAATCCCGAGTGGCTGGTCGAGATTGAGGTTGATGCTGTCGTTGCGGACTGACTCAGCCGGCCAAAATCCTCATTTCAGTCTGCACCCAAACCCCCGACGGCGTTATCCGCGTCCCGCAAACGATCCGTTCCACCCCTTGCGCCTGCGCCGCCTCAAATGCCGCCGCGTAGGCTGGATCAATATCGGCCGCCAAAGCAAACCGGTCGCAATCGGTTCGCTGAACCAAATACAGCATGATCGCCCGGTGCCCTTGTGACGCCATCGCGGCCAACTCGCCCAGATGCTTGGTGCCACGGGCTGTGACGCTGTCGGGAAACTCGGCCAGTCCGGGCTGGCGTGAAAGTGTCACGCTTTTCACCTCGACATAGGCATCCGGCAGGCCCGGCCCCGTCAGCAGGAAATCGATGCGGCTGTTGTCGCCGTATTTCACCTCGGGCCGGACGGTGTCATAGGCGGCCAGTTCGGGGATATCACCGGCTTCCAAAGCAGCCCGCAGCGCCCGGTTCGGGACCGAGGTATCGACCCCGGTAAAATGCCCGTTCTCGTGGTCCACCAGCCGCCATCCGAATTTCAGCTTTTTCTTCGGATCGTCGTTGGGTTCCAGCCAGATTTTCTCACCCGGTTCGGCCAGCCCCATCATCGATCCCGGATTGGCGCAATGGGCCGTTACCTCACTCCCGTCCTCAAGCCTGCAATCGGCCAGAAAGCGTTTGTAGCGGCGGATCAGCCGGGCGGGGACAAGAGGGGTTTCAAAACGCATGTCTCACGGCCTATACCTGCCCCTGAAAACGATCAAGAGGGGACAGCGCCATGGCCAATCCAACCGCAGCGATGCTGGTGATCGGGGATGAAATCCTGTCGGGTCGCACCCGCGATGCGAATATGCATTTTCTGGCGCAGGAGCTGACCAAACACGGCATCGACCTGAAAGAGGTCCGCATTGTCAGCGATGATGCCCCTGCCATTGAAGCGGCCGTCAAAGCGTTGTCCGATGCCTATGACAATGTCTTCACCAGTGGCGGCATCGGCCCGACCCATGACGATATCACGGCCGATTGCATTGCCCGCGCTTTCGATACACCCATTGATGTGCGCGATGACGCGCGCGCGCTGTTGCAGGCCCATTACGACAAATCCGGGCTGGAACTGAATGCCGCCCGCCTGCGCATGGCGCGTATTCCGGACGGGGCGACGCTGATCGAAAATCCGGTTTCGACAGCGCCCGGGTTCACGCTTGCGAATGTGCATGTCATGGCAGGTGTGCCGTCGGTTTTTCAGGCGATGGTGGCGAGCGTGTTGCCAACATTAACCGGAGGCCGCCCTTTGCTGTCGCAAACTCTGCGTGTGGACCGCGGAGAAGGTGATATCGCCGCAACCCTGGCGGCCTTGGCCGAAGATTTCAGTGACTTGTCCATCGGGTGCTATCCGTTTCAGATCAACGGTGCCTTCGGGGCCAACGTGGTTGTACGCGGCACCGACGGAGGCCGGATCGACGCGGCCACCACCCGCTTGGCGAAAGAGCTTGAGCTTTGAGCAATAACTGGGCGGAAATAGTCGACGGAACATGGCCCGCCGCACGCTATCAGCGGCTTGGCCCGTTTCTGCTGCGTGAGGGGCGGGGCGGAGGGTCGCGCGTATCAGCGGCCAGTGCATTGGGCCCGGCCAACGAAGACGATATCGACGCCGCCGAGGCCGCGATGCTGTCCATGGGGCAAAAACGCATCTTTTGCCTGCGGCCCGGGGATGAAGCTCTGGATGCAATGCTGGCCCAGCGGGGATACGACATTCTTGACCCGGTCAACATTTATGTCTGCCCCATCTCTCGGCTGATCGATCAGCCGATCCCACCGGTAATGGTGTTTTCGATCTGGGAACCGCTTGAGATCATGCGCGAAATCTGGGCCTCGGGCGGGATCGGACCCGAGCGGATCGCGGTGATGGAACGTGCCAAGGGACCCAAGACAGGATTTTTGCTGCGTCACAACGACAAACCCAGCGGCGTGGCTTTTGTGGCGATGCATGCAGACACTGCGATGGTCCACGCGCTGGAAGTGTTGCCCGAACACCGTCGTCAGGGGCTGGGCCACTGGACCATGCGCGCGGCCGCATTCTGGGCGCGTGATCACGGTGCGCAGAACCTCAGCGTGATCTGCACCAAGGCCAATGCGGGCGCCAACGGTCTTTATCGTGCCCTCGGGATGGAGATCGCGGGCGAATACCATTACCGTCATCTTGTCTGAACCGAAGAGGCCGCCGTGACACAAAAAGACATGCCTACCGCGCTGAACCTGCCCATGGTCGATCCGCTGCCGCCGGAAACGCAGAAATACTTTGATATCTGTGTCGAAAAACTGGGCATGGTGCCGAATGTGCTGAAAGCCAACGCATTCGACATCGACAAGCTGAACGCCTTCACCGCGATGTATAACGACCTGATGCTGGCTGACAGCGGGCTGACCAAACTGGAACGCGAGATGATCGCGGTCGTCGTCTCGTCAATCAACAAGTGTTTCTACTGTCTGGTCGCCCATGGGGCGGCGGTGCGTCAGCTTTCGGGCAATCCGCAACTGGGCGAAATGCTGGTGATGAACTATCGCGTCGCCCCGCTGGAGCCGCGTCAACGGGCGATGCTGGACTTTGCCGCAAAGATGACCACCGCCAGCGCCGAGATCGAAGAGCCCGACCGCCAGCGCCTGCGCGATGCAGGCTTTTCCGACCGCGACATTTGGGACATCGCCAATGTCGCCGGGTTTTTCAACATGTCAAACCGGGTCGCCAGCGCAACGGCGATGGTGCCCAACGAAGAATATCACGCACAGTTTCGATGATCCGCGCCACCGCCCTTGTTGCCCTGCTGATGACAGGACCTGTTGCCGCGCAGGACCTGACCTTGCCGGCCAGTGCCCGACAGATCAGCGACCGAACATCGCCACTGGACAGCTATGACCTGCCGACGGGGCCTTATGCAAATGGCTCGGTTCCCGCAGAAACGCTCGAAGGGCGCGTGGAACGCTATACGTGGCGGCTTCAGGCGGGGTCGAGCACGACATTGCAGCTGCTGGCACCGTTGCGGGACCAGATCGAGGCGCAGGGCTACAAGATCCTGTTCGAATGCGACGCGCGGGTTTGTGGCGGTTTCGATTTCCGTTTTGGCACCGAGGTCGTGCCAACCCCGGACATGTATGTCGCCATTCAGGATTACCGGTTCTTGTCGGCCACCAAGGGGCCGGTTGCCCTTAGCCTGCTGGTCAGCCGCAATCCCCCGGATGGCTATGTTCAGATGATCCGGGTCACACCCCAGGACGCGCCGGACCCGGACCCTGTGGTGATCGAGCAAGCCGTGGAAGGCCCGGTCGGATTGCTGGAGGCCTTGGCGACAACGGGCCACGTGATCCTGGATGACCTGCATTTTCCGACGGGCGAGGTTGCCTTGGGCGAAGGGCCGTTTGACTCGCTGGCCTTGCTGGCCGGATACTTGACCGACAACCCGAACACACGCCTGGCGTTGGTAGGGCACACTGACGATACCGGTGCCTTACAGGCAAATATTGCGGTTAGCAAAAGCCGGGCCGAGGCGGTGCGGACCCGCCTGATCGATGCGCATGGCGTGGCACCCGACCGGATCGAAGCGCAGGGTGTTGGCTATCTGTCTCCGCTCACATCGAATGCAACTCCGGAAGGGCGCGATCTCAACCGTCGGGTCGAAGCCGTATTGCTGGTCAACTGACCCACCACAGGTACAGCGGCAATCCGACGGTGATGTTGAACGGAAACGACACCCCCAGCGACAAGGTCAGATAGATCCCGGCCTCGGCCTTTGGAAGGGCGATCTTCATCGCGGCGGGAACCGCGATATACGAAGCCGAGGCTGACAGCACCATGAACAGGAACAAGCTGCCCTGTGGCAAGCCGATCACGGCACCTACCGCCCAGGCCATAAATGCGCCGATCAGGGGCATCAAAACACCAAAGGCGAACAGGCCAACCGACAGCTTGTCTCGGTTGCTGATCAGGCTGCGCCCTGCCGACAGGCCCATATCCAGCAGAAACAGGCACAGGATTCCTGTGAAAGGCGTCACGATGAAGGGCGCGATCATCTGCATGCCTTCACCACCGGTGATGGCTCCGATCAGGAAGGCACCGGTAAGCAGCACGATCGAGCCGTTGGCCAGCAGATCGCGCCACAGCTTGTCATCCTTGACGCCATTGCTTCCGGTCTTGTGCGCCAACCAAAGCGCCGACAGGATTGCGGGCACCTCCATCGCAGCCGCAACGGCCACCATGAATCCGTCATGGGTCAGCCCCACCAGATCCAGCAGGCTGGTGGCCGTAACAAAGGTGACGATCGAGATCGAACCATAGTGCCCTGCCACCGCCGCCGCGTTCAGCGCATCCAGCCGTGTCATCACCCTGAGCAGGCCAAAGGCCACGAAGGGGATGGTAAAGGACAAGGCGACACCGCCCAGCAGCGTCAGGAACAGTTGCAGGTGAATGCCATGCGCGGCCAGACTGGCACCGCCTTTGAACCCGATGGCCAGCAGCAGGTAAAGCGACATGAACTTGGCCGCGCCCGCCGGAATGGACAGGTCACTGCGTACAAAGGCAGCCAGAAGCCCAAGGGCAAAAAACAGTATGGTCGGCACAAGCAGGTTGCTGGAAAGCGTCTCGATCACTCCGGGCATAATTGACTCCTGATCCCTCGTTTTCGGGTTAGGTGCCTTGCAAAACTGATTTCGCCAAATACTATCTTTCTAAGTTATATATAGTTTCAGGCTATGAAATGCGTCCCACATTGCGACAGTTGGAATACATCGTTACGGTCAGTCGCCTTGGGCGATTCAGTTTGGCTGCCGAGGTGCTGAATGTCAGCCAGCCCAGCCTGTCGACGCAAATTGCGACTGTAGAACAAGAGCTTGGCGTTCGGATCTTTGAGCGTAACCGGGGTGGTATCCAGGTGACGGCGAAAGGAGAAGAATTCATCTTGCGCGCACAGAAGATCCTGGCAGAGGTCAAGGACCTTCGCCACGCCATGTCGAACGATATGCCCGTCGGAGGACGATTGCGACTGGGGGTTTTGCCTTCGATCGGGCCTTATCTGTTGCCGCAAGCCATCAAACAGGTGCACCGGATTCGCCCCGGATTGCGTATTGCGGTTCGCGAGGAAAACACACTGGATCTGGAACAGGGTCTGAAATCCGGTCGCTTTGATCTGATATTGTCCACGCCCGAAGACCATCCGAATACCGTGCAACACCGGTTGTTCAACGAACCTCTTTGGGTCGCGGTTGCCGTTGATGACGTTCTGGCGCGGGACTTGCAGGGTGTCAGTGCCACCGATCTTCAGAACCGGATCTTCCTCACCCTGGATCAAAGCCACCGCCTGTCGCGCATCGTCTATGCATTGGCGGCGGAATGCGGTGGGGTTGTTTCGGATGAGTATGAAGGCACGACGCTTGATTCCATTGTTCTGATGGCGGCTTCGGGTGTTGGTGTTGCCGTACTGCCTGATCTTTATGCTCGCAGACAGGGGATCTACCGCGACGAGGTGCGCTTGCGACCGCTGTCCATCGCCAATGCAAATCGCGATATTGCTCTTTTGGCACGCAGTTCCGAGACCCCACCGCCGGGTCAGAATGTGCTGACGGACAGCTTGCGCACTTCCGCCCGGTCCATGGGACTGTCAGTGATCGACCCGTAAAAAAAGGCCCGCACTTTCATACGCGGGCCAAAGGTTGGTCTTCAGGGAGAAATTACCAGTCCATCGGACCCTTCCCGTGGAAGGAATCAACGAGGAAATCGATGAAGGCCCGCACTTTGGGTTGCGTAAAGCGGCCCGGCGGGTAGACGGCGTAAACGCCTTGAACTTCGTCAGGCAGGGACGGCATTGCATCGACAACCAGCCCGGCCTTCAGGGCTTCGGCGTAAAGATAGCTGGGCAGATAGGCGATACCCAGGCCGGAAACCGCTGCGTTCAACAGGGATTGGCCATCATTGACACTCAACCACCCGGCGGTACGAACCTGACGTTTTTCGCCGGACGGCGCGGTCAGTTTCCAGACATTGCCCGAGGATTGGCTGGAATAATGCAGCAGCTTGTGTTCGTTCAGATCATCGATCTTCTGCGGCCGGCCGAATCTTTCGACATAACTGGGCGCGGCGACCATGCGTTTGACCGTCTCGGTCAGTTTGCGGGCGCGCAACGTGCTGTCTTCCAGCTCACCAATGCGCACGGCCACGTCAAATCCTTCGGAAATCAGCTCGACATAGCGGTTGTTCAAAACCATGTTCACGGTGATGTCGGGGTAGGCTGCAAGGAACTCGGACAGAACAGGTGACAGGTGATTGACGCCGAAATCCGTGGCGACGCTGATGCGCAAAAGACCAGACGGGGCCGATTGCATTGACGTGACCAGTGAATCCGCTTCTCCGGCATCATTCAACACGCGCCGCGCGCGGTCATAATAGGCCAGCCCGATTTCCGTTGGTGAAACCCGGCGCGTGGTGCGGTTCAACAGCCGCGCTCCCAGACGCGCCTCAAGGCTCGATACGTGTTTGGACACAGCTGATTTGGAGATGCCCATCTTTTTGGCCGCATCGGTGAAGCCACCCTGGTCCACCACATTGGCGAAGGCTTCCATTTCGGTCAGTCGGTCCATACTCGTTCCCCAGATCTTGATTTCCGTCCTGACTATGGCGCTGAATCTGGGCGGAAACGGGGCAGACATGGGATAATATCAGGGATTTGAATCGGATCGTTTGCGTATGAGAAACGCAGAAACAGTGGTTTCCAAACTCACCTCAGGCATTGTGATGCTGTGTTTTTCAGGCAATCGCGCTAAGATCTCTCATTGAGAATGGCATTTTTGTGACCAGGGAGGAGATCATGAGAACCTTTTTCGCCATTGCTGCGCTTTGCCTTTCTGTGGGCTTTGCGCATGCCGGAGGAGAGACCCCGTCGAATCCTGATGCAAAAGTCTATTTCGTCAACCTGTCGGATGGCGATACCGTGCAATCACCGGTCACGGTTGTCTTTGGCCTAAGCGGCATGGGCGTCGCGCCCGCCGGAACCGACAAAGAAAACACCGGGCACCACCACCTGCTGCTTGACCGTCCCCCGCTGGGTGAAGGCGAGGATGGCGAGGATGAGTTGGCCAATGGCCTGCCCGCCGACGATAATCACATGCACTTCGGAGGCGGTCAGACCGAAGTAACATTGGATCTGTCGCCGGGCCAACACACCCTGCAATTGGTTCTGGGCGATGCCGGGCATGTGCCGCATTCCCCGCCTATTGTATCCGAAGTGATCACGATCACCGTGGAATAGCCGCAGGTCGTTGAAACCGTCCGTTCGGTTCATGTGATGGAAAGGCATTTACATTTTCGGCGCACTTAGTGAATCTGCCTGCATTTGCAGGGGGTAATAATGTCGCTGGAATTCTTCGTCACATCATTGATTGTTGTTTTGCTGCCGGGTACCGGCGTCATCTATACTTTGGCTGTCGGTCTTGGGCGCGGGTTTCGCGCAAGTCTTGCCGCAGCCTTCGGATGCACACTTGGGATCGTTCCGGCGGCCTTGGCCGGCATCATCGGACTTGCAGCCTTGCTGCACACCAGTGCCGTCGCGTTTCAATTCATCAAATATCTTGGCGTCTTGTACTTGTTCTACATGGCATGGGGTATCCTGAAGGACGGCGGTGCCATGGATGTCGCGGCGGAGAAATCCGCAAAAAGCGACTTTGGAATTGCCGTGACAGGAACGCTGATCAACGTTTTGAACCCAAAGTTGTCGCTATTCTTCCTGGCCTTTCTGCCTCAATTCCTGCCGGCGAACGCAGCAAATGCAGGAATGGAACTGGCCAAACTGGCGCTGGCCTTCATGGCCATGACATTTGTTGTTTTTGTCGGGTATGGGGCATGCGCCGCACTGGCGCGGGACTATGTGATCCGGCGCCCTGCTGTGATGGCGTGGATAAAGCGGTGTTTCGCAACCGCTTTTGGTGCATTGGGTGCAAAGCTCGCGCTGTCGGACTGAAGACACTCTGAACGAGTGGCTTCAGAACTCTGCGGCAAGGCGTGTGCCCTGATTGATCGCGCGTTTGGCGTCCAGTTCGGCCGCCACGTCCGCCCCACCGATCACATGCGGGGTGATCCCGCGTTCGATCAGCGCGTCGGCCAGCGACCGCTCGGGCACCTGTCCTGCACACAGAACGATCGTATCCGCCTTGATGACGGTCGGATCGGCGCGCTCTTCTCCGAACGAGACATGCAGCCCCTCGTCGTCTATGCGTTCATAGTTCACGCCGCCCACGAAGTTGACATCCTTCATCTTCAGCGTGGCGCGGTGGATCCAGCCGGTGGTCTTGCCCAGCCCCTTGCCATGCGCCTGCTTCTTGCGCTGCAGCAGCGTGACCTGCCGCTTGGGCGCCTCGGGTTGCGGGCCTTCGGGCGCCAGGCCTGCGCGGTGCTGTTCAGGGTCGGCGACGCCCCATTCCTTCATCCACAAGGGCAGGTCGGTGGTGGGCGAATGGCCTTCCTCCAACAGGTATTCCGACACGTCGAAGCCGATGCCGCCGGCGCCGATCACGGCCACCGATTTGCCCACCGGGGCCTTGTCGCGCAGCACGTCGATATAGTTCACGACATTGTCGCTGTCTTCGCCCGGGATCTGCGGGTCGCGCGGGTTGACGCCCGTGGCGATCACCACCTCATCGAACCCGCCCAGATCGTCGGCGCCGACTTTGCGGCCCAATTCGACCTTGACGCCCAGATCGTTCAGCATGGTGCGGTACCAGTCCACCAAGCCCCAGAACTCTTCCTTGCCCGGCACCTGCTTGGCCATGTTCAGTTGGCCGCCGATCTCGTCGGCCTTATCGAACACGGTCACGTTATGGCCGCGCTCCGCCGCCGTCATCGCCGTGGACAGGCCCGCCGGACCCGCGCCCACGATGGCCACGCGCTTGGGCGTGGCGGCCTTTTCGATCACCAGCTCGGTCTCGTGGCAGGCGCGCGGGTTGACAAGGCAGGATGTCAGCTTGCCGCTGAAGGTGTGATCCAGGCAGGCCTGGTTGCAGGCGATGCAGGGCGCGATCCTGGCCGACTCGCCGGCCATCGCCTTGGCCACGAAATCCGCATCCGCCAGCATCGGCCGCGCCAAAGAGACCATATCGGCACAGCCCTCGGCCAGCACCTGCTCGGCCACATCGGGCGTGTTGATCCGGTTCGAGGTGATGACCGGAATCCCCACCTTGCCCATCAGCTTCTTGGTCACCCAGGAAAAGGCCGCGCGCGGCACGCTGGTGGCGATGGTCGGAATCCGCGCCTCGTGCCAGCCAATGCCGGTGTTGATGATCGTGGCCCCGGCCTTTTCGATCTCCTGCGCCAGTTGCACCACCTCGTCATGGGTCGAGCCGTTGGGTACCAGATCTATCATCGACAGCCGGTAGATGATGATGAAATCGGTTCCCACCGCCGCGCGGGTGCGGCGAACCACCTCGATAGCCAAGCGCATGCGGTTCTCATAGGACCCGCCCCAACGGTCTGTGCGCTTGTTGGTGTGGGTCACCAGAAACTGGTTGATGAAATAACCCTCGGACCCCATGATCTCGACCCCGTCATAGCCCGCCTTTTGGGCCAGCACGGCGGCGTTGACGATGTCGCTGATCTGTTTCTCGATGCCGTCCTCGTCCAACTCGTTGGGGGGGAAGGGCGAGATCGGAGACTTCACCGGGCTGGGCGCCACGCATTTCGGCCCATAGGCATAGCGGCCCGCATGCAGGATCTGCATCGCGATCTTGCCACCTGCCTGATGCACACGGTCGGTGACGACGGAATGATTGGCCACGTCCTTGTCGCTGGTCATCATCGCCGCCCCCGGCAGGACCGAGCCTTCAAGGTTCGGCCCGATTCCCCCCGTGACCATCAGCGCCACGCCACCGCGCGCGCGGGCGGCATAGAACTCGGCCACCCGGTTCCAGTCGCCGGTTTCTTCCAACCCGGTATGCATCGAGCCCATCAGGACCCGGTTCTTCAACGTGGTAAAGCCCAGATCCAGTGGTGCCAGCATGTTTGGGTACACAGTCATGGCAAAACTCTCCCTCCTGAATTTGCGTGATAGATTGACGTTCGCGTAAACTTTGTCACGCGAAACCCCACGTCACCCTCTTTGCTGTTGCGCCGGTGGTTGCTAGAGGTGGGCGGAACAACCCGATGAGGCCGCGCATGACCCCCGAAGATATTGCAAAACTGCCCTACCGCCCCTGCGTCGGGCTGATGCTGATGAACGATCATGGCCAGATCTTTGTCGGACAGCGCAACGACCGCCACGCGAACGCCTGGCAAATGCCGCAGGGCGGTGTGGACAAGGGCGAAGACCCTCGTGATGCGGCCTTGCGAGAGCTGTTGGAGGAAACCGGAGTCACGGCTAATCTGGTTGAAATCATCGCGGAAACCGAGGGCTGGCTGCCTTATGACCTGCCGCATGACATCGTGCCCAAGATATGGAAGGGCCGCTTCCGCGGGCAGGAGCAGAAATGGTTCCTGATGCGGTATCTGGGAACCGACGATCAGATCGACATCGAAACCGACCACCCCGAGTTCACCTGCTGGAAATGGCAGGAGCCAGACCGGCTGATCGCCGAGATCGTGCCCTTCAAGCGCGAGGTGTATGAGCGCGTGGTCGAGGCTTTTTCCGACTATCTAAGCGAATTCTGATCGCTTGGGTTGCGTTTCAGATTGATCCGCTAGGCGGGACTTTCCCGACCTTCGATCAGATTGGTGCGACAAGTACTTCCGGCCCTTAGCCGCCGTTCGGTCTGACGGCTGCGAATGCCAGCTTTATCGAAAGAGTGTCGGTTGGGGTGAGCATATGCCTTTTTCGATGGTCCAGAGCTTCCCTCGGAGTTAGGCAAACTAAGGACTGTTCTGTGCAAGCCAAATCAGAACAGCTCGAGAAGATTGATCTGAGCGGTAACTTGAAAGCACTACAGATGGTCAAACAGTGAAAAGCTGTACAAATCACGGACTAAATCTGCCCTTTCAAATTGCCAGCTCCTGTGTTTTCAGCTGATACTTTTGCCGAATTTTCTTCCAAAAACGCTCGAAAACAGATCGACCGTCTGGAAGGCCAGAGTAACATAGAGCGCTGCTGCGAGGAGCTGTGAGACGCGGGTGACGAACTTCTCCCCCGCATCGGCTTCGGTTGCCAATATGATGCTGCCAGAAAGAATCAGAAAGCCAGTGAGCGCGCTTGACCACGTCGCAGAATTAGCCGTTCCTTCGGCAATTCGGGAAGAAAAAAACCAGATCGCAAGGAAACTTGTGATCAGAAAAATGGGTAAGACTGGGGCGATCACCGTCACTTCATAAAACACCAGCATCGCGACCCCGCCATAAGCCAAGTTGGCAATCACTAGCCCCATTCCCATGGCCCAGCCACCTTTTGCACCCATGGACAAAGCAATCATCGCCGCGACGCTGAGCAGTAGAATGTCGGTCAACCCATAGAGCAAAAAGAACGTCATTATTGGCCCGACAGCAACGACGAGCTTCCATGCCATTGATCCCGCTACATCACGACTGGGCAACGGATTTGCCTCTTCAGGCGTGTTTGGAAGTGGTGGCACCAAAAGAAAGGCAATTTGCGTAATCAGGAACGCGACCAACGTATTAAACATCAGTCCAATTGTGACGCTTCGCGCGACGTCTGGCAGATTGGGGACCAGTACCGGTATTACCAGAGCGCCGATAATACCGCCGACAACGGCCAACATTGGCGCACCCGATGTCAGCATAAACATATAAAGGCTTCTCAAAAGGAAGAGTGCAGCGGCCAGAAAAAGCACAGGAAATGGTGTAAGCAGCACTGCAATGCCATAGCCAAGCGCCATAAAAAAGCAGGCTAGCCCGACCGCGCCGAGCCCAGCCCGATAGGACATTGGATGTGGTTCTTGCAGTAACAACGCGACAAAGACGGGCATCACATAGCTGAGTGGCCAAGGCCAAACCTGCGAAATCACAAAAGCGGCGCCCACCCCAAACGTAAGGCGCCACGCCAGCCTGTAAACGCTAACCTGCCTCTCTCTGTCATGCGTCATCCAGGACGTTCCCAATCAATAGAGATAGAGCGACCAGCTCACTAGCCGGATCCACAGCGCCCCCAAGGCATTCCAAAAACCACTCTCCCGTGTGAATACCATAACGTTTGCACGTGCATTGAGGCGCAAAGCGGCACCTTGTCTAATTCCTTCAGCAAGCTCGTAGTTTGTGGTTTCGATGATCACGGGATACATCTGAGCAGACCGCAGCCAACCAGTTGTTTCCTCCGGCACAGGCAGGGCGCCGAGGCTGGCTTGCTCTCCAGTTGAAACACCAACAGCAACGCTGCGGATTTGACCTTCGAATAGCTGCCCGGGGAAAGCGTCAAAGGCAATCGAAACATGATCCCCCTGTTTGACGTTGGACAGATTGTTTTCTGAGAGATTGGCCTCGATCCAGACTTCATCACCAGAGATCAGCGTCATCACGGGCTTTCCGCCACTCACGTAAAATCCGGCGTCAATTTGCAGATTTCCGACAACGGATTTCATAGGCGCTCGAATTTGGGTGCGTTCCAGGTTGAGTTGCGCTTCTGCCAAGGCAGCAACCGCTTGACGGATCTGCGGATTGTCCGCGTCCTTTGGTCCAAGCTGCTCCCGGCTGCGAGTCAGTTCAGCTTCGGCTGCTAAAACATCGGCCTCTGCTTTTTCGATCTCAGCGCGGGCTTGATCCCCCCGGGCCTTGGCGTAGACACCTTTCTGCTCCAGTTCAAAAATACGTGCCGCCTGGGTGCGCACCTCTTCCAGTTGCGATCGCGCCTTAGTCAACCCAGCTGTCGCAGTGGCTACATTGGCCGTATTTGCGCCCAGACTCTGACCCGCTGCATCCAGAGCCGCTTCCGCCACTTCTACAGCTGTTTCAAACCGCGTGGTTTCGAGTTGCAGCAATGTTTGGCCAGCCTCAACAAGAGCATTCTGAGATACTGGCACCTCAACCACAAATCCCGATACGTCAGACACCACTGGAACGGTGAACATCTTGACGCGGCCAGAAGACGTATATGGGGTCACCCGGTCCGCGACCAAATACCAGACAAACAGCAGAGCAAGAACGGCCAAAACGAAGGCCGTGGTGCGATTTGTGGATTTGTCAGCCTGCTCCTGCGTCATTGGCCACCCCTGTGTCAGCGGGTTGGTTTTCGGAATCGACCCATTTCATAAACACTTGATATCCGGCCGACAGGAACGCCGCGCCGATAAACATGCCGAGAATGCCGCCGGCCATCATGCCGCCAATGGCGCCGATAAGAACAACTGGCATCGGCACATCCAACCCACGCCCCAACACCAACGGTTTGAGGAAGTTGTCAGTCAGGCTCGCCGCCAAAAGAAGGATCGTGAAGGTCACATTCCAAGGAACAGAATTATCCCCCGCCCAAAGTAGCCCAGCGGCAACGAGTGCGACGAGTGTGACCGGAACCTGCATTATAGCCAGCATAAGAGCGACAATGGTCAACAACGGCGCGGCAGGCACACCTGCAATGAACATGACGATTCCAAACGCTATGGCCGTGACAAAGGCAATGCCAATGATCCCAATAGCAACTTGGCGTATGGTTTTAGTTGCGAGTTCATGTAACTCTGGGCCGAGTTTGGCATCGGACAACCCTATCAAAATGCGCCGGATCGATTTGGTGCCGGCTTCTGCCCACGCCAACATGATACCGGCAATGATCAGAGCACCTATGAGTTGAAACACGCTGCCCGCCGTGCTGGAGGCCATAGAAAGCACCCAGGAAGCGAATTTGCTCAGTTGTGGCTGTTTTTTTTCCAAAAAATCGGGAAGGTCGGCGGCGGCGGCGACCCACGCCGCGTGCAGATCTTTCCCAATCAACGGCCACTCAGCCACGGCGGGATTTGCGGCAGGAACGGACAGGGTCCCCGCCTCGTATGCCGAATAGGCCTCAAGAGTTCTCACCGCAAATGCGTTGCCAATGGCCCAAGTCGGAACGCCGATGAGGGCGATGCCTATCAAAACGATCACCGTGGCCGTGCGCCCAGGCGACCACCCAAACCTTTTTTTGAGGGCTTTGTGAGCTGGGTAGAGCGCGACCGCAAGCACAATCCCCCAAAGCATGATTGGCAAAAATGGAGCAAAGACCCACGTGCACACCAAGAGCACAAAGGCAATTAAGGCGAACCGTATGAGGGAAGCTGTGAAGGCGTCTGTTAGGGCCTTGCTGAGGTCTTCAGTAGATCCATTCATGCGCGCGTCTCCTTACAAAAAAAGCAATTTGTCGGTGGCGTTTTAGTTTCGGCTTACCTATTCCGAGGCTTGGCCGTCACGTCACTTCAAATTGCTGTAGACCCAAACTCAAGAAAACCTTCAGAAATTTCAAGGTTTTTTCTCTGGTGTTTAGGAGCCACTTGATCGGGTTGAGTAAATGGAACGTTCAAAGTCCAAACTCTAGGACGAAACAACTAGGTTTCGCGTTCATGTTAAACTTCTTTTTTGAGATAGGGACATTGCTGTGCCCCACAGAGAAGGTCCTCTTTCCGCCGTTTCTGACTGATGCTGCGATATCTACGAAGGTCTCGAATGGGCTCAAAGCAGCCCTTCCTCCCGCAGCAATTCCAGCATATCCGCCTCGGGTCTCGGGCCGATATGGCTGATGACCTCGCGGGCGCAGACATTGCCAATACGGGCGCAGGTCTCGAAATCGCGGCCGGTTGCCATGCCAAACAGGAACCCGGCGGCAAACTGGTCGCCCGCACCTGTTGCATCAACGGGGACGACTTTCTCGACCGGTACGTCAATGCGAGCGTCGCCGTTCATAACCGTCACCCCGTCGCCCGACCGGGTGCAGACCACCAGCGGGCAGATCGCCGACGTGCGCCGCAGCGCCTCTTCCAGGTCGTCGGTTTCGAACAGGGATTTGATCTCGGCCTCGTTGCCGATCACGAAATCCAGCTCGTTTTCAATCAGCAGCAGGAAATCCACCCGATGCCGTTCCACACAGAATGGGTCGGAAATGGCGATCCCGGCCTTGCCGCCACCCTTGTGACAGGCACGTGCGGCCTCAAGGAATGCCGCCTTGCCCTTCTCTTTGTCGAACAGGTATCCCTCAAGGAACATGATCTGGCTGTTTCCAGCGACCTCATCCGAAACGTCCTGAGACGACAGTTCCGAGGAAATGCCCAGATAGGTGTTCATTGACCGCTCACCATCTGGCGAGACAAAGATCATCGAGCGTGACGTCGGCAATTCGCCACCCGGAACAGGCGGGTTCACGAAGTCGACGCCATCTTCATTCATCGCATCTGCATAGAACCGGCCCAGAGCGTCATCGTGTACCCGGCCGATGAATGCTGCATCCAACCCAAGCGCGCCTGCGCCCGCAATGGTATTGGCCACCGAGCCGCCCGGCGTTTGAACTCGGCTTTCCATCGAGGCGTACAGCACCTCGCCGCGTTCCTGTTCGATCAACTGCATGATGCCTTTTTCGATGCCCATCAGCTCCAGAAAGCTGTCATCGGCCTGGGAAATCACGTCCACAACGGCATTTCCGATGCCGGTCAGTTGATAAGTCTTCATAGGGTTTTGTCCTCGAATTGGCAGAGATCACGGATGATGCAGGTCGGGCATTGCGGCTTGCGCGCCTTGCAGTGGTACCGGCCATGCAGGATCAGCCAGTGATGCGCATGAAGTTGAAAGTCAGCGGGAATATTGTCTTCGATGGCGCGTTCGACCGTGTCCACATCCTTGCCGGGGCAAATACCGGTGCGGTTGCCGACGCGAAAGATATGGGTGTCCACCGCCTGCGCCGGTTGCCGCCACCACATGTTCAAAACCACGTTGGCCGTCTTGCGGCCCACACCCGGAAGGGATTGCAGGGCAGCCCGGGAATTGGGAACCTCGCCGCCATATTCGTCAACCAGGATACGGCTGAGCTTGATGACGTTCTTGGCCTTCTGGCGGAACAAGCCAATGGTCTTGATGTGCTCGATCAGGCCGTCCTCGCCCAGATCCAGCATCTTTTGCGGCGTGTCGGCGATCTTGAACAGGTCGCGCGTCGCTTTGTTGACACCCGCATCCGTGGCCTGCGCCGAAAGGGCCACGGCGACGACCAGAGTATAGACGTTCACATGCTCCAGCTCGCCCTTGGGTTCCGGGTCGGCCTTTTGAAAGCGCGTGAAAATCTCGCGGATCGTATGATAGTCGAGTTGCTTTGCCATCCGGGCCTTAATGCCGTCCACCGCGCCCTGACACAAGCACAAAGCCAATGCGCAAGTTCCGGGTCGCGACAGCGTGGCCAGCGCGCTATGGTTTTGTCAGATGATGAGGTGGAACCATGAACGTCCAGACCCCAGAAAGCGGTTATCATTACAACGTCATGCGCCGGGCAATCGAGTTGATCGATCAGGGTGGTGAAGGCCTGAGCCTTGATGAACTGGCACGCCAGATGGATATGAGCCCGGCCCATTTCCAGCGTTTGTTCTCGCGTTGGACCGGAGTGTCACCGAAACGGTATCAACAATACCTGACGCTGGGCCATGCGAAGGCATTGTTGCGTGAACGGTTTACGACATTGGAAACGGCCCACAATGTGGGCCTGTCCGGCAGCGGACGTCTGCATGACCTGTTCCTGACGTGGGAATCCATGAGCCCCGGCGAATATGCCCGCAAAGGCGAAGGTCTAACGATCTATTGGGGGTGGTTCGAATGCCCCTTTGGCCCTGCGCTGGTCATGGGGACCGACAAGGGCATCTGCGGCATTGCCTTCGGCGCCGAGACCGGCGAAGAGGCCGCGATGGAAGACATGATCTCGCGCTGGCCCAAGGCGACGTTTGTCGAAGATCCGATGCGTCTGCGTCCTTGGGCGCTGAGTGCTTTTGGCGCTGCCAGCGACCGGTTGGAGCCGACACCGGTTTTCCTGATCGGATCACCTTTGCAAATCAAGGTGTGGGAAGCGCTGATGCATATCCCGTCCGGGCAGGTCACGACCTATTCCGAGATCGCCCAGCGAGTCGGCTCGCCGCAAGCCGTTCGCGCCGTGGGAACGGCAGTTGGCCGCAACCCGGTCAGTTGGTTGATCCCCTGCCATCGGGCATTGCGCAAATCAGGTGGTCTGGGGGGCTATCACTGGGGCTTGCCTGTCAAGCGTGCCATGCTGGCCTATGAGGCGGCGCAGGCAGACGCCTGATTGACAGACGGCCCGGCCGCTGCCAAAAGGCACCTCAGGTTCGGGTCCCCTGCCGTTCGCGGCCATTGGCTTTGGTGAAACCCGGTTTGAAAAGCATCTGTTGCCCTTTCCCGGCGCGCGGATGGAAATGCGAGCCCCGTCCTGACTTCGCGCCGGTTCAAGGACACGAGGCACATGATGATACGATCCCAAACCGTTGCTCCGGTTGAAGAGCTGAAAGCGCAGGCGAAACGCCTGCGGGAAGACTTGAAAACGAAGGGCGTTTCGCTGTCGCACAGTGCGGCATTGGAACTGTTGGCCCATCAGCATGGCGTTCGAGACTGGAACACCTTGCACGCAATGGCCGGAAACCGGATGCATCTGCGCGTGGGTGATCGGGTCGAAGGGCGCTATCTGGGTCAGGCGTTCACGGCCGAAATTCGCGGTCTGACCATGCTTGGCGATGGCGCGCGTCGCCGAGTGACCCTGCATTTCGATACGCCGGTCGATGTGGTGCGCTTTGACAGCTTTTCTGCATTTCGACAGCGCGTCACCGGCGAGATTGGGTGGGACGGTCAATCCCAGCGCCGCACGTCCGATGGCGTACCCCGGCTTGTGGTGCGGCCCCTATAGGGGGTTGCGGGCGGGGCCAACCGCGTTGCCCCGCCCGATCTGTCTGCTTTGCAGGTAAGTTACTCTGCCGCCCAACCACCGACAGCTTTGATCTCGAGGAAGTCCTCAAGCCCAAAGACGCCGCCTTCACGCCCGTTGCCGGATTGCTTCATGCCGCCGAACGGTGAGCCCGCGCTGCGCGATTGTCCGTTCATTTCGACCATGCCCGACCGCAGCGCCCGCGCCATGCGATTGGCACGCGCGCCGTCCTGCGTCTGAACATAGTTGGTCAGGCCATAGGGTGTATCATTGGCGATTTCGACAGCCTCTTCTTCGGTGTCGAAGGGGATCATGGTCAGAACCGGGCCAAAGATTTCTTCGCGGGCGATGGTCATCTGGTTGTTTGCATCGGCAAAGACCGTGGGGCGGACATAGTAGCCCTTGTTCAGCCCCTCTGGCCGTCCGGTGCCGCCTGCGACCAGCCGCGCCCCTTCATCGATGCCCTTCTGGATCAGGTCCTGAATCTTGGTCCACTGAACTTCATTCACCACCGGTCCGATATGGCGGCCTTCCTCTGAGGCAGGGCCAACCTTGACCATGTTTGCGACCTCGGCCGCGGTTTCCACAGCCTTGTCATAGATCGGGCGCTGCACCAGCATCCGACTGGGGGCGTTGCAGCTTTGGCCGGTGTTTTGCATCATGTGCAGCACCCCACGCTTGACCGCTTTTTCGTCCGCGTCCTCAAAGATGACGTTGGCCCCTTTGCCTCCTAGCTCAAGATGTACTTTCTTGAGGGTATCAGCCGCATTTTTGGAAATCGCGGTGCCTGCGCGGGTCGAGCCGGTGAAGCTGACCATGTCTACATCCGGATGGCCCGAAAGTTGCGAACCAACCCCCGCGCCGTCGCCGTTGACCAGATTGAACACACCGGGCGGGAAGCCTGCCTCGCCCATCATCTCGGCAAAGATCATCGCGTTCAGCGGGCTTTGTTCCGACGGTTTCAGCACCATGGTGCAGCCCGCAATCGCAGCAGCCCCAACCTTGAGCGTGATCTGGTTCATCGGCCAGTTCCACGGCGTGATCAAAGCGGCAACGCCTACCGCCTCGTAAATGATGCGATCATTCGGCGCATGATCCCCCAGCGGGCGTTCAAATTCAAACGACCTGGCGGCGCGGATGAAGTTCTTCAGGTGATAGATGCCGGCACCCGCCTGCGCCGAGCGCGCCAGATCGATCGGGGCGCCCATTTCCAGCGACATCGCCTGCGCCAGATCCTCTGCCCGGGCTGCATAGAGTTCGACCAGTTTTTCCACCAGCGCGATGCGGGTTTCCACTGGCGTGGCCATCCAGCCCGGCAGGGCGGCCTTGGCCGCGGCAACGGCCGCATTCGTGTCGGCTTCGGCGCCAAGCGAGATCACGGCGCAGGGGTCTTCGGTTGACGGGTTGATGACCTCGAAGTCATTGGGCTGCGATGGGGCCACCCACTGACCATTAATATAGAAATCCCGCTTTTCGATCATCCTGAGCCTTCCTGAAGGTCTGCCTGAAATCGGCTGTTCGGGGCCACTCTGTCACCCATGCACAGGCTGAGCAATAGTGAATTTGATCAAATTATTTTCTGGCAATGCCCACGAAATCCGTATCCTCAAGCGCGATGGACGGTTTAACCTGCACACAAAGTGATTAGGTTCCAAACAACCGATTCAGGTTTTTCACAGAGAAGGAGATGCCCCATGGGTTTGCGTATCAACGACACCGTTCCGAATTTCACGGCAGAAACGGATCAGGGCACCATTCAGTTTCACGACTGGATTGGCGATAGCTGGGCCATTCTGTTCTCGCACCCAAAGGATTTTACACCTGTTTGCACCACCGAGTTTTCGGCCGTTGCGCAGTTGAATGACGAATGGGCCGCGCGCAACACCAAGGTGATCGGCGTATCGGTCGATGGTGTCGAAGACCACAAAAAGTGGAAGAAGGACATTGAGGAATACGGCAAGGCCGAACCCGGCTTTCCGATCATCGCCGACGACGGTCTGGCTGTGTCCAAGGCTTTCGACATGCTGCCCGCCGAAGCATATCTGCCCGACGGCCGTACACCGGCTGACAGTGCCACGGTGCGTTCCGTCTTTATCATCGGACCGGACAAGCAGCTGAAGCTGTCGATGACCTACCCGATGACCGTGGGCAGGAACTTTGCCGAAATTCTGCGCGCGCTTGACGGTTTGCAGATGTCGGCCAAGGGCGTTGCGACACCTGCCAACTGGGTGCCGGGCGAAGACGTGATCATCCCGCCAACCGTGTCGAACGAAGACGCCAAGGCCAAGTTTGGCGAGTTCGAAACGATCTTCCCCTATCTGCGCAAGACCAAAGCGCCGTCGTAAGCCGGTTGCCGGGTCAGGGGGGCTGTCTGCCCCCCATCGTGCCCGCAGGCACGATTCCCCCCGAGGATATTTTTAGCCAGATGAAGCAGGCGGTTGTTGCAGGTCGAGCAACCACCGAAATGTCCTGCGCGTACTGCATTTTTCGGGGTTTTCCGGGTGCCCCCGCGCCTGAGGCGCGAGGGCAAAGAGGTGCAGGAAACCGGAGAGAAACCTGACACCCGAAGCAATCAGAAATTATGGCGAAGTCCGAAATTGATGCTGAAAGTATCCAGATCGTTCTCTACGTTGCCGGTCAAAGCTCCGTTGGGGGCCAGGCGCTGCGACGAAACATCAAAGGCGCGGGCGTAACGGGCGTCAATCGTGAACGCTGTCGACGGGTTGATGTCATATGCCACACCGGCGATCAGCTGGGCGGCCAAGGTGGTGTCGGTGTCGTCCAGCGCCACACCCGGCCCGTAAGAAAAATCCAGATTCGAATAGGTGGCACCCAGCCCAAACCCGGCAAACGGTGTCAGCGCGCCGGCCTGTTTGAAATCGAACAGCAGATTGGCAAATAACGAGGTCTGCGTGACGTCGCCCGAGATATTGCCCTCGGGCCCCGGACCATTGCCGGTAAAGTTTACACCATCCACGTCACTGTCGCGATATGACAGTTCCAGCTCGATCCGCGTTCCGATGATATCGTTGGACCATTGCGGGATTTCCTTGCCTACCGCGAGGCCCAGTCCGAAACCTGCGTCGAATTCGGTATCGACCGATTGCGTCGCGCCACCGATCGTCCCGGTGAAATCGCTGTCCTGTAGCTGGCTGTAGCCGATGAAGCCGTGAATATAGGTGCCGTCGCCCAGGCTCTGCGCGGCAAGCGCCGTTGCGCTGATCGCCAGAGCCGAAGAGGCGAGAATGAGGCGCGTGAACATAACCATCTCCAGTGTTCCAAAGTCCGCATGCCATGGATGTGGACGAGGCTGGCCCAAAAAGAAAGGCGCCGGGCCTTCACTTCGTTTCACAGGTTTTTAGGAATGTGTGAGTGAATAGGCACGAGGCTCTGCCACTGTTTCAGGGCACATCCCTGACCAACGGTTCTGACAGGAGTTCGTCGACAAAGAAACTGAGCAACTGCACCCTGCTGGAAACGCCCGCCTTTCGATAGACCGCAGCGCTTTGGGCCTTGATCGTCCCTTCTTTCGTCTGTCGCATTCCGGCGATTTCCGCGATGGAAAGCCCCTTGATCGTCAGCATGGCAACGTCACGCTCAGCCTCACTAAGCTGCCAAGCGCTGAACTGGGTTTCGATGACCTGGGCAAAAGCCCCTTGCGCCACTTGCAGTTGCCGCTGCATGTCGCGCACCCGTCTGGACTGGGAACGGATCAGGGCGATCGTGGCGCTCAGGCCGCCGACAAGCGCCAGCGACAAAAACAGCTCGAACGAATGAAGGTGACGAAATCCCGCGCCGTCGCCGCCTGTCCAATCCAGCAGCGCATCCGTCATGAAAAAGGCGGCGCAGAGGGCCTGCACCACCAGAAGAAGCCAGAGCAAAGACGTTTGAGTAACTTTCATGCGGCCCCATGGACGTTGCGGGTTCAGTCGTCGTCCTCTTCGAGCTCGATGGCTGTCACCACCCCGTCCGTGTCAGACAGAACCAGTTCAGTTTCCACGCCATCCTTGGTGAGTTCAACCTCGATCTTCCCACCTTCGAATTCGATCTCTTCGATCTGGTACCCCTGGGCTTCAAGCGCCGCGCGGATATCGGCTTCGCTTGTGCCCAATTTGTCGCCCAGTCCGACATTGGCCAAAGCAAGAACTGGTGCGGTTGCGATCAATCCCGTCAGTGTCAGCAGTTTCAAGGTTTCCATATCGCATCTCCTTTTTGCGTTGTGGCGATGCAGTGGAACTGGGGATGGCAGAGGCGCCCTGCGATTGGTTTTTGGTTGAAACAGGGTGAATAGAACCAAGGTTTAGGCCATTCGCAGCCGTTTGCGCGCGTCAGGTTCAGATTGCAATCAAGTTGTGCTAGTTTGTTTTGCGGAAACATACGGGCATGGGACCAACGATGTCGGGCTTTCTGACTGTCCTGAACAGGAGAAAACCATGGCTTTTACAGATTGGTACGTCGAGGGAGAAAGCTTCGGAAACTGCAACTGCGGCTATGCCTGCCCTTGCCAGTTCGAGGAATTGCCGACGCATGGCGATTGCCGCGGCTTCGAGGTGCTTGAAATATCCACCGGATATTTTGGCGAAACGGATCTGAGTGGAACCAAGGCTGCGTTGATCTATGCATGGCCCGGGCCAATATTCGAGGGTGGCGGTGAAATGCAGGTGATCGTCGACCCCGCGGCCTCACCGGCGCAGCGCGATGCGCTGGAAAAAGTCTTTCACGGCGAAGAAACCGAAGAGATGGCAACCCATTGGTACGTGTTCCGAGCCATGTGTGAGACGGTGCACGACACGCTGTACCTGCCGATCGAGCTTAAGATGGATATCGAAGGACGAACGGCCAGCGTTGCCGTTGGCGACGTTCTAAAGTCGACCGGGCGCCCGATTCAGGCCCCGCATGGTGGCGGCGAACACCGTGTACGCATCGATATTCCCGGCGGGATCGAATTCACCATTGCCGAGATCGGCAGCGCCTCGACCCGAGCTTATGCGGCGATCAAACTGGATCTGAAAGACAGCTACGGCCAGTGGCACCTGTTGAAACATGGCCCCGGTGGCGTCGCGCACTGACCTGCGGTCAGGCGGCTTTCGCGGATTCATCGGGGCGGATCTTCCAGCCCGGAACCGCCAGATCCGCCGACAGCACCCGGACTTCGAAGGGTTTGAGGACCGGCAATGCGGTCGAACCGTAACAGCCTTCACCATTGGCCAGTTCCGGGAACAGTTCGAACAGCTCGCTTCGTGTGGCGGGTGCCATTGCCCTAAGACTTGTGTCACCGGGGTAAAAGGACTCGGACCAGAGTCCTTCGACATTCACCAACTCATGCTGATCAAAGAGGATATGAATGTACTCCACCCCATGTGCGGGCGTTTCCTGAACGATGGTATGCCCATTGATCAGCCCCTTTGCGGGGGCCAGCATCGCCGGCTCGCAATGCATAAGCTCCATCATGGTCGAGGTCACGGCAATCCGGTGCTGTGGGGAAATGACGAGATCGCGGCTTGGGCTGTTCGGCCCGAAACAGCCCGCCTTGATCCGTACAGGGGACAGGTGCGTGTTTCGCCGCAACTCAGCCGCGGACAACCGACGCTTGCCGATCCAGCGGACCGGGCGTGCATGGCCGCCGGCGGTGATGACCGGGTCGCCGGGCTCCAGCGCCTCGACCCTGCGCAGCCCAGTCGGTGTCTGGATCAGAGATCCTGTGGTGAAACACACGAAAGAAGGCAAAGTGTCATACGCGGATGACGGCGCGGTGCCGGCAAAACTGGTATCTGAAATCGTGTCATTCAGTTCGGCCTGACCCGAAGTGACTATGATGTAACGCGGGTTTGAAAACTGGATCAGGATGAACGTGACCGGCGCGCCATCGACCGTGCCTGTGTAGTTTTCGAAAGTACTGAAATTCTGGGTCGAGCCGGAAAAGCCGGGAAGAGACCCGAGGTCAAGTTGCGAGCTGCCATCCGGGTCGGGATCTTGCAGCAGGGCGTCATTATCCGTGACTTCGACCGAATACGCAGCAGTAATATCAACACTGCGGTTGCTGAACGGGTCTGCGCTGATTTCGTAAACAGTAATCGATGCCACGGTCGAACAGCTTCCTTGAAAACGGCAATATACCCCTTAAGGTTGAGTTAATACACGCAATAAGTGTTAATAATTGATTTACCAAAGTTGCGGCGCAGTTAACCGTCCTGTGCCGCGCAAACAAAAAGGCCCCGGATGAAACCGGGGCCTTCCGCTGTCTGTCAGAGGGACAGATTACTCTGCGTTTTCCTCTTTCTTTTCTTTCTTTTCCGGAACGATCTCTTCGCCGGTTTCCTGATCGACGACTTTCATCGACAGGCGCACCTTGCCGCGATCGTCAAAGCCCAGCAGTTTGACTTTGACTTCCTGACCTTCTTTCAGAACATCCGACGGATGGTTCAGGCGGCGGTTTTCGATCTGCGACACGTGGACCAGACCGTCACGCTTGCCAAAGAAGTTCACGAAGGCGCCGAAATCGACGATCTTGACCACCTTGCCGGTGTAAACCTGACCTTCTTCAGGCTCTGCCACGATCGAATAGATCATGTCATAGGCCTTCTTGATCGATTCCCCGTCGGGCGAGGCGATCTTGATGACGCCATCGTCGTTGATGTCGACCTTGGCGCCCGAAACCTCGACGATCTCGCGGATGACCTTGCCGCCTGAACCGATCACTTCACGGATCTTGTCGGTCGGGATGTTCATGGTCTCGATGCGCGGGGCGTGGACCGAGAAATCGTTGGTCTCGGACAGGGCTTTGCCCATCTCGCCCAGAATGTGCATCCGGCCTTCCTTGGCCTGTGCCAGGGCGGTTTCCATGATCTGAGGCGTGATGCCGGCAACCTTGATGTCCATCTGAAGCGAGGTGATGCCGTTTTCGGTGCCCGCAACCTTGAAGTCCATGTCGCCCAGGTGGTCTTCGTCACCCAGGATGTCGGTCAGAACAGCGTATTCACCGTCATCTTCCAGGATCAGACCCATGGCCACACCGGCAACTGGCGCTTTCAGCGGAACACCCGCATCCATCATCGACAGCGAACCGCCGCAGACAGAGGCCATCGAGCTTGAGCCGTTGGATTCAGTGATCTCGGACACCACGCGAATGGTGTAGGGGAAATCGGTCGGCGCAGGCAGAACCGCCTGAAGCGCGCGCCATGCCAGTTTGCCGTGGCCGATCTCGCGACGGCCGGGCGAACCAACGCGGCCCACTTCACCCACCGAATACGGAGGGAAGTTGTAGTGCAGCAGGAAGTTCGATTTGAAGTTGCCGTGCAGCGCGTCGATGAATTGCTCATCGTCGCCGGTGCCCAGCGTGGTCACGGCCAGCGCCTGTGTTTCACCGCGGGTGAACAGGGCAGAACCGTGGGTCCGGGGCAGAATCGAGGTTTCTGCAACGATCGAGCGGACATCGGTGGTCGAACGACCGTCGATCCGCTTGCCGCCCCTGACGACGTCGCCGCGCAGAATGCCGGCTTCCAGCTTTTTCATCGCGGAACCGAGGTTGCCGTCTTCCAGCTGCTCTTCGGTCAGCGCCTCTTTGATCGTTTCGCGGGCGGCGGCAACAGCGGCGGTGCGCTCTTGCTTGTCGGTGATCGCGAAGGCGGCGCGCATCTGCTCTTCACCGGCGGCCTTAACGGCGGCATAAAGCTCGGAGTAATCCGGCGCCTGGAAGTCAAACGGCTCTTTCGCGGCTTCTTCCGCCAGCGAGATGATCAGGTCGATGACAGGTTGGATCTGCTCATGCGCAAAGTTCACCGCACCCAGCATTTCCGCTTCGGACAGTTCGTACGCTTCCGATTCCACCATCATCACGGCGTCTTTGGTGCCGGCCACAACCAGGTCCAGACGCTGTTCGGGGTTCAGGCGCAGATCCTGCATGTCGTCCACGGTCGGGTTCAGGACATATTCACCGTCGGTGTATCCCACGCGGCAGCCCGCGATCGGGCCCATGAACGGTGCGCCCGAGATGGTCAGAGCAGCCGAAGCAGCAATCATCGCAACGATGTCGGGATCGTTGACCAGATCGTGGCTCAACACGGTACACATCACCAGGACTTCGTTTTTGAAGCCGTCAACGAACAACGGACGGATCGGACGGTCGATCAGACGCGCGGTCAGCGTCTCTTTTTCGGTCGGGCGCGCTTCGCGCTTGAAGAAGCCACCCGGAACCTTGCCGGCGGCATAGTATTTCTCTTGGTAATGCACGGTCAGCGGGAAAAAGTCCTGACCGGGCTTCTGTTCCTTGGCGAAGGTCACGTTGGCCATGACGCTGGTTTCGCCCAGGGTGGCAATCACGCTGCCGTCAGCCTGACGGGCAACCTTGCCGGTTTCCAGTGTAAGCGTTTCCTCGCCCCACTGCATCGATTTCTTCGTTACATCAAACATATGCGTATCCTAGATGGGAGCACTCCCGCCCCTGCGGGTCTCCCGTTTTGCGTGGCGGCCCCATTGCCGCCGACCCCAATTTATCTTCCATTCGAGTGCCGAGGTCAGGGCACAACGTCTCAGATACCGCGCGCATACATGAGAATGCGTTGGAAGGAAAGAGAAACTGCATCGGATGGCCGTTTCATGCCGGGACTGGCTTGTGCTGCCACCGGGTGCAAAAGATTCAAGCCCGAACAACGATCAACTTATCAAGTCGCGGTTCGTTTTTCACGAGCGGGATTACGGGAACACAGAACAATCTGTAGCGCTAACATATCTGCAGTCGAATGCATTTTGTAAAAATATGAAGGCAGTATAAGCTCTTACCATTAAGCCTGCGGTCGAAATGACGGAAACGCGCCAAGGGGGTTAACTAACTCATTCCCGTCCGCCGACCGAATACCTTGGCGTTTGCAGACAGCGAACAGAAGGGCAATCGAATGGCACAAACAAAGAAGATGCTGGATCCGGACCCCCGGATTTACGACTTCGAAACGGAATATGAACTGGGGCAGGATAACGTCCGGCCGTTTGGCTTGGACATTCACAACCCGGTCTTTCTGATCTCGAGTATCATGATCTTTGCGTTCGTTCTGATCGCATTGGCCAACCAAGAGGCCGCAGCTACGTTTTTCGGCTGGCTCCGGCCTTGGCTAACCAGCACGTTCGATTGGTTTCTGGTCCTTTCGGTAGATGCAATCACCCTGTTTTGTCTGGTACTGATCATCCTGCCCGTCGGCAGTGTGCGGATCGGCGGCAAGGACGCCACGCCTGATTATTCCTACGCCGGATGGATCGCGATGATGTTCGCCGCCGGTATTGGTATCGGCCTGTTGTTTTTCGGGGTGATGGAGCCGGTCTACTATAACTTTGCCGAAGACGGGAATGCGCGCCCACTGGGTATCGATATCGCTGTCCCTGGCAATGAGTATATCGGCATCGTCGGTACCATTCACCATTGGGGGCTGGAAGGCTGGGCGGTTTACGCCGCAGTCGGCCTGAGCCTGGCAATCTTCAGCTACAATCTGAACCTGCCCCTGACTTTGCGTTCGGCCTTCTATCCAATTCTGGGTGAACGGGTCTGGGGCTGGTGGGGCCATATCATCGACACGTTGGCGGTTTTTGCCACGTTGTTCGGATTGACCACATCGCTCGGTCTGGGTGCTCAGCAGGTTGCCGCTGGCCTTTACGAGGTCTTCGGCATCGAACCCAGCCCCACCGTCGTGGTTCTGCTGATCATCGGCATTACGTTGATCGCGCTGGGCTCGGTTTTGCTGGGCATGGATGCGGGCGTCAAACGGCTGAGTGAGATCAATATGATCATGGCCGTGGGGCTGTTCCTTTTCGTCATCGCTGTAACGGGCATTGGCACCGCCATCGCGCGGTATTTCAACGTGATGACTGATTACGTGCTGCACCTGCCCGCGCTGTCGAACCCGTTCGGACGGGAAGACACCAGCTATTTCCACGGTTGGACGACCTTCTACTGGGCGTGGTGGATCGCATGGTCACCGTTTGTTGGGATGTTCATTGCCCGCATTTCAAAGGGCCGTACAGTGCGCGAGTTCGTAATCTGTGCGCTGCTCGCGCCAACTGCCGTCTGTGCCCTGTGGATGTCGACCTTCGGCGGCGCTGCCATCGACATGTTGAACGCAGGCGGAGCGGAAGGCGTTCGCGCGACCGTGATCGACAGCTACGCCCCCGAGGGAGCCTTGTTCGGTTTCCTGAAGGAGCTGCCGCTGTACAGCATCGTAGCCCCGATCGCCTTAGTCCTGATCGTGATCTTCTTCGTCACCTCGTCTGATTCCGGATCTTTGGTGATCGACACGATCACTGCAGGCGGCAAGATGGACGCACCCGTGGTTCAGCGCGTGTTCTGGTGCACTTTGGAAGGCCTGGTTGCCATCGCATTGCTGTTGGGAGGCGGTCTTTCCGCATTGCAGGGCGCGGCGGTTTCAACCGGCATCCCCTTTACGCTGGTGGTTCTGATAATGTGCTACTGCCTGTGGCTGGCGTTGAAATCTGAGCGGGCAAAGATGTAGATTATACACCGAATTCCCAAAAAACGCCTGCCGCATGGTGGGCGTTTTTTCGGGTCGATTTAAGAAATCCTGGACCTTCGTTACTCGTAACTCCAAGTAAAGATGGGCACGGGCGTTTACCTGTGAACATTTTCCAAGAGGGGTTTGCGATTTGCCTGATGCCGTTGAACCAGTTTTCGCATTAGCTTGCCCCGTTGCGGAATAAAACGCGCAGAAGTTGCTTGAAACTGCGGAGCGCAGCACTCTGGAAACAAGTCCATGATTTCTTGTCGCGCGTCAGCCGAGACTGATTTGAGTGCTTCGGGGCCGGTAAACAGGCTTTCTGTCGGTGTCCCATTGGACCAGATGATTTCATGGGTATCGAACAGCAAGTGGAAATACTCAATACCGTCAGTTGTGTCTTGCACAATGTCCACGCCGTCCAGTGGCAACAACTTGTTTGCGGGGATCAGCACATCCTTGCAATCGAACATCCGCAGTGCAACTGCCGACGACACAAGAACGCGATGCTGCGGTGAGACGACAAGGTCCTGTTTGGGGAATCCGTCGCCTAAAGCTCCGGTGCGGATCAAAATGGGTCTTAGCCTTTGCTGCGCATGAAGCTCGGCAGCGCTGAGGCGTCGCGTACCGATCCATCGAATAGGTTTGTAGCCATTGTCAAAGGTCAACACCTGATCTGAAATCTCCAGGTCTTCGACCGCCACTGATCCGTGGCGTGTTTCAATCATTGTCCCAGATGCAAAGCACAGAACGTCCACAAACTCACCGCTTGCGTTGGTCGGGCCGGTTAAAATCTGGTCAATTTCAATAGTATTGGTACCGCTGTCGTTCCAGGCCGCTGCAATCGCATCGGTATTGACTGTCATTCCGTTGAACAGCTCTAGAGGTTCAAGCGGACCATTGTTTGTCTTCACACCGTAGAGTTCGACCGTCCCATCCGGATTGATCATCAGGCGGACCACGGGATCACCGTTTGTATTCCCCAACTGCCAAACAGCTGGCGTGTTGACTTCATATCTCTGACCGTCGGCAAACCGAACTGTTTGCCCCGAGGTTCCAGAAATCTGGAACTGAAGTTCATTGGGCGAAGATCCGGGTCCGCCAACAAACAGGTCAACACCGTTGATTTGAGCACTGAAGCTGTTGTCGAGCGTATCGAAATCGATAACGACACCGCCACCGGGAGAAGTATCTGCATATGTGGTACTGTTACCGTCTGATATGCTGAAGCTGGTCATCTAATTTTCTGAATTTTGTAGAAGCCTGAGTTAGCACAAAGCTCATTTGCGTTTAACAATCAAGCTGGGCATTGGGTGGTGTCGGTTTTGTGTTCCGGTTCATACTAGAAAGTCCAGCCTCCCTGCAGGGCGCTGTGGTGTGGAATTGATACCGGTAAAGCCGCTGGTTCTGATGATGTGCCAAGGCTTGTGGCTGGCGCAGCGAGTGTTTCCAGATGCCAATCACCACGGCTGCAAGATACTGTTGAGGCAGGGACGATTCCATCCTTGCCCAAACAGGGAACTTGCCCGCCTTGTCGAGTGTTCTTCGGCGCTGCTATTGCGTTGACATTGAACTCTCGGAACAGGATTTGTACTGCAAAACGATCTGCTGTCGACCACCCCGGAGGAATGAGTGTCAATTGTTGATGTCCTGGCTGCGCGCCTGATCGAAGATGTCAAATCCAATGACCTGTCAGGTAGCTTTCTAATGCTTGGGCGGCAGGATTGGATCGGTGCGCGCCGGTCTGCGTCCGCCGCATTGTTCAGGGAAACCTTGCAGAAATACCTGCCCGGAGTGGCCGAAGCTGACCTTTGCAACCCGGATGATGGATATTCGGAAACATTCTTTCGGAAACTTGGGTTCTCGGAAGTGGATTCGCTGGATTTTTCGGATTTCGAAGGTGCGAGCATCGTTCAGGATCTCGCGGGGGATTTGCCTGAAAACCTGGTTGGTCGGTTTGACGTTATCTATGACGGTGGAACATGCGAGCACGTGTTCGACTTGCCGACCGCATACCGGAACATCGACAAGATGCTGAAGCCCGGGGGTGTGTTTATCGCACATTCGCCATCGAACAACTGGATCAATCACGGCTTCTATCAGATTTGCCCAGAGATCGTGTACGGCTTTTGGGTCAACGCCATGAACTATGAGGCTCTGAAATGTGTGTGGCAGCCGTTAAGGCCATATGCCGCCCGTGACGTGGTGAAGATGACGAATCCCAACAAGACAAAGAAACGTCCGCGACCGCTGGGAACTTTTGGTCCGGGATTGCCTGTCCTTCTGGATTATGTGGTTCGAAAACCTGTTGCCGGCACCAAGACAAGTGCAAGTGTGTCGCAAAGCGACTATGCCACGCGCTGGGAAAACACGCAGAAAGCTTAGAACCAAGTGCCGCAACGGACAATCCCTGACGGCCGCGGCATTCCCTGATCGCCACGGAATGCTCTGCTGTTCTGGCAAGTTAAGGGGGATGTATCGCTTGCGGCGGATCCAACGGAAAACGCCCGCCGGTTGGCGGGCGTTGAACCGGAAAACCCGGTTTCAGGTCATCTGCAAAAAAGCGCTTAGCGGCGGATGCCCAGCTTTTTGATCAGGTCCTGGTAACGTGCTTCTTCTTTGCCTTTCAGGTAGTCCAGCAGCTTGCGGCGCTGGGCAACCATCTTCAGCAGACCGCGACGACCGTGGTTGTCTTTCTTGTGGGTCTTGAAGTGCTCGGTCAAAGTGGTGATGCGCGAGGTCAGGATGGCAACCTGTACTTCAGGCGAACCGGTGTCGCCCTCTTTGGTTGCGAATTCTTTCATGACGCGTGCTTTTTCTTCAGCAGTGATCGACATCGGGGTCTCCTTCAAAGGTTAGAGTTGATGGCGCAGGCCGGGATGTCGTCCAGCACAGGCCCATGGAGAAAACCGCACCGATTCCGATGCGGATGGGCGCGTATAAGCGCATTTTCACCAAATGGCAAAGGGAATTTGCGGGCTCAGACCATCTGCCCGTACTGGGCCAGTTGCGCTTCGGTGATCAATTGAATGTCGGCCACCGTCATGCCTTGAGCCCCGTATACCTGCGCCACTTCCTGACCGTTGATCATCACCCGGGTCAGATTGGCGTTTTCAGCGTCAGGTTCCACCTCAATCTCCGGGTCGGCCTCATCCTCCCAGGTGACAAGCAGCTTGTCCTCACCGGGTTGGAATCCCATGACGGTCACGTCTTCGTCACCCGGGCTCAGCACGATGTCATCGGCGCCTTGACCACCGTTAACCACATCCCCGCCGCCTGCCACAATGGTGTCGTCACCGGCGCCGCCATTCAGGAAGTCCTTTTCGGCTGCGCCCTCTTCGATGCCAAAGACAAAGTCATCGCCGTCGCCGCCAAAGACCGTATCTTCACCTGCGCCACCGTTCAGGGCATCGTCTCCGAACCCGCCCTGCAACGCGTCATCATCCGCCCCGCCCGTCAGAGTATCGTCGCCCTGACCGCCATAAAGTTCGTCTTCGCCTTCGCCGCCATCCAGGGTGTCGTCCCCGAAATGGCCGAACAGGGCATCGTCCCCCTCATTGCCGAACAGAATGTCGTCATCCGCCTCTCCGTGCAGAACATCATCACCCTGACCGCCCGAAATCGTGTCCGTACCTTCGCCCCCGTGCAGAACGTCATCGCCCTTGCCGCCGTCGATGGTATCATCGCCGCCAAACCCGTTGATCTGGTCAACACCGTCCAGACCGGTGATCTGGTCAGGGCCATCGCTGCCGGCAATCACCAGGTCTCCTTCGAATTCAGAGATTACGGTGCCAGTGGACAGGGTTTCGATGTCGGGATTCACCGGGTCTTCGACGTTTTCGCCAATCTCAAGAAACTCTCCGGTGTAGGGTTGCGCTTCCGGGTCCTCGTTGGGCCCGTCCTCTGAAACGTCCTCGTCTTCGATCAGCATGTCGCTCATCGCGTATGCGGCACCGCCGATGGCGGCGAGTCCGATCAATCCGGCCAGAAACATGACACCTCTCCGATCGCAGAATGCTCCGAGGGTGAACATCCCATGCAATCGGCAATCGGGTCAAAGTCAAGGTATTGAAATGGTTAATACTTTATCACCATTGCTCGGGCTGTTGGCTGTAGGCGATATAAAGCGGGTGCTTGGGGTGACCGTCTTTGGTCAAGCCCAGATGGAACAGCGGCTGGCCGGTCCGGCGCAGAAGGGTTTCCACCGCCGGGCCCCGGTCCAGATGCGCACCATGGGTGCCCCAGGCGGCGATGACCTGATCAGCCCACCGAACACCTTCCAGAATGGCGGCGTCATTTTCCGGGCCTACCGGATCGGCAGCAGCGCGCATCTTGCGCGGATCGGTGTCGCGCCAGGCAAAGATGTTGGTCACCTGAAACGCGCCGAACCCCAGCGCCCGGGCACGACGTTCGCAGCGTTCAACCGTCGGGTCGTTCTGCACTTCGGTCGCGGTAGACGGGTTCAACATGACAAACAGCGCCTTGCGCCCTGCCGGGTCCCACACGCGGGTCAGGCTATAGCGGTATTTCTCGCAGTCGGAGTAGATGGCGGTCGAGGGCGCATCGCCCTTGGTGTGCGTTCGGGTGATCATGCCTTTCGCCTAACACGCGGTTCAGGCGGCGAACACCCGGCTGGGATGCAATTCGCCCGATTTGTAAACCCCCACGGCCACGGCCTTGCCATCCAGCGAGGCCCATGCCTCGTCTCCGTATTCAACATCCGAGGCCAACACCATGCCCGGGTTGCCATTACGCAGGCGGGTTGCGCCTTCGGGGGTGCATTTAAGCTCTGGAAGGTCGGAAAAGCCGGCTTCCAGCGGGTGCAGATAGTCGTCCAGCGCCGTGGTCTTTGCCATTTCGTCGATCTGTTCGATGCTCAACCCGTCTTCGGCCTCGAACGGTCCGGACCAGATCCGGCGCAGTTCCCGGACGTGGCCGTGGCATCCCAGCGCTTCACCCAGATCGCGGGCGATCGAGCGGACATAACCGCCCTTGCCGCAGGTCATCTCCAACACCACGTGATCTGCGTCGGGGCGGTCGACAAGGATCAGTTCCTCGACCCAAAGGGGCCGGGCTGTCAGTTCCACGTCTTCGCCGTCGCGGGCCAGTTTATAGGCGCGCTGGCCGTCGATTTTCACGGCGGAAAACTTGGGCGGAACCTGCATGATGTCGCCCAGAAACGGGGTCAATGCTTGTTTGATGTCTTCATCCGACGGGCGGGCATCGCTTTCGGCAATCACTTCGCCCTCGGCATCGTCAGTGTTGGTGGCCTGGCCCAGACGGACAGTGAAGGTGTAGGCTTTCAGAGCATCCGTGATGTAGGGAACGGTTTTGGTCGCCTCACCCAGAGCCACGGCCAGAACGCCGGTCGCTTCGGGGTCAAGCGTACCCGCATGGCCCGCCTTTTTGGCATCCATCGCCCAGCGCACCTTGTTGACCACAGCGGTCGACGTCATGCCCGCGGGCTTGTCCACCACCAGCCAGCCGGAAATGTCGCGACCCTTGCGTTTGCGTCCCATATAGCACCTTCAATCTTGCTGAGGCGCGCGACCTAGCGGATCGCCATCGTCCTGTCAATTTCAAGGTGCGTCTTCGACCACACCCACGATCGGCCCCAGCGAAAACCCGAGATCGGACCGATTGTTCGCGCGGTCATACATGCGAGAGATATTGCCATCGAAGAACAGCGCATTCGGAGTTTCCAGCACGTCGCGGAACAGACGGCCGAATTCGTGGAATGTGACGTAATCTTCGGAAATCGCGAACACCGCGCGGGTACCATCGGCGCTGGTGCCCACCCCGTTGCGCACATAGAGCGAAGTCGAATCGGGCAGGAACCGGGGGTGCAGGTCACCATCGATCACCAGCATCGGGCCGGATTGGCTGGCGAACCGGCAGTCGGGGGCCCGGTCGATGAAATCCAGCGTCTCGAACACGTCAGCGCGGCCCTCGCGGATGCAGAACACGCCGTTGGGCAGCAGGCCGAAGTTGCCGGGGCCGGGGTTGGAGATCACCCGCATGACCTCTTTGCCGTTCTCGACATAATGGCCGACGGGCGAACGGTCATCGTGGTACATGCCCGCGTTCATGGCAAAGGCCAGACGCTTGCCGCCGGGGGCCAGCGCCTCGTTCACCGACGAGAAATGCCCCAGCAGATCTCCGTTTTCGTCGTTGAGAAACAGGCGCAGGTCTTCGTTTTCCGCGTCGACCTCGCAAACGGTATAGCGCTTGTCATCATGGGTCAGCTTTTCGCAAGTGACCGCAGAGGCTTGTGCGGCCCAGACAACCGCGCCCAATGTGACGAATGCCCGGATCACTCGTCCAGATCGCGGCGCACCGCGTCCTGTTCGAACATGCGGCGGGTGTCGTCCAGACGGTCAAACGTGTCATCCAGGCGGAACCGAAGATCGGGCGAGAATTTCAGGCCGACCTTTTTGCCGACCATGCGCCGCAGTTCACTTTTGTTGCGGGCGAGCAGATCGATCACGTCCTCCTGCCCTTTGCCGCCCAAGGGCAGCACATAGGCGGTGGCGATTTTCAGATCGGGCGAGGTGCGCACCTCACCCACTGTGATCGACATGCGGTTCAGGTCGGGGTCGTGGACATCTCCGCGCGCCAGAACCTCGGACAGGGTGCGGCGGATCAGTTCGCCGACGCGCAGCTGTCGTTGGGACGGGCCGGGGCCATCGTGGAATTTGTTCTTTGCCATAATCCCCGATCTAAGCGCAAACCGGGGCTTTGCCAAGCGGGCGCGAACGGGGTAGGAGGCTTTGAGCAGTTTGCAGCAAGGGAATACCGCCATGACCCATATTCCGGGTATCGTCATCACAGGGGCTTCGGGCCGTATGGGGCAGATGCTGATCAAGACCGTAACCGACAGTGATCAGGCGCGTCTGGTCGGCGTGGTCGAGCGCATGGGGCATGACTGGGTCGGTCAGGATGTGGGCGAAGCCATGGGTGGCCAGGCGCTGGGCGTCAAAGTTACCGATGACCCGCTGGAAGCTTTTGCGCAGGCACAGGCGGTGATCGACTTTACCGCGCCCGAGGCGACGCTGGACTTTGCCGCTTTGGCCGCGCAGGCGCGTTGCGTGCATGTGATCGGCACGACCGGCATGACGGATGAGCAGATCGCCGCGCTGGAACCGGCCTCGCGCCACGCGGTGATCGTGCGGGCAGGGAACATGAGCCTTGGCGTCAACCTGCTGGTGCAACTGACCAAGAAAGTCGCGGCTGCACTGGATGAGGATTTTGATATCGAAATCATCGAAGGGCATCACCATCACAAGGTGGACGCACCATCCGGCACCGCGCTGATGCTGGGCGAGGCCGCCGCCGAGGGGCGTGGCGTCAAACTGTCGGATGTGGCCGACCGGGGGCGGGATGGCATCACCGGTGCGCGCAAGCGTGGTGACATTGGCTTCCACGCTATTCGCGGCGGAGACATCGTTGGTGAACATGACGTCCTGTTCGCCGCGCCCGGCGAGCGCATCGTTCTGCGCCATCTGGCCAGCGACCGCGCGATTTTTGCCCGCGGCGCGCTGAAGGCGGCGCTGTGGGGGCAGGGGAAGGCACCCGGCCAATATGACATGGTGGATGTGCTGGGGTTGTGAGCCATAGACGAAGCGGTCGCCGACGCTAAGCTTTGATTCATGAGGATTCGGCGCTCTGGACTGGCAACCGGCATTTTGCTTGCGGTGTTCTACCTGACACTGTTGCCATTCGTTGCGCATGGCGTTGAAATGATCGGCAAAGGCCTGTCGCAGGACGCTGCCCGGCACAGTTACTTGTTCGCTGATGGTGAGAATGTCGGCAATGCCGCGATGTTGGTACACATTCTGGCTGGTACTTTTCTGGTCGCACTCGTCCCGCTTCAACTGTTGAAGGGGCTGCGGCTCAAGTACAATCGATTTCACCGCATGTTGGGAGCCTGTCTGGTGGCGCTGGCATGGATCACCGGGCTGGCGGGCATGAGCTATATTCCCCTGCGCGGAACCATCGGTGGGCCGCTGATGTCTGCCGCCTTTTTTCTGTACGGGCTGTGTCTTTTCACGGCTGCGCTGATGGTGGCGCGCAGGGCTTTGGAAGGGGATCGCGCAGGCCATTGGGCATGGGGATTGCGGCTGTTCTGGCTGGCGTTGGGGTCGTGGCTTTACCGAGTCCAATATACGCTTTGGTATCTGCTGACCGGAGGGGTGGGGTCAGAGCCCGATTTCTCGGGCCCTTTTGATCTGGTGCAGAATTTCGCGTTCTTTGTGCCTTATCTGCTGGCCGTGCAGATCTGGATTGCGCGCCGGCGCCAGAGGCATCAGGGGGCGTTGGTCACAAATCCCTGACTTTGTCCGCCCGCAGCGGGCAGGCCAGATAAACGCCGAACTCTTTGCCGATATCGGCGCTGACCCGCGCGTGGACCCGGCCCTGACGATCCAGAAAACGCTGGTTGTCCTCGACCGGGAAAATACCCTCGTGCCAGATGCCGGGATGGATATAGAGCCCCTTTGACCCGTCACACCAGAATGCCACCACCTTGTCCGGGGTCAGATTGTCGCCAGGCAGGGCCGCGGGCACGATGAAGGGCTTGTTGTCCAGCGGCCAGAACATCTGCCCGCCATCGGGGTGATAATTCATATGCCACAGCAACACCTGATCCCGCGGGGCCGTTTGCCGGTCGGTTTGCGCGTGCTGAGGGTCGGCGGACCAACCCAGCACGTAATGGCCTTTGACCGCCTCGTTCTCACCGTAAAGCACGTCACCCTGCCAGTCGCATTTGAACGTGCCTTCAACCCAGCCGCCTTCGTCACCCGTGCCGTCGTCAATCGGTCGCCAGCCCTGCTGCGGCCAGCGTACGATCTCGATTTCAAAGGTCTCGGGGTCGTCGACCAAACAGCCGTACCCCCTAACCGTGTTGTCCGTCGCCCGGATCAGGGGAACCTCGTGCCACGGCAGGGATGGCTTGGAACTGGCCTCGAAGATGTACTCGGGTGCGGTCATGACGCCCCCAGGTGCTTGTCGACCATGCGCTGCACCATCGGTGCGAAATGGGCGAAATCCGGTGTCTCCATGTCCGCCCGTTTGCCGGCCTCATCCAGGTACCGGACTTGAATGATATCTTTCAGGTTCGGATTGGATTCGAAGGCGGCGACTTCTTCGGCGCTCATCGGGCCGCCTTGCAGTTCCAAGGTATGGACCGAGGCGGCAGAGAGGCGGTTGAAATATTCGGGCTTGGTGGCGCAGAGATACCGTTTGGCGGCCACGTGATAGCGGCAGCAATCGGTGATGACCGAAGGGAAGAACTGTTCCAGCACCTCAGCACCCGCATCCTCGTGGTGGCGGTCTTCGGTATCATCGGGGTGGTAGGTTCCGAATTCGGATGTGAAATGGCCGATATCATGCAACAAGGCGCCGACGATGATCTCTTCAGGCTGGCCGTTCTGTTCGGCGATGGTGGCGCCTTGCAGCATGTGCTGGGCCATGGTGACGGGTTCGCCAAGATATTCCTCACCGCCGCGGCGTTCGAAGATATCCCCGATGAAGGCGACGATATTGTCCCGGTTCAGGGTCGAGAAATCGGGCTTCATTCCGCTGCCTCCGGCTGCGTCATCTTCATCGCCGCCAGTGTGGACAGCAGCCCGTCCTTGTCGGCATAGCATCCCTGCAACCAGCGCGAACCGGCACCGGAATAGCCCAGCCGTGCATGCAGGACACGGGTGTTGTCGACGATGAAACTTTCGCCCGGCTCCAGTTTGAACGACACGCCCATGGCCGGGTCGTCGATGATCTCGCCCAGTTGGCGGTAAGCCGCGTAATAGGCTTCCATCCTGTCGAAAGGCACGTCCACGAATGGCGCTGAGGAACGGTTGTTGAAGCGAATGCCAACCAGTTCTCCATCCGGCGACAATTCGATCATCGGACGGCGAGACCGCAGGCAGACACCGTCTGACCCCTTATATTCAAACCGCGCCGGGTAGCCTGCCAGCAGCGCAAAACCTTCGGGGTTCTGCGCACGCAGTTTTTCGGCAGCGCGAAAGCCGTCGACCACGATCGAGTCGCCGCCTTCGGCGCTGTTTTCCAGACAATAGAGGATTTGCAGCGTCGGCACAGGGTCGCGATAGGGGTTGTCGGTGTGGGCCTGCAAGCCAAGCCCGGTATAGGCGAGGTTGGTCGGGTTCACTTCCGTCCGAACTTCGAAATAAGGGCCATAGTTGGTTTCGCGGACATAGCCGAACAGGTCGGCCACTTTCAAAAGCGATTCTGGTTCGGTTGGCCCGCCCGTCAGCTTGGCAAAGCCGTAACTCGCCACAGACGCCAGCCAGTTGCGTTTGGCCGCAGGGCTGGCATGAACCTCGTTCCAATCGCCAGAGGGTGCGGCGATCCCGCCTTCCCAGGTGATGATGCCGGGGGCGGTGCGGCCCAGCGTATCGTCCCGTTTGCAATCATAGTTGTGTTCGATCAGCCATTCGGCCGGGAAGGTAACGGTTTTGTCTTCGGGCTGGAACGTGACCTGAAGGCCGCCCGCGACAACCTCGGCTGAACTGACCGAGATGTCAGCAGGGATATCGCCGATGGTGATCAGCCGCTGGCCGTTGCCCGGGGCGCGGGTTTCCGGGTCCAGCGCGTTGTCGCGCAACCAGACGGCGTGAAAGCGGGCTTGCGTTCCTGTGTCGAACGCGACGGTGACGATCGAAGTGTCATGGGTGGCGGTGCGCAGCATTTGGGGTCTCCTGTTCGGCGCGAGCTTTGGTTGAGCAGATACGCCGTTCATGGCATTACGACAATTAATCCTTATTTCGGCTGAGGCTTGGAAAATCTAATGGCTAAGAAAAAGATCGGGCTACCGCCACTGGACTGGCTGCGCGTGTTCGAGGCCGCGGGGCGTCTTGGTGGGTTCTCGGCAGCAGCCAAGGAATTCGGGCTGACGCAGGCCGCTGTCAGCCAGCGGATCGGCAACCTCGAAGCCTGGCTGGGCCGATCCTTGTTCGTGCGCGAGGCGCGGGGCGTGTCGCTGACGGTCGAAGGTGAAAGCTATCTGCCTTTGGTGCAGGACAGCCTTCGCGCGCTGGAGCGCAATACCGAGGACCTGTTTGGCAAATCCCCGCGCGAGTTGCGCGTGGCCGGCTTGTCGTCGAACATCCACGCACTGGTTCTGCCGGCGCTGACCCGGTTTCACGAGATGCAGCCAGGGGTTCGGGTGATGACCGACTCGGTCGCGCGCCGGTCGTCTTTGGACGAAGAACGAACCTGGCTGCAAATCCGATATGGTCGGGGCATCTGGGCCGGGCGTGATGCCGCCCTGATCGCGCCTGAGGTCCTTGCCCCCATGGCGCCGCCGGGTGTCGACTGGGGCGCCCAATTGATTGACCTGCGCGGAGAACGCCCCGGCTGGAGAGAGTGGAGCCAGAAAAACGGCCAGCAGGACCTGCCGCAATCAAAAATCAGTTTTGATTCGATGGAACATGCGATTTCGGCTGCGCAGCGCGGCATGGGTGTGGTTTTGGGATCGGTGCCCTTGGCCCTTGCCGACTTGCAAGAGGGTCGGTTGCGGCGGCTGGATTTACCCGAATTGCACACCAAAGACGGGTACTGGCTGACCTGGCCTGAAGACCGGGCGAAGTCCAGAAAACAACGGGCGCTGATCGAGGATTTCCTCAAGGCGCTGCGTGGTTGACCGTTCAGAAATCGATGGCGATGCCCTTCTTTTCCCAGTCACCGTAGCGGGCCGGGTCCGGTCCGTCTCGGCCACCCAGCTCTTTCGGCAATTCCCGGGCCTCGGCTTTGGCTTTGCGGCGGCGTTCTTCCGCTTCGGCCAGGGCGCGCTGGGCGGCGGGGGGCAAGTCTTTGCGGTCGTCACTCATGACATCGGGTTCCTTTCCTTGCGCAGTCTTGATATACGCCCGCGTCCGCTATTGGCAATGCGGGCGCAGGTCACATGAAGGCGGTACCATGTCTAACAGCGCGACAGCAGCACGGCGCAGCGCAATCTATCTTCTGGATCAGGTTCTGGGCGAAGGTCGCCTGCTGGCCGAGTGTCTGGCGGCGGGCGCAGTGGATCGGTTGGAACCCGAGGATCGCGCGCGTGCCCAGCGACTGGCGTTGGAAACACTGCGTGGGCTGGAACGGGCCGACCGCCTGCTGGCCAACCACCTGAACCGAACACCCGCTCTGACGGTCCACAACGCGCTGAGACTGGGTGCGGTCGAACTTTGCAACGGCGAAGCCGCCCATGGCGTCGTCAATTCCATGGTCGAGATCGTCAGCCGTTCGCGCAAGCATGGTCGCCTCAAGGGGTTGGTGAATGCCGTTCTGCGCAAGGTTGCGGCAGAAGGCCCCGAGGCGTGGCCGAAGATGCGCGTTCCGCGTTTGCCGGACTGGTTGCGTGAACCGCTGATCGCAGCGTGGGGCACGGATGCCGTTACCGGAATGGAGCAGGCACATTTCGCGGGTGCGCCACTGGACCTTACCTTGAAACCCGGGGCGGAAGGCCCTTCAGGCGAGATCCTTCCGACCGGGTCGGTGCGGTTGCACGATGCGGGTCAGGTCTCGACCCTGCCGGGGTACAAGGCCGGAGACTGGTGGGTGCAGGATGCGGCGGCCGCATTGCCGGTTCGCGTTCTGGCCCCGAAGTCGGGCCAGAAAGTGCTGGATCTGTGTGCGGCGCCGGGTGGGAAAACGATGCAGCTTGCGGCCGCAGGGGCTGATGTCACGGCGCTAGACGTGTCGGAATCACGGATGGAACGGGTGCGCGAGAACCTTGCAAGGACCGGCCTCAGGGCGAAGGTCATCGTGGGCGATGCGCTGGAACACGAAGACCGGTACGACGCGATCCTGCTGGACGCGCCGTGCTCGGCCACGGGTACGATTCGCAGGCATCCTGACTTGCCGTTTGCCAAGGACGGTTCGGAATTCGGCGGCCTGATCGAGCTCCAGACGCGCATGTTGGCCCATGCGTGGGGCTTGCTCAAACCCGGTGGGCGTCTGGTCTATTGCACGTGTTCCCTGCTGCCGGACGAGGGGGAAGTTCAGGTTGAAGAGGCGCTGGGCATGTATTCGGACATGAGCGTGGATCGCGACGCGCTGAACGTACCCGGTGTCGAAACGGATTGGATCACCGAAGAAGGCGGCTTGCGATTGCGACCGGATTATTGGCCGGATCGGGGTGGTATGGACGGGTTCTATATCGCGTGTCTGACCAAATCCGTCTGAACGCACGCTTTTCGGTGACTTGACGATCGGCGCGGTCTATCGTTGGGTCTCAAGCGCCAGCAGAGCGCAAGGGGCAGAGTAACACGCGTCATGTCGAATTTAGACACCATGGCCAGTCGGTGGATGCGGTTTAAGAACCGTTTCTATGCGCGCCTGAGCCAGCGGCAAAAGGCGGTCACAGGGTTTGTTGCGCAACCGGATCCGCGCTCGGTGGGTTCGTTCGCACGTGGCCGGCAACTGGTTGCCGGAAATCTGTTGTTCGCGGGCTATCTGGTCGAGGCCGAAGATACCGGGCTTTGGGACGTCACCGCCCCCAGTGCCGGCTTTGACGAAGAACGTCACGGCTTTGCGTGGCTGGATGATCTGGCGGCGGTCGGAGACATGCGTGCGCGGGAAAAGGCGCAGCGCTGGGTGTGGGGATGGATCGAATCTCATGGCCGCGGGCAAGGGCCCGGCTGGGCGCCTGATCTGACCGGACGTCGGGTGATGCGCTGGATCAACCATGCGCTTTTTCTGCTGCGAGGGGCGGATGAAAAACAAAGCAAACTGTTTTTCCGCTCGCTGGCCCAGCAAACATGGTTCCTGTCCAAACGCTGGCATGCCGCGACTCCGGGACTGCCCCGGTTCGAGGCGCTGGCCGGACTGGTGCAGGCCGGGCTGGCGCTGGAGGGGCTGGAGCGAATGGCCGACCCGGCCCTGCGCGCCCTGGCCGGGGAATGCGACCGTCAGGTGGATGCGCAGGGCGGAATTCCAACCCGCAATCCGGAAGAATTGCTCGAGGTATTCACGCTGCTCAGCTGGACTTCGGCTGCGCTGAATGATCTTGGTCGCGGGACGCCTGCCGCTCAGGCCAATGCGATCAAACGGATCGCGCCGACCCTGCGCAGCCTGCGCCATGCGGATGGGGCCTTGGCGCGGTTCCATGGCGGTGGGCGCGGTGTCGAAGGGCGACTGGAACAGGCCCTTGCGCAAAGCGGCGTCAAGCACAAGGCAGCGACCGAACTGCCAATGGGCTATGCCCGTTTGTCTGCGGCGCGCACCACGGTGATCGTGGATGCCAGCATACCGCCGTCGGGGGCGGCCTCGTACAATGCGCATGCCTCTACTCTGGCGTTCGAGCTGACCTCGGGGCGGCGGCCGCTGATCGTGAATTGCGGGTCGGGGGCCAGTTTCGGGCTGGAATGGCGCCGCGCAGGACGGGCGACGCCGTCGCACTCGACGCTTTGCCTAGATGGGTTCTCAAGCGCCCGGCTGGCCAAACCGGTGCCGGGGCGTGAAGCGCAGGCGCTGGTGGACGCACCACAGGAGGTGCCCGTTGATTTCGAGGATGCGTTCGAGGGCATCCGCTTCATGGCGGGGCACGATGGATACGCAAAGGTCTTTGGTCTGACCCATGCGCGGACCTTTGAGTTGCGATTTGACGGGCGCGAGCTGACGGTCGAGGATATTCTGCTGACGGCGACCGACAAGGCAAAGCGTCAATTTGACAAGGCGATGGACGCTTCGGGCCTCAAAGGCATTGGCTATGACATCCGGTTTCACCTGCATCCGGATGTCGATGCGGCGCTGGATTTGGGCGGGGCGGCAGTGTCGATGGCGCTCAAAAGCGGTGAAATCTGGGTTTTCCGACATGACGGCGTTGGAAAATTGTCCGTCGAGCCAAGCGTTTACCTTGAAAAAGGGCGTTTGAAGCCACGCGCGACAAAACAGATCGTTCTATCCGGGCGCGCAATGGAGTATGCGACGCGCACCCGGTGGACTCTGAGCAAGGCACAGGACACAGCCTATGCCGTGCGCGATACGCACCGGGACGAGCCCGAGTTAGACTGACGCCAAAAGGACCTTTGGACCCATGACCGATCTTCACCCCGTGCGCCGCGCGTTGCTTTCCGTATCCGACAAAACCGGGCTGATCGAGCTGGGCAAGGCGCTGGCCGAACGCGGGGTCGAGCTGCTGTCGACCGGCGGCACGGCCAAGGCGCTGCGCGATGCAGGGCTTGCGGTGAAGGATGTCAGCGAGATCACCGGCTTCCCCGAGATGATGGATGGCCGGGTCAAGACCCTGCACCCGATGGTGCATGGCGGGCTGCTGGCCCTGCGCGACAACGACACCCATGTTGCAGCCATGAACGAACACGGCATCGGTGCAATCGATCTGTTGGTTGTGAACCTGTATCCGTTTGAAGCAACCGTGGCCAAAGGCGCAGGTTACGATGAGTGCGTCGAGAATATCGACATCGGCGGTCCGGCGATGATCCGCGCGGCGGCCAAGAACCATGCGTTCGTAAATGTGGTCGTGGATGTTGAAGACTACGAAAAACTGCTGGGCGATATGGATCAGCACGACGGCGCGACCTGTCCGAAATTCCGCCGCAAGCTGGCGCAGAAAGCCTATGCCCGTACCGCCGCCTATGACACGGCAGTGTCCAACTGGCTGGCCGATGCGCTGGAGCTTGAAGCCCCCAAGCGCCGCGCGTTTGCCGGTGAATTGAAACAGACCTTGCGCTATGGCGAGAACAGCCATCAGCAGGCTGCGTTCTACACCGACGGCACCAATCGGCCCGGTGTGGCGACCGCGATCCAGCATCAGGGCAAGGAACTGAGCTACAACAACATCAATGACACGGATGCGGCCTTTGAACTGGTGGCCGAGTTTGACCCCACTGAGGGCGCCGCCTGTGCCATCATCAAGCACGCCAACCCCTGTGGCGTGGCAAGGGGTGCAACCCTGCTTGAGGCGTACAAGGCGGCATTCGATTGCGACCGCACCTCGGCCTTTGGCGGGATCGTGGCGTTGAATCAGCCCCTGGACGCCGAAACCGCGCAGGAGATCACCGGGATTTTCACCGAAGTCGTGATCGCTCCCGGCGCATCGGATGAGGCCAAGGCAATCTTTGCCGCCAAGAAAAACCTGCGCCTGCTGACAACCGAAGCTTTGCCGGATGTGGCCGCCGGCGGGAAAACCGTGCGTCAGGTGGCTGGCGGGTTGCTGGTGCAGGACAAGGACAACGGCTTTGTCGGCTTGGATGATCTGAAGGTTGTGACCAAGAAGGCCCCGACCGACGAACAGATGCGTGACCTTTTGTTCGCGTGGAAAGTGGCCAAACACGTCAAATCCAACGCCATCGTCTATGTCAAAGACGGCGCCACCGTCGGCGTCGGCGCGGGCCAGATGAGCCGTGTGGACTCGGCCCTGATCGCCGCCAAGAAAGCCGAGCGCATGGCCGACGCGCTGGGCTTGGCCCAACCGTTGACCATCGGCTCTGCCGTGGCCTCGGACGCGTTCTTCCCCTTCCCTGACGGGCTGATGGAAGCGGCCGAGGCAGGTGCAACCTGCGTCATTCAACCGGGCGGATCCATGCGGGATGACGAAGTGATCGCCGCTGCGGATGAGGCCGGATTGGCCATGGTCTTCACCGGCATGCGCCATTTCCGTCACTGATGCGGTCACGCCTGCTTCTCTGGGCGGCCCTGGCCGCCTTTGCGATCGATCAGATCAGCAAATATCTGGTCGTTCATGTCATGCGCGTGGCCGATCAGCCCGGCGGCATTGATGTTGTGCCACCGCTTCTGGTGTTCAAATACGGCGAGAACCGGGGAATCAATTTCGGCCTGTTCCAAGGAAATTCGGAGGCTGCGCGCTGGATTCTGATCGGTATTTCCGTGGCGATCTGTGTCGGCGTGCTTGTCTGGCTCAGCCGCGCAGCCCATTCGGGGCTGATGCTGTTTTGCGGCGGCCTGCTGATCGGCGGTGCGCTGGCGAATGTGGTGGATCGGGTTCTTTACGGCTTTGTTCTGGATTTCCTGAACATGTCCTGTTGCGGCATCAACAATCCGTTTGTTTTCAACCTCGCAGATGTCTTCATATTTGCAGGAGCCATCGGGCTGGTGCTGTTTGACGGCAAAAAGGCCTCGTGACGCGCGGAATGATATGCGATAAAAGCGCCTGAAACAGGCTGGAGACACCAATGCGGATGCCGCGCGCCCTATTTGTTTTGACTGTTGCCGCTGCGGTTGCGGCGTGTTCGAATCCCGGTTTGCGGGATCTGGCGCCTCCGGGCCCGGGGCCGGATGAGTTTTCGGTGCTGCCGGTCAAGCCGCTGACCCAACCTCAGGACTATGCGTTCTTGCCTGCACCCACGCCGGGTGGCGCGAATCTGACGGATCCGAACCCAAATGCCGATGCGGTGGCTGCGCTGGGCGGCAATGCTGCTGCGCTGAATCCGAACGCGTCTGTGCCATCCTCGGATGCAGCGCTTGTCACGGCTTCCAGTCGATATGGTGTTTCTCCCGATGCGCGGCAGGTGGTCGAGGCTGATGACGCCGCGTTCCGCAAACGCCGGGGGCGCTGGACCGGCCTGCGTCTGTTCCCGGTCGACCGCTATGGTCAGGTTTACGAAAAACAATCGATCGATCCGTTCGCGGAAACGGAAGCCGCCCGTCGGGCCGGGATCGAAACCCCTTCTTCGCCGCCGGGTGAATAATTCTTAACTTTCCGTCATCGGGCTTGAACCTGGGCCACGTCACCGTAGTTTGAATACCAGAAACGAAACGGAGGATGCCCTATGGTTCGGGCCCTGGCCTTGTCGGCTGCCCTGATCGCTGCCGCCCCGGTATTTGCCGAGGACGGGAAAGAAGCGGTCACCACATTCACATTGGACAACGGCATGGATGTCGTCGTGGTCGAAGACCACCGTGCCCCGGTCGTGCAGCATATGGTCTGGTACCGGGCCGGATCCGCTGATGAGCCGATCGGATCATCCGGCGTGGCGCATTTCCTGGAGCACCTGCTGTTCAAAGGCACCGACACGCTGGCCCCGGGAGAGTTCTCTGCCACCGTTGCTGCCAATGGCGGCAACGACAACGCCTTCACCTCGTATGACTACACCGCCTATTTTCAGCGTGTCGCCGCCGACAGGCTTGAGCTGATGATGCGGATGGAATCCGACCGGATGCGGAACCTCCGGCTGAGCGAAGAGGACATTCTGACCGAACGCGACGTGATTCTCGAGGAACGCAACCAGCGCACCGAAAACAACCCGCGCGCCCTGTTCGGCGAACAGATGAGCGCGGCCCAGTATCTGAACCACCGCTACGGCGTGCCGATCATCGGCTGGATGCACGAGATGGAGGATCTGGACATGGAGGACGCGCTGTCGTTCTACCAGACCCATTATGCGCCCAACAACGCCATTCTGGTGGTCACGGGCGATGTCGATCCCGCTGAAGTCCGCTCGCTTGCCGATCAGTATTACGGTGTGATTCCCGCCAACCCGGACCTGCCCGAGCGGGTTCGGTCCCAAGAGCCGCCGCAAACGGCCGAGCGTCGCCTGACCTTCAAAGACCCGCGCGTGGCCCAGCCTTACGTTCAGCGCAGCTATCTGGCCCCGGAACGCGATCCGGGCGAACAGGAAAAAGCGGCGGCTCTGTTTCTGCTGGCCGAGTTGCTGGGCGGCAGCACGACGTCTTACCTGAACGAAAAGTTGCAGTTTGATCAGCAAAAGGCCGTCTATGCCGGAGCGTTCTATCGCGGTGTTTCGCTGGATGACACGACCTTTGATCTGATCGTGGTTCCGGCCGAGGGTGTTTCCCTGCAAGAGGCCGAAGACGCCATGGACCAGGCCGTGGCCGACTTCATCGCCGAAGGTGTGAACGAAGACGATCTTGAGCGCATCAAGATGCAGCTGCGCGCCGCCCAGACCTATGCGCGCGACAACGTGGACGGCATCGGCAACCGCTATGGCCGGGCCCTGACCAGCGGCCTGACGGTCGAAGATGTTCAGGCCTGGCCCGAGATCCTTCAGGCCGTGACCGGAGATGAGATCATCGCCGCGGCCCGCGAAGTTCTGCAACCCGAGGCATCGGTCACAGGCTGGCTGATGCGCGATGACGAGGTGACGCAATGAAACGGTTTGTTGCAACGCTGATTGCCTGCCTGGTCGCCCTGCCGGCTTTGGCCGAGATCGAGATCGAAGAAGTGACCTCGCCCGGTGGTATCAAAGCCTGGCTGGTCGAGGATCATTCCATCCCATTCACCGCGCTGGAGTTGCGGTTCCGTGGTGGCACGTCGCTGGACGACCCTGACAAACGCGGCGCGGTCAACCTGATGAGCGGGCTGATCGAAGAAGGCGCGGGCGACATGGATGCGCGGACCTATGCCCGCGAGCTGGAGGCTCTGGCGGCTTCGTTCCGATACAATGCCGGCGACGATTCAGTTTCGATTTCCGCGCGTTTTCTGTCCGAAAACCGGGATGAAGTGGTCGATTTGCTGCGCACGACGATCCACGAACCGCGTTTTGATCAGGATGCGGTTGACCGCGTGCGCGCGCAGGTTTTGTCGGGCCTGCGCTCGGACCAGACTGACCCGAACGAACTCGCAGGCCTCACCTTTGCGCAGATGGCCTACGGCGATCACCCCTACGGATCCGAGGGGAAAGGTACCATCGAAAGCGTCTCGGCCCTGACCCGCGATGACGTGGTCGCGGCTTACGAAGGCGTGTTCGTCAAGGATCGTCTGTACGTAGGGGCCGTCGGCGATATCACGGCTGAGGAACTGGGTACCCTGCTTGATACCCTGCTTGGCGACTTGCCGGACACCGGCAAGCCCATCCCGGGCAAGGCCGAGGTGAACATTCCCGGCGGCGTCAGTGTTGTCGAATTCGACACGCCTCAGTCCGTGGCCTTGTTCGGTCAGGCCGGGATTGATCGGGATGACCCGGATTTCTTTGCGGCCTTCGTTCTGAACCACATTCTTGGCGGGGGCGGGTTTGAAAGCCGGCTGATGCAGGAGGTGCGCGAAAAGCGCGGCCTGACCTATGGGGTCGGGACCTATCTGGTGCCCAAGGATCTGGCTTCGGTCTACCTCGGGTCCGTGTCCTCGGCCAATGACCGTATCGCCGAAGCCGTCGACGTAATTCGCGATGAATGGGCGCGCGCGGCCACCGAGGGTGTGACGCAAGAGGAACTTGACGACGCCAAGACCTATCTGACCGGCGCCTATCCGCTGCGGTTCGATGGCAATGATCAGATTGCCTCGATCATGGTCGGAATGCAGATGGAAGGCCTGCCGATCGACTATATCGCCACCCGCAATGACAAGGTGAACGCGGTGACATTGGAAGATGTCAACCGCGTTGCTGCCGAACTGCTTGACCCGGACGGTCTCCACTTTGTCGTCGTTGGCAAGCCGGTGGGCCTGGAAACAACGAACTGAACCTTTCGGGGGTAAGCTGCGGCTTACCCCTTTTTCATGCTGCGCAGCATGTCTCCCATCATCTGGCCGAACTGGCCCGAGCCGCGCTGATACAACGCCCCGTCCACCGCCAGAACCGTACCGCTGATATAGCTGGCCATGTCCGAGGCCAGAAACAGGCAGGCATTGGCTACGTCCTGCGGGGTGCCCCAGCGGCCCAGCGGCACGTCCCGGCGCAGCTGCTCGCCCGCGTCTGGGGTGGGGGCCAGCCGTTTCGCGCCTTCGGTGCCCTCGATGAAGCCAGGCACCACCGAGTTCACCCGGATGCCTTCCACACCCCATTCCATCGACATGGTGCGGGTGATCTGATCGACGCCCGCCTTGGCGGCACAGACATGGGCCTGGCCCTCGTAGGGCAGGTAGGATTGCGGCGCCGAGATGTTGATGATGTTGCCGCCGGGCCGTTTCAGATAGGGATAGGCGCCTTTCAGCACATGCACGGTGCCCATCAGGTCGATTTCGACCACGGTGCGGAAGGCGTTGGCCGACATTTCCGCCATCAGCGCCGGGAAGTTGCCCGCCGCCCCCGAAACCAGCACGTCGAAATCACCGAGCGCCGCGTGGAACTGTTTCAGCCCCTCCGCGACCGCTTCGGCATCACGCACGTCAAAGGCCGCGCCGATCGCCTCGGCCGCGCCTGCCGCCTTCAGCGCAGCGACGGTGTCATCCACCTTGTCCTGCGAGCGGCTGGCCACGGCCAGTTTCGCGCCCGAGGCCGCGAAGGCCTCGGCGATGCCCCGGTTGATGCCACTGGTGCCACCGATGACGATGACGGTTTTTCCCGAAAAATCCATGTAGGCCTCCCTTGGCGGGAGCCCTACTCGCCGTAGGGCACCCAGATGTTTTTCACTTCGGTCGAAGCCTGAAGGAAGCGGCGGGAATGGTCCATGCCCCAATCGAATGCCGTCGCGTTATTCACCCAGGTCCGTTTCAGGTTCCCGGCCGAGACGACCTCGATCTGCGCCGACAGGTCCGTCGATGAGAACGACCACACCGCGTCCACGTTCAGGTGCGAGGCCAGCGGTTTGGCCAGTTCCGCGTGGCTGCCCGTCAGGATGTTGACCACGCCTGCGGGCACGTCCGAGGTGTCCAGCACCTGATAGAAATCGGTCGCCGCCAGCGGGTAGGGCTCGGACGCCACCAGAACCACCCGGTTGCCCATCGCGATCGCCGGGGCCATGGCCGAGACCAGACCCAGCAGCGGCGCCTCGTCGGCGCACAGCGCGCCGATCACGCCCACCGGTTCCTTCATCGCAATCGCCACGCCCCGGATCGGAACGCCATGCACCTGGCCGTCATACTTGTCGGCCCAGGCGGCGGCGGTGAACAGGCGCTGGATCGCGGCGTCGACCTCTTTCGCACCGTCTTTGCGACCGGTCATGGCGTCGATACGCGCGGCGAACTCGTCAGCACGGGCCGACAGGTTCTCGCCGATGTAATACAGGATCTGCGCGCGCAGATGGCCGGTGGTCTTGGACCAGCCCTTGGCCCCCGCCGCGGCCTCAACCGCGTTGCGCACGTCCTTGCGGTTGGCCAGACCCACATGGCCCAGCAGGCCCGCCTTGCCCCAGACCGGTTTCGAATATCCACCATCGGGTCGCGCCTGCTTGCCGCCGACATACATCTTGGCGGTGCGATCAATCGGGTCGATCGGTGCCCCTTCGCCCATGGCTGCCTCGACCTTTGTCAGCGGCTTGGCCTTGCCCTTAGGTCTGGTATACGCGGCCAGCCCTTCCCAGCCGCCTTCGCGGCCAAAGCCGCTTTCGCGCACGCCGCCAAAGCCCGCGGCCGCGTCGAACAGGTTGGTGGCATTGACCCAGACCACGCCCGCGACCAGCTTGGGTGCGATGTCCAGCGCAAGGTTGACGTTTTCGGTCCAGACCGTGGCCGCCAATCCATAACGGGTGTTGTTGGCCAGCTCGACCGCCTCGGCCGGGGTGCGGAAGGTCGACGAGACCAGAACCGGGCCGAATATCTCCTCCTGCATCAACGGGTCCGAGGTTTCGAGCCCGGTGATCAGCGTCGGCGGGTAGTAGCAGCCATTTGCGGGCAATTCGCAGGCAGCCTGATGCACATGGCCCACCGTATTGCTGTCGACCATGGAGGTGATCGTCTGCAACTGAACCGGATCCACCACGGCACCCACGTCGATGCATTTGTCCAGCGGGTTGCCGATGCGCAGCGTGTCCATGCGGGCGCGCAGCTTGGCATAGAAGCGCTCGGCAATGCCCTCTTGCACCAACAGGCGCGAGCCCGCGCAGCAGACCTGGCCCTGATTGAACCAGATCGCATCGACCAGACCTTCGATGGCACTGTCGATATCGGCATCGTCGAAGACGATATAGGGCGACTTGCCGCCCAGCTCGAGCGTGAGGGACTTGCCCGACCCGGCGGTGGCCTCGCGGATGCGGCGGCCCACTACGGTCGAGCCGGTAAAGGCGATCTTGTCCACGTCTGCGGCCACGATCATCTCGCCCACCGCGCCGTCGCCGGTGACGATGTTGACCACGCCCTTGGGCAGGCCAGCCTGCATGCAGATATCGGCAAACAGCAGCGCTGTCAGCGAGGTGTATTCGGCCGGTTTCAGAACCACCGTGTTGCCCATGGCCAACGCTGGGGCCACTTTCCACGCCAGCATCAGCAGCGGGAAGTTCCACGGGATGATCTGGCCGCAGACCCCCAACGCCTGTGCGTCGGGCAGCTCGGTTTCCATCAGCTGGGCCATTCCCGCGTGATAGTAGAAATGCCGCTGCACCAGCGGAATGTCGATGTCGCGCGATTCCCGGATCGGCTTGCCGTTGTCCAGCGTTTCCAGCACTGCGAACAGGCGGGCATGCTTCTGTATCAGCCGCGCGATGGCATAGAGGTATCGGGCGCGGGCGGGGCCGCCCAGCTTTTCCCATTTGGGCTGGGCCTTGCGGGCGGCGGCAACGGCGGCGTCCACATCGGCCTGTGTGGCCTGGGTCAGCTTGGCCAGAACCTCGCCCGTGGCCGGGTTGCGGCTTTCAAACCCTTTGCCCGGTTTGGTGAAGGTGCCGTCGATGAAATGGCCGAACGTGTCGCCCTGATCGACCAGCCATGCCAGGGCCTCGGCGGCGCTTTCCGGGGCGGGTCCGTATTCCATGGTCTCGAAAATCTCTTTGACTGTCATTTTTCCTGTCCTCAGCCCATCGGGTGCCGGTAGCCGGCCGAGTATGCCCCGGTGACGAAATGTTCCAACTGCCGCTCGATATCGCCCAGCAGGGACGACGCGCCGAACCGGAACAGGTCGGGTTGCAGCCAGCGGTCGCCCAGCTCGTCCTTGATCAGCGACAGGTAGACCAGCGCATCCTTGGCCTTGGAAATCCCGCCCGCGGGCTTGTAGCCCACGCGATAGCCGGTGCGGTCATAATAGTCACGGATCGCGCGGATCATCACCAGCGACACGGGCAGGGTGGCGTTGACGCTTTCCTTGCCGGTCGAGGTCTTGATGAAATCGGCCCCCGCCATCATGCAGACCAGCGAGGCACGCGCCACGTTACGCAGGCTGCCCAGCTCGCCCGTGGCCAGGATGGCCTTTACATGCGCCTCGCCGCAGGCGTCGCGGAATGCCTTCATCTCGTCATAGAGCGCCTGCCAGTCGCCTTTCAGCACATGGCGGCGCGAGATCACGATGTCGATCTCTTCGGCCCCGGCCTTCACGCTTTCGTCGATCTCGGCCACGCGCAGGTGAAAGGGCGACAGGCCCGCCGGAAAGCCGGTGGAGACGGCCGCGACCGGAATGCCGGTGCCTGTCAGCGCATCCACCGCCGTTTCGATCATGTCATGATAGACGCAGACCGCGCCGGTGGTGATCGGCGGCATGTCCAGCGCCTTCAGCAGGGCGGGCGACACCGGCTGGCGGGCCTTGGAGCACAGGCGGCGCACGCGGCCCTCGGTGTCATCGCCCGACAGGGTGGTCAGGTCGATCATGGTGATTGCCTTCAGCAGCCACGCGGCCTGATGTTCCTTTTTCACCGACCGGCGCCCGGGCAGGGTCGCGGCCCGGCGCTCAATGGCCGAGGTGTTGGCCTGCACGGCGCGCACCCAGTCCAGGTCCAGATCCATGCCGGGATTCCGGGCTTCGGTCACTTGCGGCAGATGCGCGGTGCGCACGGGGCTTTCTGAGCTCTGCGTATCCATTGTCACGTCCTTTGGGAGGTTTGCGACAAAATCGCACGGGAGACCGGGGAATGGAAGATGCAGGCGGGCAATGTTTGGATAATTTTTGACCAAATGGACAAAATGTAACCGCTTTCTTGCGAATAATTCGCATTAGCGTTGACTTACTTGCGAATGGTTCTCATATTCAGTTCGAACGAGAAGCAAAAACTGAGGTAGAAGATGATTCGCCGGAATTTTCTTGCGGTATTGGCGCTGGCCTTTTCCCTGCCGGTCACGGCCTGGGCCGATGCACCCCTCAAGGTTGTGGCCACGACGGGCATGATTGCTGACGCGGCACGTCAGGTCGGTGGTGATCAGGTAGACGTCAAGGGGCTGATGGGGCCGGGCGTCGACCCGCATGCCTATCGTCAGACCCGCAGCGATATCGTGGCGATGACGCGTGCGGATCTGATCCTGTGGCATGGTTTGTACCTCGAGGCGCAGATGGAAGATTTCTTCCATGACCTTGAACGCAAGCGAACCGTAGTTGCAGTTGCCGAAGGTATCGACACGTCGAAGCTGCGCGCCCATGACGATTACGCCGACAAATATGATCCGCATGTTTGGATGACGCCCGAGTTGTGGCGGGACGTGGTACTTGAAGTGCAGGCAGCCCTCACCGAGGTGCGTCCTGAAGCGGCCGAGGTTTTTGCAGCGAATGCGCAGGCCCACCTGGCAGATATCGATCGCCTGACAGCCTATGCAGATCAAGTTCTGGCGTCCGTTCCCGACAACAACAAGGTTCTTGTAACCGCCCATGATGCCTTTGGTTACTTTGGTGAAAGTTTCGGGTTCGAGGTTCTGGGAATTCAGGGCATCTCGACCCAGTCCGAGGCGGGACTGAACCGGATAGGCGAATTGGTCGATCTGCTGGTTTACCGCAAGATCACGGCTGTTTTCGTCGAAAGCTCGGTCTCGGATCGTTCGATCCGCGCGCTGATCGAGGGCGCGGCCGCCAAGGGTCATGAAGTGCACGTGGGAGGCGAGTTGTTCTCGGACGCCATGGGTGAAGAAGGAACCTATGAAGGTACCTATCTTGGTATGCTGGACCATAACATCACGGTCATTGCCAGTGCTTTGGGTGGCGATGTGCCAGATCGTGGCATGGACGGAAAACTGTCGGCGGGGTTTTGATCGATGCTGGGCCTGATCAGCAATGAAGGCGTGGCCGTGGGTGACAAGGGGTTGGCCGACAGCCCCCTTGCCCTGCGCGGCCTGACGGTTTCATACGGGCAGAAACCTGCGGTGTTTTCAGTCGACATGACCGTACAGTCCGGGGCGATGACGGCGATCATCGGGCCGAACGGGGCCGGGAAATCCACATTGCTCAAGGCGGCGCTTGGCATCGTTTCCCCTTTGTCAGGTCAAGTGACCGTGTTTGGCCAGCCATTGGACACGCAGCGCGCGCGCATTGCCTATGTTCCTCAGCGTGCCAGCGTGGATTGGGATTTTCCAACGCGTGTCATCGACGTGGTTCTGATGGGCCTGTCGCGCGAACTTGGCTTGCTGGGCCGCGTGCGTGCCCGCCACAAGGCGTGCGCGATGGATTGTTTGCACCGTGTGGGAATGCGGGATTTCGCGGATCGCCAGATCGGGCAGCTATCCGGCGGGCAGCAACAACGTGTCTTTCTGGCGCGCGCGCTGGCGCAGGGCGCGGATCTGTATCTTCTGGACGAACCTTTTGCAGGCGTCGATGCCGCCACCGAGAAAGCCATCATCTCGGTGCTGAAATCCCTGAAAGAGGCGGGCAAGACGGTTGTCGTGGTGCATCACGACCTTGCGACCGTGACCGATTATTTCGACCATGTCTTCCTGATCAACACCCGCAAGGTGGCCGAGGGACCAGTGGCCGAGGCCTTCACGGCGGAAACCTTGCAATCGGCATATGGGGGTCGACTGGCAACCGCGCAGATCGATCAGATATCGCGCGCGCTGGGGTAACGCATGCTTTGGGATGCTCTGACCCTGCAACTTGGCTACAACGCCACACTGGTCGCCATCGGTGCAACCTTGCTGGGTGTTTCAGCCGGTGTGACGGGAACGTTTCTGTTTCTGCGCAAGCGCGCTTTGGTCAGTGACGCAATCAGCCACGCAACCCTGCCGGGCGTCTGTCTGGCTTTCATGGTATTGGTCGCACTGGGAGGAGACGGGCGCAACCTGCTGGGCCTGTTGGCAGGATCGGCCATCTCGGCCTGGATCGGCCTTCTCTGCATGAACTGGCTGACGCGTCACACGCGTTTGGCCGAAGATGCCGCCATCGGAGCGGTCCTGTCGGTCTTCTTCGGCTTTGGCATCGTGTTGCTGACGGTCATTCAGACGATGGGCGTAGGCCGTCAGGCCGGGCTGGAAGGCTTCCTTTTGGGGTCCACTGCCGGGATGCTCTGGGCTGATGCGATGATCATTGCGGTCGGCGGCGCTGCGACGTTGCTGCTGGTCATGATCATTCGTCGCCCGATGATTCTTGTGGCCTTCGATCCTGAATATGCCGCAGCACGCGGGTTGCCGGTGCACAGGATCGATCTGGCCATGATGGGTTTGGTCATGGCCGTGACCGTGGTCGGCCTGAAAATCGTAGGTCTGATTCTGATCGTGGCTTTGCTGATCATTCCCGCCGTGACCGCGCGGTTCTGGTCCGAACGCTCGGACCATGTGGTTCTGCTTGCGGGATTGGCCGGCGGGTTGGCGGGGTACATTGGCGCGGCCATTTCGGCCTCGGCGCCAAACCTTCCGACGGGGCCGATTATCGTTCTGGTCAGCTTTGCCTTTTTTGTCGTGTCTTTGTTTCTGGCGCCGATACGTGGCGTTCTGGCGGCGGTGCTGCGCCATTTGCGCTTTCAGCGCCGGGTGCATATTCGTCAGGGTCTTTTGGCCTTGGCGCAGGGGCAAAAGATCTACGAGCCCTTGACCCTGCGCTTGCTGCGCCGCGCTGGGCTGGTGCGCGCGGACGGCGTTGCAACCGATATCGGCAAAGCCCGCGCGGCCAAGGCGTTGCGGGACGAAAAGCGCTGGGAAATCGTGCGCGCAGATCAGGCGCATGAGGCAACAGCCGCGCTTTATGACGGGTTACGGGACATCGAAACCGTCCTGACCCGCGACCAGATCGCCGAGATAGACCGCCGCATCGGCGGGCCAATGGGGGTGCCGGTATGAGTGGTGAAGAATTTGTCCCTCTGTCTCTGACACCGTTGCTGATCGGTACGTTTGCGGCCATTGCCTGCGCGTTGCCCGGCAATTTTCTGGTGTTGCGCAAACAGGCATTGATCGGAGACGCTATCAGCCATGTGGTGCTGCCGGGGATCGTCGTGGCGTTTCTGATCACAGGGGCGATATCGACCTGGCCGATGATGCTGGGCGCGGCGGGCGCTGCCGTTGTGGCCGTAGTGCTGATCGAAGCCATTCGCCGATTGGGTCAGATCGAACCGGGGGCCGCCATGGGCGTGGTCTTTACCACCATGTTCGCCGCGGGCGTCCTGCTGCTTGAGCAGACGGATACGTCGACGGTGCATCTGGATGTGGAACATGCGCTTTACGGCAATCTCGAAAGCCTGATCTGGCTGGATGCCACCGGATGGTCGTCCTTGCTGGACACAGAGGCGCTGTCCGGGCTGCCCCCGGAATTAACCCGCATAGCGCTGACACTGCTCGGTGTGTCTTTGTTCACCTGGCTGTTCTGGCGGCCGCTGAAGATCTCTACCTTCGACGAAGGCTTTGCCCGGACCATTGGCATTCGCACCGGCGTTCTGGGCATGTCATTGGTCATCACCGCGGCCATCGCGGCGGTGGCGGCCTTTGACGCGGTGGGCTCGATCATCGTGATCGCCATGTTCATCTGCCCGCCTGCCGCGGCGCGGATGTTGACCAACCGGCTGGAAGCGCAGATCGCCTGGAGCGTTGTGTTCGCCATTGCCTCGGCGGTGTCGGGCTATGTGCTGGCAGGTTATGGCCCGCTGTGGCTGGGCGGCGCGGATGCCGTCAGCGCGGCGGGTATGATCGCCACGATGTCAGGCCTGATTCTTGCGGCGGCAGCGATGTTCGGACCCTGCCGGGGCAGGATCGGTGCGCGCATATCTGCCTGATCAGGCATTTTTTCGCCACACAGGCCCACACGTCATCGGCCAATCTCTGCCAAGAAACTGAGCCCGAGAATCTTAAACAGATTTTCCGACAGGTGCGTGATACATGCGGTCTCATAAATTAGCTGAAACACACCACTCACTTGGCACGTCCGGGTGATCCGGAATGAGTTCTCGTTCGCGGATACCCGGGCGCCCCCTCTCTTTTAGAATCTGCGGTTCAAACCGGTGGCAGAGTCGTGCGCGACTATGCTAGGTGTAGGGGTATGGCGCAGGCAAACCCCAATATCGGTGAAAAACGCCCCGTAATTAGGCAGCTCGACGATGCCGCAATCAACCGCATCGCGGCTGGTGAGGTGGTGGAACGACCGGCCTCGGCGGTCAAGGAACTGGTCGAGAATGCAATCGATGCCGGGGCCACGCGGATCGCCATCGATATCGCGGATGGCGGCAAGACCCTGATCCGGGTCACGGATGATGGCTGCGGTATCGCGGCGGAAGATCTGCCGCTGGCCTTGTCCCGCCATGCCACGTCAAAGATTGACGGTTCGGACCTGCTGAACATCCACACTTTCGGCTTTCGGGGCGAGGCGCTGCCATCCTTGGGTGCTGTTGGGCGTCTGACCATCACCAGCCGTGTTCCCGGCGCGGATGCGGCGCAGGTGCACGTCGCGGGTGGCAAGATGGATGCGGTCAAACCCGCCGCCCTGCGCGCGGGGACTGTGGTCGAACTGCGCGATCTGTTCTACGCCACACCGGCCCGCCTGAAATTCATGCGCACGGACCGGGCCGAGGGGCAGGCGATCACCGATATTGTGAAACGGCTGGCCATGGCCGAACCTTCCGTGACATTCGCTCTGCGGGATGTATCCGGCGGCGGAGAGGGTCGCGTGACCTTCCGCGCGGATCGCGAGAACGGAGATCTGTTTGATGCGCTCCACGCCCGACTGGCCCGCGTGATCGGGCGCGAATTCGCAGAAAACGCTTTGCAGATTGATGCCTCGCGTGATGGCATCCGGCTGTACGGCTATGCCGCCCTGCCGACCTACTCGCGGGGGGCTGCCGTAACACAGTATCTTTTCGTCAATGGACGCCCCGTGCGCGACAAGATGCTGACCGGCGCGCTGCGGGCGGCCTATTTCGATTTCCTGAGCCGCGACCGCCACCCGGCTGCGGCGTTGTTCATCGACTGCGACCCCACGCTGGTTGACGTGAACGTCCACCCCGCGAAATCCGAGGTTCGGTTCCGGGATCCCGGCGTCGCGCGGGGGCTGATCGTGTCCAGTCTGCGTCATGCTTTGGCGGAAGCCGGGCACAGGGCATCCTCGACCGTGGCGAATGCGACGCTGGGCGCGATGCGGCCAGAACCTGCACAGCCTGCTCCGGCGCGGGTTTACCAGATGGATCGTCCGTCGCCTGCCGCGCGCACGGCGGCGTATCGCGCGCAGGCTCCGGGTTTTGCCGAGCTGGCCAATGACTATAGCGGCAGCATTGTCGAGCCGACCCCGGTTGCGCAGGTCGCCGAGATGCAGGAGCAGCCTCAGGCGCAGGATCTGCCGCTTGGTGCAGCCCGCGGACAGGTGCACGAGAATTACATCATTGCCCAGACCGCCGATGGCATGGTGATCGTAGATCAGCATGCAGCACATGAACGGCTGGTTTATGAGAAGCTGAAAACGCAGATGGCCGAGAATGGCGTCGCGGCGCAGGCCCTGCTGATTCCGGAAATCGTGGAATTGTCCGACGGGGATTGCGCCCGCCTGATGGCCGTCGCAGATGACTTGACGCGCCTTGGCCTGACCATCGAGCCCTTCGGCGGAAGCGCCATTGCCGTACGCGAAACCCCCGCCATTCTGGGCGAAGTCGATGCGCGCGCCATGATCCTCGACATCCTGGATGAACTCGCCGATCAGGGTGAAAGCCAGATGGTGCAGGCAAGGATCGAGGCGATCCTCAGCCGGGTGGCCTGCCATGGGTCGATCCGATCCGGCCGTCGAATGCGGGCCGAGGAAATGAATGCCCTGCTGCGCGAGATGGAGGCGACGCCGCATTCCGGCCAGTGCAACCATGGGCGACCAACCTATGTGGAACTTAAACTCAGCGATATCGAACGCCTGTTCGGACGCAGTTGATCTGGTTTCAAACACGGTTTAACAAGATAGAAACAAAACGAGAACAAACTGACCCCCATGATCCAGATTGCAGGCACTGAGATGGCGTTGAATGATCCCGTGATACTGACCGTGGGTGGCGTGGTGGCGTTGATTCTGCTGCTGCTGTTCCTGTCGTTGCGGGCGGCCAACCGCTCGGCCCGGCTGGCGGAACCTTTGGCGCGGCAGATGGCGCATCTGGGTCAGCATGTTCAACAACTGGGCCAGGGGCAAGAACAGTTGCGCGGCGGGCTTCAGCATGTCTCGGACACTCAGGCCAACGCGCAGATGCAGGTGATTCAGACGGTCGAGGCGCGTTTGGCTTCGGTCCAGCAACAGATGAATGACCGGCTGGCGGATAATGCGATGAAATCGGCGCGTGCGCTTGCCGAGATGCAGGAACGGATGAAAGAAACGTTGCATGGCTCGTCGAAACAGACGGCGACCTCGCTGACCCAATTGCAGGAACGTCTGGCCGCCATCGACAAGGCACAGGACAATATCACCAAACTGTCAGGCGATGTGCTGTCTTTGCAGGATATACTGTCAAACAAGCAAAGGCGCGGGATGTTCGGGGAAATCCAGCTGAACGATATCGTGTCCAAGGCGCTGCCCGCTGACAGTTATTCGTTGCAAGCCACTTTGTCGAACGGCAGGCGGGCGGATTGCCTGATTCACTTGCCGAACCCGCCGGGACCGATCGTGATCGACGCAAAGTTCCCGTTGGAGGATTTCGAGGCGTTGGCCGCTGCGCAGACGAAGGCGGATGTCGAGAGATGCCTGCGGGCCTTCGGCGCTGCGGTGAAAGTGCATATCAAGGCGATTTCCGAAAAATACATCCTGGACGGGGAAACCGCGGACGGCGCCTTGATGTTCGTACCTTCCGAGGCGATTTACGCCGAACTGCACGCGCGTCTGCCTGATGTCGTGCGTGAAGGGTTCGCCGCGCGGGTCTGGATCGTGTCCCCGACGACGTGCATGGCCACGCTGAATACCATGCGGGCGATCCTGAAAGACGCGCGTATGCGCGAACAGGCCGGCGCGATCCGCAAAGAGCTGGGGTTGCTGCACAAGGATGTGGATCGCCTGGGTGATCGCGTCTCGAACCTGGATCGTCATTTCGGGCAGGCGGCCAAGGATATCTCGGAAATCAAGATCAGCGCCGAAAAGGCTGGCCGCCGCGCGCAGCGTTTGGACAATTTCGACTTTGAAGAAATCGAGACCAAGGCCGAAAACGGCGTTGTGCCCCTTGCTCGTCACGAAGGTTGAAATCTACTGGATGGACAGGTCCAGATTGTACCCCACGGTTTTTCCGGTATCCCTGTCATTGCCCATCAGATAGACGCGGATCGTATAGTCTCCATCGTCGGGCAGGGTGATCCGAGCCGTATTGCCGTCAATCGACCCGTTATAAATCGCCACACCGTCGCTGCCCGGCGGCAGGATGTTGAAATAGATCACGCCGTTACCATTGGTGTCGCTGACCTGAAGATCGGCAAACATCTCCTGCCCGGCTTTGGCGCCCAGCGAATAGTCGAAGTACTCATCTCCTGAGATGGTTCCGCTGACCATGGTGCCAAAATTGCCGGGCTGAAACTGAACCTCGGCCGACATTTGGGCCGATACGACGGGCGCGACAGCAACGAGAAGGGCGCACACAGCAAGTCTTGCGAACATGATCATTCCTTTCAAACACGCCGCTCGCGGCCCTCGCGGGCAATTTCAGATGCGCAGGAAGGGTTGGAACAGGCGTGGCATCAGCTTGGTGAATTTCAACGGTGCATCCGTAACCGCCAGACAAATGCAGTCTTCCGAAATGTCCGCCACAGGCGTGTGTTCCAAATCCTCGTCCGCGATCTCGACGTCGCCACGGGCGAAGCGATCCACTTCGTCCGAGAATGCGCCCTGAAGCACCATCGTCAATTCTATACCGTTGTGGCTATGATCTGGTACAGCCGTTCCGGCTGGAATGAACAGCAACCGGGCCGAGGCCTCGCTTGTGGTTGGAAGAATGGCCTGTTTCACACCCATGCCGATCGGTTTCCATCGGATATCCGAAACCGTACCGCCGACATAATCCTGCAACGGGGCCGGCAATACCGAACAGTTCGGACGCGCCGGTTTGGCCGCTGGCGCACCTTTGGAGATCAACGCCATAGTCGCGGCCAGAGATGTATCACTCATGGCGATGGATACAGTCTGTTCCTCCAGAACATGCCCACCTACGGCATCGTAACTTTCCGCCCGCGCACGGCAATGGTCGCAGAGCGACAGATGCGTCGCGACCATCAGGTCGAATGCCTCGGGCAGACTGCCTGCTGCGTATGCCATCAGCAGGTCATCTGTCAGGTGATGTTTGATCGACTTACTCATCATACTCATCTCAGTTCATTGCATGGCGCAAGCGGTCCAGCGCCAGCCTGATTCGTGATTTGATCGTTCCCAGGGGCAACCCGGTCTGAGACGCAATTTCGCGGTGACTCAGATCACCGAAATACGCCTTTTCGATCAGCTCTCTCTGCGCGTCTGGCAACGCTGTCAAAGCGGTGCGAAGCTGCGCGGTTTCCTGTTGCAGCGCGATGACATCGTCCTGCTCAGGCTCGGCCTCGGGACCCCACCACAATTCTTCGGGTTCGGGGCGGCGTTGCTTTCGCAGAACGTCAATGCGCTTGTTCCGAGCAATCGTGAATACCCAAGTAGCCACAGTTGCCCGCGCCGGGTCGAACAGATGGGCTTTGTGCCACAAGGTCGCCATCACCTCCTGCGCACACTCCTCGGCCATCGTGGCGTCTGATCCTGACTTCATCAGGAACGCCTTGATCCGTGGCGCGAAGTGCTGGAACAGTTCGGCAAATGCCGCCTGGTCCTGCGCGTCGCGGATGCGCCTGACGTGATCCACCCATTCGGTTTTGGTCTCGCGCCCGCCGTTACTTCCGTTCACCCGTCTACCCTTGATGCGTTTCTTTTCGCGCCGAGGCTGAAGGGCGGCCGGTTCAGCCGCAGGTTCGTCCAAGGTCACGGTATCGATCTCGGTAAACATAACCTCATTACGGCGCGTTCCCCAAGCCGGATCACTTTATCGGGACATTATGATCCAAATTGTGCAAATTGCCGTATCAGAATTGCCAGCATCTGAGGGAAATCAGTGCAGTTCAAGGCGTTTACGGGAAGGCCAGAAAGCAGCGGATGACGCAGGAAATAGACCATATCGCGGGTCATACCTATCACGGGCGCAAGGGTGCGATTGAAAACGCATTCCGATACTCGGTCGATTACATCCTGTTGGACCCCGAAGCAGAGCTGGACACCCCTTTGCTGTTTTCGGTTGATCGCGCGAATGTCACGAACTGGCGCACCACCGACCATGGGGGAGAGCCGGGTCACGGGGAAGGGGCCCAGTGGCTCCGCGCGCGATTTGATGAAATGTCGGTGCAACAACCGGCGCGTTTCAAGTTGCTGACGCAACCGCGCGTTTTGGGGCACGTTTTTAATCCCGTCAGTTTTTGGTTCTGTTTTGACGACAGCGATCACCTTTATGCGGTGGTGGCCGAGGTCACCAATACCTATGGCACCCGTCACAGTTACCTGTGTCACAAACCCGATTTCTCGGTCATCGAACCGACTGACAGGGTGGTGGCGGACAAGCTGATGCATGTTTCACCGTTTCAGAAAATCGAAGGCAGCTATACGTTCCGCTTCGACTATCGCGCGGATCGCGTCGGTGTCTGGATTGATTACGGGCGCGCTGATGGTGGGCTGATCGCGACGCTGACCGGCCCGCGGCAACCCCTGACGAACCGCGTGATTCTGTGGTCCTTGCTGCGGCGGCCATTCGGCGCCCGGAGAACCTTTGCACTGATCGTCTGGCAGGCTTTCAGGCTGTGGTTGAAAAAAGCCACCTTTCGCCCGTTTCGTAGGCAACCGGTACCGGACCGGCCGATTTCGCGTGCGCGGAACGAGGGCCGTTGTTTGCGTAAGATCAAAGACTCGCCCCCCGTTCGGTGATTGTGATGGCACAACAACCGCGAACACGAGGAGCTGATGCATGTTGGAAATATCGGCAAGAAAGGTCGCTCAGATTGCCATGATGGGGCGCGAGCTGAACCGGGCAGAAGGTGAAATGCGCGCCTTCATCGAACGTATGAGCGAAGACGAGCAAGCCGAACTGGTTGCCATCATGTGGATCGGCCGCGAAAGCTTTTTCGCCGAGGATCTGGCCGAAGCGATTGCCACTGCCAAGGCCGAGGCCTCGACCCCCTGTGCCGACTACCTGATCGGCACTCCGCACATGTCAGACCACCTTGAGAACGGTCTGGACGCGCTGGGGATATCAGCCGAGGACGTTGAAAACGATCTGATGTGACCTGCCTGCAAAGGGGCGGTTTCTGCGACGGGTCGATATTCGCATTATTTTGATCCGCCACTGAAAAGACATGTCGCGGGCCTGGATCGAAGTTTGCAATTAACGCGCCGGTCCAGCCCGAACTTTCCCTCCAATACAGTCTTAACAAACCTTAATGAACCGGTTTGGCAACGTTAAGGCAGCCTTCCCAAATCTGATGTCATGAAGACAAAGACATTGAGTTCAGGAGGAGAAAGACATGGCACATACACAAACATTCGAAGGCCGGGGTGGCCTGCTTGACGGTCTGTTTTCAAACTATGCAGAAGCAAAGGTCGAGCATTTCCGCCGCCGGATTTTTTCGAAAACCGTGCGGGATCTGGAAAAGCTTGATGACGTACAACTGGCCGACATCGGCATCCAGCGGGATCAGATCAAAAGACGCGCATATGAAAGTGTGTATCACAACAAGCCATACCGGCAGTGATCAAGCATTCAGCGTGAACTGAGACAATCCCCAAAAGCATGTTAGCGAGGTTACCAGAATGTTCGACGTCGTACCGCCCACCAATCAACCGGCTCCGGCCGCCACTGCGCTTTTGCTGTTCGATCGTGCCATGCGAATCCGTTCGATCAGTCCTGATATTGTCCGCGCAGCCCAGCATCTGAATGCTTTGACCGATCATCAGTTGTCCGAGCTGGGCATCAACCGCAGTGATATCGAAGATACCATCCAGCGGTATATCTGAAGTCCGGGTGAGGGAAACCCGAACGAGGACAACATGCGTAAAGTGGAACAATGAAAGCCATTCCAGGCAGTCTGGAATGGCTTTTTTGCATTCAGGCCGTGTGATCGACGATTTGCAGATGTTGGGCCAGCTTTTCGATTTCACCCATCCATCCCTGCACCAGCTTTGGATCGCTGGGGGCCGCGTGAACACCGGCCGGGATGGCGCGGTTCAATACGGCCTCGACCGCAAGTGAGACCGGAATCGACACCAGACGCGCCATCGCCGTGCCACGCTCGTCGCCCCAGGCATCCATGACATAGGTCTTGTGCCAGACTTCGACGCCGTCTTTCTCGGCCTTCAATCCCACGCACAACACAACACGATCAGGCTCGCCTTCGTCATAGGCGTTTTCCTCCCAGAACTGGTCCGACATCTCTTTCAGACGCGCATCCCCTTCCGGGCCGGACAGGGTTTCGATCTCGGTGAACACATCCGACCACGCGTCGGCCCAGCCGTTCAGACGCAGCGTGCCGCGGACGAATTCCTTGACCGGCCAGTGATCCTCGAAATGGTATTGCGCCATGAAGGGTATCGAATCGCGGTTCGGGTAGACCTCGAAGCTCTCCGGTGTGGGCAGCGGCGCGATATAGCTGCTGATCGCATCCCAGGGGCGGGCAACGTCCAGCGGCGCGTAATCTCGGATCGATTTCGACGGCGACCGCAGCGCTTTCAACACGCCCAGCGGCGACCAGCTGAATTTATAGCGGAACGGGTTGGGGTTCTTGGGAATGCCGCCGCAATAGGAAATGAAGCTCAGATGGTTTTTCGGGTCGAAGGCGTCGGAGGCGCGGTAGTCGTCCACCAGCGCATGCGCCATCAGGTGATCGATGCCCGGGTCCAGCCCGACCTCGTTGACCAGTGCGACGCCGGCGTCGCGCGCCTTGTCGTCCAGCGCGCGCATCTCGGGCGCGATATACGAGGACGAGACGAAATTGGCCTGTTTCGAAATTGCCAGGTCCGCAAGCGGTACATGCCAGTCGCCCGGCAGCATCGAGACGATCACATCGCCCTTCTCCAGTACGGCGCCAAGCGCATCGATGTCGAAGGCGCGGATCTCGTCGGTCAGGTCTCCGACCTCGGCCCTGGCCTTGTCGACGGTCCGGTTCCACACGGTGACCTTGTGGCCGCCTTCGATCAGGCGACGCAGGCCGGGAATGGCCGAGAGGCCGGTGCCACACCAATGAATGGTCATCGTTCAGAGTCCTTCAATATGCGTTTTGTAAGTTGCTTCTGCCCGACCCCAGACACCGCTGTCCAGATCGGTCAGAGTCAGCAAGGACGGCAGCAGTTGCGCGGCATAGTCTTCCGAGCTTTCGACCGGCAGCATCGACGGCAGGTTGTCGATCGCCATCACGTCCATCACCGGGTCGGTGGCCACGCGCAGGGCGGGTTCTTGCCACGTGGTGGCGCGGTCATAGACGGGCACCGGGTTGTAATCGCTGTCCGGGTCGCAGGCCACGTCACCGATGGCGGTCAGCTTGCGCGGGGCGGTCAATGCCTCGCGCGGGACGAAGACAGGCGTTCCGGGGCGCGCGAAGATGCAGTTCAGGAACAGATCAAGGTCGAGGATTTCCGGGAAAGGCCCACCGCGCGCGGTTTCGGCCATGTCCCACTTGGTGACCGCGACGCCCATCGCCTCACACAGGTCTGCGGCGCCGGTGCCTACACGGCCCAAAGCTCCGATGACGATGGCGCGGGGCCGGGGCGCGCCTGTGGCGTCCAATTCTGCCAGAAGTTCGGCGTTCAGCGCGTCCTTGCCGGGATAGACGCCGACAGGGCCGCAGATCTCGCCCCGTTGCTGCGCCGCCCAGGTCTTGAGCGTCACCGCCGCGCCCGCGTAGCCTGCCCAATAGCCGAATGCGGCGACCCGGCGACCATCTTCATCCACAAGGTATTCCAGATCATATAGCGTGCCGCCGCCCGCCTTGAACCGTTCCAGCAGAGCCCGGCCCGAATGCTGGCCCTTGAAGGCATGGCCGAACATGATGTGGCGGTGGGGCAGGGGTGTACCGTCTTCGGGCAGTTCCTTGAGGCCGAAGATGATCGCGTCCAGCGGGGCCTCGGGCCAGGAATTCTCGGGCGCGATCTCGCAGCCTGCTTCCTTGTAGCCGTCCAGTGGAATGGCGCGGGCATGGCTTTCCTCGACCGTCACGCGGATGCCGGCCGCGATCAGCGCGGCGGCACCTTCCGGCGTCAGCCCAACCCGTTCTTCGTTCGGGCGCTGTTCTGCCCGGACCCAGAGATGTGTCATCTTATTTCCTTTTGTCAGAGCATTCCGGCAGCACGCACTGCCTGAACCGAAGGGCGTGCCTCCATCGCCTCACGGAAGGCGACGATTTTGGGAAAGGCCGAAACGTCCACACCATCGCCTTCCAGCCAGCTGCACACCACATACAGATAGGCATCGGCCAGCGAGAACGCCTCGCCCAGCACAAATGGACCACGCAGGCCGTTCGACGAGATATAATCGCAGGACGCGGTCATCGTCTGCGCGACCTTGTCTTTCATGTCTTTCCAGCTGGATTTCTTGTCGGCCCAGCGGTGCCCGCGCAGCTTGTGCGCGTGGTTCACATGCATGGTCGAGGCAAGGTAGAACATCACTTCGCGCATCCGGGCAGCCATCACCGGATCAGCCGGCACCAGCCCGGCCTCGGGGGCCTTGGCCGCAACGAATTCCAGCAGGGCTCCGGTTTCAGTCAGGATGCCGCCATCCACCACCAGCGCCGGAACGCGGCCTTTGGGGTTTATTTGCTTGTAAGCTGGTTTCGTCTGTTCGCCCCCGGCGAAGTCGAGTTTGATCGCTTCGTATTCCAGCCCGGCCTCTTCCAGTGCGATCGCGACAGCGACCGAGATGGTTCGGGGTGCATAGTAGAGCTGCATCAGGCGTCTCCGATCTGGTTACAGGTGGGTCTGCGCGAACTGCCGATCAGGGGCTTCCAGATGCGGAACGGCATTGAAAAGAACCGGGCTCAGCTGAGCGCCAATCGGATGCAGACGATGCATCGACGTGTTCATGATGGCAAGGGCCACCCGTGCCATTGACGGGATATCCAACCCCATCGCCTGCCGCACCACCATCGAAATCAACCCGCCCGAGGTCACGACGATGGCCGGTCCGCCCTCGGTCCCGATCTCGTGCAGCGCGTCGCGCACGCGCGTCTCGAATTCTTCGAAGGTTTCCGGCGGGTTCTTGATTTCGCCATTGGCCCAGGCCGCAAATGTTCTGGGCAGGTGTTCGACGAAACCTTCGCGGTCGGTGGGGATCGCGACGCCGTGTTGGTCCTCGAACAGTTGCGCCAGCGTGAAATACTCGATCTCGTTCAGTCGCGCGTCACGGATTGGATCGTGCAATCCCATGCTGTCCGCTGTCTCGGCGTGACGGGTCAGGGTGCCGCAATAGACCCGGGCATAGTGGCTGCGGGTGTCGCGCAGATGCGCCCCCAGCCAACGCGCCTGCTGATGCCCCAAGTCGCTGAGCCTGTCATAACTTGCCTCGTCCCGCGCCGTTGTGTTTGCCTGCCCGTGACGCACCAATGTGATATGTGACATGTCGGTCCCTCTTGCGCCGAAGTCTTAGGGCAGGTTCCCCTCTGGTGCCAGAGGGGTTTCACGCCTGTCGAAAAAAACCTCGCTCCTTTTCTGTTTCTGGCTATGGTTCGCCCCGAACAAACCTCCGGAGGGGTATATGACCGTCGATCACACGCGTTTTCTGACCGACCTGCATAAGTTGCGTGCATTTGGTGCCGCAGGAGTGGGCAAGGGGGTTGTCCGCCCTGCCTATTCCGACGCGGATATCGCTGCGCGCCAGTGGCTTGCCGGACGTATGCGTGAAGCGGGCCTGACTCCGCAGTTTGACCCGGTGGGAAACCTGTTCGGATTGGCGTCCGGCCCTTCGCTGTTGATGGGATCACATTCCGACAGTCAGCCCGAAGGCGGTTGGCTGGACGGCGCCCTTGGCGTCATCGCCGCACTGGAAGTTGCACGTTCCGTCGACCGTCCCATTTCAGTTGTCAGCTTTCAGGACGAAGAGGGGCGGTTTGGCGTGACCACAGGTTCTGCTGTCTGGTCGGGCGGTTTGTCTCTGGAAAAAGCCGATGTGTTGACCGATGGGGCGGGCGTCAGCTTTGGCCAGGCCCGATCGTCCATGGCAGATCTGTCCCACGGATTCGTGGACCCGTCCCGTTTCAATGGCTTCATAGAGATGCATATCGAACAGGGCCCCTCTCTGGACGCGTCCGGAGACCAAATCGGAGTCGTCACCGATATCGTTGGCATCCGCGATATGTCGATCACATTCGAAGGTCAGCAGAATCACGCCGGCACCACCCCCATGCACCTGCGCCGCGACGCCTTTCAGGCCCTGTCCCTGTTCAACACCCGGCTCAATGAGAGGTTTCGCAATGTCGTCACGCCGCAGACGGTCTGGACCATCGGGCGGGTCAACCTGCATCCAAACGCTTCGTCCATCGTGCCGGGACGGGTTCGGTTCTCGATGCAATGGCGCGATGCTGATGCAGACCGTTTGGCCCGGATGGAGGAGATCATTCGGGCGACAGCACAAGAAACCGCTGAGCAAATGGGGATGAGCTTGGATTACGGCCCCATGCTGGGGCTGGATCCCGTTGCCATGGATCCGACCTTGCGCTGCGCTCTTGAACGCGGTGCAGAACAGGTCGCACCGGGTCGGTGGCGCAGGATGCCCTCGGGGGCCTTGCACGATGCCACCAATGTGTCTCGCCTGATGCCGGTCGCGATGCTGTTCACGCCCTCGATCGACGGTATCAGCCATGATTTTGCAGAAGATACGGCAGAGGTCGATTTGATTGCCGGGCTCGAAGGTCTGGTGCGTGCGGTGCGGTCCCTCTCTGTCTGAACGTCACTTTGCGCCGAGAAATCCCGAAGAAGGTATGTATCGACGGTGAAATCCTTCCCTCTGGTATCCGGTCGGACGCCAGGGAATTCACGCGATGGAAACAAGGATTGTTGCCTAACGGAAAAAAGTTTCCTATAGGAACATTCATGGTGCATGCGTCTGTATACCGCCTCTTCTACGGATCGGTGTTTCACTAAAAACCGGGTGGAATCATTGCATTCTATGCGGCTTGGGGCAGACTGACGGTTATGCATTTTGACCTTTGGATAATCGGAAGTTGACCGGATCATGACCACACCGAAGCGCACGCCCTTGTATGACCTTCACGTCGAGCTTGGCGGCAAGATGGTTGATTTTGCGGGTTGGGAGATGCCTGTTCAGTATCCTTTGGGGATCATGGGAGAGCATAAGCAGTGCCGTGAGAAGGCGG
>NZ_JBQERJ010000011.1:0-118394 GCF_056534925.1 Ruegeria sp. P10
CCCCCGTCAACCGCGTCGACAACGCATACGGTGACAGAAACCTCGTCTGCACATGCCCCCCAATGGACGCATACGCAGACGCCGCGGAATAACAGCAACAACCCCGCCGAGTTTCGGCGGGGTTTTTCGCCAATCGGAAACTCATGTTCTGATTTGTGCCCTCTTTGGATGTCGTTTTTACCCAGCGAAGCGTCTTTTTCGCTTGCTGCGGGTGCGAAGGGCCCATAGCTCTGTGCGTGGGACACCCCTCCCCAACGAGGGGCGTGTATCTGGAAGGGTAATACAGATGAGCACTCAAAAACCGGCGACGCGGCCGGCCAATCCGCGTTTTTCCTCGGGCCCTTGCGCCAAACCCCCCACATTTGATCTGACCAAACTGGCCGATGCCGCCTTGGGACGCTCGCACCGTGCCGCCGTTGGCAAGGACAAGCTGAAAGCGGCCATCGAAGGCACGCGCGAGGTGCTTGGCATTCCGGTAGATTACAGGATCGGCATTGTTCCCGCCTCGGACACGGGCGCGGTTGAGATGGCTCTTTGGTCGCTATTGGGCGAACGCAAGGTCGAGATGCTGGCGTGGGAAAGCTTTGGGTCCGGTTGGGTGACCGATGTGGTCAAGCAGCTTAAGATCGACGCCGAGGTGAAGACCGCCGATTACGGACAGATCGTGGATCTGGCATCGGTCGATTTCGCCAATGACGTGGTCTTTACGTGGAATGGCACCACCTCGGGCGTGCGCGTGCCGAATGGCGACTGGATCGCCGATGATCGTCAGGGTCTGACGATCTGCGACGCAACCTCGGCTGCCTTTGCGATGGACCTGCCCTGGGACAAGCTGGATGTGACCACCTTCAGCTGGCAGAAGGTTCTGGGCGGTGAGGCCGCGCATGGGATGCTGATCCTGTCCCCGCGCGCCGTTGAACGTCTGGAGAGCTACACCCCTGCATGGCCGCTGCCCAAGATTTTCCGCCTGACCAAGGGTGGCAAGCTGATCGAAGGCATCTTTACCGGGGCGACGATCAACACGCCGTCGATGCTGGCGGTTGAGGATTATCTGTTTGCACTGGATTGGGCGCGCTCGGTGGGCGGTCTGAAGGGCCTTACAGCCCGCGCGAACGCCAATGCCGATGCAGTGCATGCGTTCTGCGACCGGAACGACTGGATCGAAAACCTGGCCGCAGACGCTGCGACGCAGTCGAACACATCCGTCTGTCTGAAATTTACCGACGCCCGAATTCAGGACGGCGCAAGCTTTGCCAAGGCTGTGGCCAAGCGGCTGGAGTCCGAGAATATCGCGCTGGACATCGGTGCCTATCGCGACGCGCCTGCGGGCTTGCGGATCTGGTGCGGCGGTACGGTCGAGACCTCGGACATCGAAGCGATGCTGCCTTGGCTGGCATGGGCCTTTGAGGCCGAAATCGCGGCGCAGACAGAAGCCGCCTGATCGCATCCCATCTCCACCGGGCCGCATCGGCCCGGACCTCTCAATACATTCAAGGACCACAAACATGGCTCCCAAAGTACTCGTTTCCGACAAACTCAGCGAAACCGCCGTTCAGATTTTCCGTGATCGCGGCATCGACGTGGATTTCATGCCCGATCTGGGCAAGGACAAGGACAAGTTGGCCGAGGTGATCGGCCAGTATGATGGTCTTGCCATCCGCTCGGCCACCAAGGTCACGCCGACCATTCTCGAAAAAGCCGACAAGCTGAAGGTGATCGGCCGCGCCGGAATTGGCACTGACAATATCGACAAGGAAGCAGCGTCGAAAAAAGGTGTGATCGTGATGAACACGCCATTCGGCAACATGATCACCACTGCCGAACACGCCATTGCGATGATGTTTGCCGTGGCGCGGCAGATCCCCGAGGCCTCGACTTCGACCCATGCGGGCAAGTGGGAAAAGTCCAAGTTCATGGGGATCGAGCTGACCAACAAGACGCTCGGCGTCATTGGTGCGGGGAACATCGGTGGCATCGTGTGCGAGCGCGCGCTTGGCCTGAAGATGAAAGTCATCGCCTATGATCCCTATCTGGGCGAAGAGAAAGCCGCCAAGATGGGCGTGGAAAAGGTAGAGCTGGACGAGTTGCTGTCCCGCGCCGACTTCATCACCCTGCACGTGCCGCTGACGGATCAGACCCGCAATATTCTGAGCCGTGAGAACCTTGCCAAGACCAAGAAAGGCGTGCGCATCATCAACTGTGCTCGGGGTGGTCTGGTCGATGAGGAGGCCTTGGCCGAGGCGCTGCAATCCGGTCACGTTGCGGGCGCCGCGTTTGACGTGTTCGGTGAGGAACCCGCCAAGGACAACCCCCTGTTCAATTTGCCCAACGTGGTCTGCACGCCGCATCTTGGTGCAGCAACGACCGAAGCGCAGGAGAATGTGGCGCTGCAAGTGGCCGAGCAGATCTCGAACTATCTGCTGACAGGTGCGGTCGAGAACGCTTTGAACATGCCCAGTGTAACGGCGGAAGAAGCCAAGGTGATGGGGCCGTGGATCAAGCTGGCCGGCCATCTGGGCAGCTTTATCGGCCAGATGACGGATGAGCCGGTCAAGGCGATCAATATCCTGTATGATGGTGTGGCCGCTGAAATGAACCTGGCGGCGTTGAACTGCTCGGTGGTTGCCGGGATCATGAAAAAGTTCAACCCCGAGGTGAACATGGTGTCGGCCCCGGTTGTCGCCAAGGAACGTGGGATCAAGATCTCGACCACCAATCAGGACAAATCGGGTGCGTTTGAGGGCTATATCAAAGTCACCGTTGTGACCGACAAGCGCGAGCGTTCTATCGGCGGCACCGTGTTCAGCGACGGCAAACCGCGGTTCATCCAGATCAAGGGCATCAATATCGACGCCGAGGTCGGTGCCCATATGCTCTACACCACCAACGAAGACGTGCCGGGCATCATCGGTGCTTTGGGGCAGACCATGGGCGAGAACAACGTCAACATCGCGAACTTTACCCTTGGTCGATCCGAGGCCGGAGGAGAAGCGATTGCGTTGCTTTATGTCGACGAACCCGTTCCGGCCGAGGCACGCGCCAAGTTGGCGGAAACGGGTCTGTTCACGCAGATCAAGCCGCTGGAATTTGATGTCACCTGACGAGGCCTGTTGAGTTTGAGAAACAGTTCGGGACCCGGTTGACCGAAGGCCCGGGTCCTTTGTTTTCTCGGGCTGCAATCTGCGGCACAAGCAAGCTGAACCTTACCGTCGGAGGATCTATGACACAGCCTGTCTACGTTGTTGGTGATCTGCACGGGCAGGTGGCCGAGCTGGAACGCGCGCTGTCTCTGATCCGGGGTGATGGCGGCCCGGACGCCCAGATCGTGTTTCTAGGTGATTACGTGGATCGCGGCCCTGACAGCCGCGGGCTGATCGAGCGTCTGATTGCCGGGCGCGATGCGGGCCTGAACTGGATCACTCTGCTGGGCAACCATGATCGCATGTTCGCCTGGTTCATGGAGGATACGCCGCGTCACGATCCGCATTTGCTTGTCGGGTATCATTGGCTGCATGAAAGGCTGGGTGGGGTCGAGACCCTGCGCAGTTATGGCGTGGAATTCGAAGGCCAGATTCGTCTGGAAGATCTGCATCAGATGGCGCAGGCGGCGGTGCCGAAATCGCACCTGACTTTTCTGCGAGATCTGGTTCTGATGCATCAGACGCCCGAGCTTGCCTTTGTTCACGCAGGTATTCGCCCGGGCGTGCCGCTCAACGCGCAGGGGGACAACGACCTGGTCTGGATCAGGCAGGATTTTCATGCTCATCTGGGTCCGCATCCCAAACTGATCGTGCATGGTCATACTCCGGTAGACCGGGCAACGCATTATGGGAATCGCGTCAATCTGGACACAGGTGCCGGATATGGGCGCCCGGTGGGTGTCGCGGTGTTCGAAGGGCAGACCTGCTGGGAATTGACCGATCAGGGCCGTTTGCCGTTGACCCCCTAGATCACCTCGCCCGGCCAAGAAAATTTGGAGATTGAAGATGTATGTCGCCACTTTGCTGACCAATCCGGCAGCGCCTTCGCTGGACAGCGCATTACCCGAGTCACTGCGCAATGCGTGGGGTGGCGGGGACATCCTCTGGCTCAACCCGGATGAGGCGGCAGAATTCGAGTTGAACGCTATCCCCGACAATCGCTGGGACGTTTGGGCAGACTTGCAGGGTATGGGCGTGGACCTGATTTTGCAGCCTGCGCAGGGGCGGCGCAAACAGATGCTGCTGGCCGATATGGACAGCACCATGATCCAGCAGGAATGTATCGATGAACTGGCGGATGAGGCTGGCGTCGGCGACCGGGTCAAGGACATCACCGCCCGCGCCATGAACGGAGAGCTGGATTTCGAAGGTGCCCTGATCGAGCGGGTTGGTTTGCTGAAGGATCTGGATGAAAGCGTCATCGGCAAAGTCCTGCGCGAACGGATCACCCTGATGCCCGGAGGCAGGGAATTGCTGGCGACGATGCGGGCCAACGGGGCCTATACAGCATTGGTATCCGGTGGCTTTACGGCCTTTACCGCGCGGGTGGCAGAGCTTTTGGGGTTCGATGAAAACCGTGCCAACACTTTGCTGGCGGAAGATGGCAAGCTGACCGGAGACGTCGCGCGTCCTATTCTGGGGCGTCAGGCCAAGGTCGAAGCGCTGGCGCAGATTTCAACGCGTCGGGGCCTGTCGGAAAGTGATGTGATTGCCGTGGGTGACGGGGCCAATGACCTTGGAATGCTTGGCCGGGCCGGGACCGGGGTTGCCCTTCATGCCAAACCGTCGGTGGCCGCACAATGTGATGTGCGGGTGAATCACGGCGACCTGACGGCACTGCTTTATCTACAAGGGTACAGTCGCGCGGATTTCGCCGAATCCTGACAGGGCTTTTCATTATTTAACATTTGTGTTAAATAGAAGTCATGAGCACGCTTCTGACCACCTTTTCCGCTTTGTCTGATGCCACCCGGTTCTCGATTGTCGAGCAACTGATGGAGCAGGGCGAACTGCCCGCTGGTGAACTGATCGAAGGGCGCGGCATGTCCGGCGCCGCGATTTCGCGCCACCTCAAGGTGCTGCGCGAGGCCGGGTTGGTGCAGCAGCGTGTGCGGGGCACCCAACGGATGTACTCCATCCGGTCCGACGGGCTGCGTATGATTGCCGACTGGACGATCTCCAAACGGCAATTCTGGGAAAGCAGCCTTGATCGCCTCAGTGATATCATCGAAAGGGAGAATTCATGGCCGACCTGAAACTGGAACGGGATTTCCCCGTCAGCCCAGAGGACCTGTTTGCATGGATCAGTGACGGCAGCCGGTTGTTGCAATGGTGGGGCCCCGAAGGGATGCACGTGCCTGAACACAATCTGGATTTCTCGCGCACCGGCCCGTGGTATTCGGTCATGGAAAACGGCGAGGGCCAGCAATACAAGGTCTCGGGCCACGTCACGCATGTCGACCCTCCAAACTCGGTGGGGTTTACCTGGGGCTGGCATGACGATCAGGATCAGCGCGGGGCCGAAAGCCACGTCACCTTCACAGTCAAAGCGACAGGCACGGGGTCGCGCCTGGTTTTGGACCACCGCGAACTGGCCGATGCCGAAGCAGCCGCGAACCACAATCAGGGCTGGACGTCTTCGCTGCGCAAACTCGAAGCGAAGTGCAAATAAGGTTTCATCAGGGAGGAGCGATATGCCCCAATATTTGTTTGTTTATCACGGGGGACACACCCCGACCGACCCCGCCGAGATCGAGGCGACCATGGCCGCCTGGGGCGCCTGGTTTCAGGATATGGGAGACGCCCTCGATATCCCCGGAAACCCGGTGGGGCAGTCTTACACCGTCAGCAACAACGGAGTGGTCGATAACGGCGGCGCAAACCCGGCCTCGGGCTTCACGGTGATCAAAGCTGACAGTATCGATGCTGCGACCGAGATGGCCAAGGGCTGTCCGATGGTCGTCAATGGCACAGGCTCGGTTGAAGTGGCCGAGGTGCACGAGATCGAGATGTAGCGGCCTTAGCCGGGGAAACCCGGCGCAGGTTTGATCACGCCGCATTCCAGCCCCCGGCGGCTGTATTGCGTGGCGTTCATGAATTTGCGGGTGGCCGGGTGATCGGCCTCCAGCACACCAAGGCTCACCAGAATAGCGGCGATGGCGCATTCGCTGGCCCGTGTGGTGCCATCGGTGATCTTCAGCGCAACGCCCAGGCGTTTTTCCGGGATGATGGCCACAAACACCGCCTCGGCCCCGGTCTTGATGGCGACGCGCCCGTTCATGGCGCGCATCAGTTCGGTGCAGGCCCGGGTCTCACCGGCAACCAGTTCCGGGTGTTTCACCATCGCGGCCACCAGCTGCATCGCTGCATCGCTGGAGCGGTCGGACCGGTCTGCGGCTGAAGCAAACCAAGCCATCGAACGTGCTAAACCGAAAAGCGATGTGGCGAAATTCGGGGCGGAACAGCCATCGATGCCGTATGCCGGGCTGGTCTCGGCCGTTGTTTCTTCGACGGCAGATAGGCAGGCTTGTTGCACCGGATGATCAATTTCAAGGTATTCCGGCCCGGCGCCCATATGCTGTGCCAGAGTCAGAAAGCCGCAATGCTTGCCGGAACAATTGTTGTGGATCTGGCAAGGCGTGTCGTCCGCCAAAATCAGCCGGTCGCGCGCGGCGGTGTCGGCGGGCTCCTGTGGGCCGCACCGCAGATCGTGCTCGTTCAACCCCAGATGGTCCAGCCACGCCGTCACGCGATCCGTGTGGATCGCCGCCCCGATATGCGAGGCGCAGGCCAACGCGAGGTGTTCGCTGGTCAGACCGTATTTCGCCGCCGCCCCTGATGTGACCAACGGAAGCGCTTGAATCATCTTGGCGGATGACCGCGGGTATATGATGGATTGCGGGTCGCCCCAACTGCGCACGATCTGGCCCGTGTCATCGCAAATAACCGCATGACCCAGATGCAGACTTTCCAGCAGAGGGCCGCGCCAAAGTTCTGTCATGGGTACGGGCTGCGTCATCTGGACCTCCGAAATTTATGCGCAAAATTCTGCCAATCGCCCTTTCGCCTGTGGCGAAACCTGCGTTAGTGTGTGTATGTCGGCAATCATCGGAAGACGCAAACGAATAGACGAACCGGCAGGGTTCGCAGACGTGTCCGATGGGTATGAGGTAAGGGTCGAGCTAGGAGGCTGGACAAATGGGATCAATGCTCGTTCGCACGATAGCGGGCCTGTGTATGGCAGGCATCGCAGCAACATCTGCAATCGCCCAACAGGCGACAAGCACCAACCGCGTAGCTGCAAAAACGGATTGGAGCGTTTTTGTCGAAGACGATCCCACCGAATGCTGGAGCGTCTCGGCACCCAAGGAAACCGTAAACACCCGCGGTGGACGTGTGGTTTCCGTACGGCGCAGCGATATCCTGCTGTTTGTGTTCTATCGCCCGAATGCCGAGGTCAAAGGCCAATTGACCTTTACTGGCGGCTACCCGTTTGCCGCGGGTTCGACGGTGAACCTGAACGTGGACGGGACCGAGTTCGAACTGTTCACAGAAGGCGAATGGGCCTGGGCCGCGTCGGATGCGGATGATGCCAAGATCATCACCGCCCTGAAGCGCGGAACCGAGGCTGTTCTGACCGCCCGGTCCGAGCGTGGGACGCAGACGAAAGACACCTTCTCGCTGCTGGGCTTTACCGCAGCGATTGAAGACGCTGAGAAGCGCTGCACCAACTGATCTTATCGCGCCGATTGTTGAAAAGGCCCCGCCTGGTTGCGGGGCTTTTGACGTATGGTCATCTGCCAGTTTTGATCCGCATCAAAGTTTCGCGTTCGGCAATGTGAACTAAGTGGTTTAGCCACTTAGAGAGGACATCGTGATGAAACAGAAAACTTGGATCACTCTGGTTCTGGTCGCATCCGCCGCTGTGCTGAGCGCTTGCGAGAAGAATGCTGAAACCTACCCGATATCGGGCGAGCAATGTGGCCCGGAAGATCCGGTTCAGACCCTGGACGCCAGTGATTGCTACACACCGCCGCCAGTAAACTGATCAAAAAGGCCCGGTATGTTCATCGTGCCGGGCCTGCCGGCTTAGGAAACCTTTTGATCTTTGCGCAGGTTCCTATATAGAGGCGCATCCCAAGCCCGATTCCGTCGAGATACGCCAATGTCGCCCAAAGCGCCGATCACCCAAGACGTCATGACCATCCCGCGCAAACTGCCCGACGGGAAGATCAACCTCGTCGGCCTTACGCGCGACCGTTTGCGCGAAACCTTGATTGAACACGGCACGCCCGAGAAACAGGCCAAGATGCGCACCGGTCAGATCTGGCAATGGATCTACCAATGGGGCGTGCGCGACTTTGCAAAGATGACCAATCTGGCAAAGGCTTATCGCGCTCAACTGGCCGAGCACTTCGTGATCGAAATCCCCGAGGTGGTCACACGTCAGGTGTCCGAGGACGGCACCCGCAAATACCTGTGCCGTATTGCCGGCGGGCATGAGGTCGAGGTGGTCTACATCCCCGAGGAAGATCGCGGCACGCTGTGTATCTCGTCTCAGGTGGGCTGTACGCTGACCTGTTCGTTTTGTCATACCGGCACTCAAAAACTTGTACGAAACCTGACATCCGCCGAAATCGTTGGCCAGATCATGATGGCGCGCGACGATCTTGAAGAATGGCCAACCCCCGGCGCACCTAAGGACGAAACCCGCCTGCTGTCGAACATCGTTCTGATGGGAATGGGCGAGCCGCTTTACAATTTCGAAAACGTGCGCGACGCGATGAAGATCGCCATGGACCCCGAGGGCATTTCTCTGTCGCGCCGGCGGATTACTCTGTCGACCTCGGGCGTGGTGCCCGAGATCGCGCGCACCGCCGAGGAAATCGGGTGCCTGCTGGCGATCTCGTTCCACGCCACTACGGACGAAACCCGCGACGTTCTTGTGCCCATCAACAAACGTTGGAATATCGAGGAACTGCTGACCGCTTTGGCCAGCTATCCGAATGCTTCGAACTCTGAACGGATCACGTTTGAATATGTGATGCTGGATGGTGTGAATGACAGTGACGAAGATGCGCATCGTTTGATCGATCACATCAAGCGACACAACATTCCGGCCAAGATCAACCTGATCCCGTTCAACGAATGGCCCGGCGCACCGTACAAGCGCAGCTCGAACAACCGCATCCGCGCCTTCGCCAACATCATCTATCAGGCCGGCTATGCCTCGCCCATCCGCAAGACACGCGGTGAGGACATCATGGCGGCTTGCGGTCAGTTGAAGTCGGCGACCGAACGGGCGCGCAAATCACGCAAACAAATCGAGGCCGAAACGGGTCTGAGCCGATAGGGTTTGGTCCATCTGGGCCAGGCTTGATCGGATCGCGCCTTAAGTGTTTTCTGGTCTTGTCTGCACGTCACAATTGTTTTGTTCAAACTTAATGTTTTAGATGCTGAAACTACATGCATGATTTGCTATATTTCTCGTGCCCGTCGCTGAATTTGCCTCTTCAATTCGATGCACAAGCCGGTGAGGTGTCCGGGTCAGAGATGGCAAGTTTTTGCGATTCCGCTAGACTGTTCCAAGTGGTGCAGAAAGCGCTCAGGTGAACTGAATTTCAGGTGGGCCACGATTATGAATGCAAGTTCTTTTTCGATCATCCGTTTTGGTGCCGCTGCGCTTGCTATCGTCTCGGGTTCAGGCTTGGCCTTTGCTGACGGCCAGGACGCTCATATTGCAATCGAAAACCCTGCCGAGTTGAGCAAACAAGAGGCTTTGGAACACTACCGATCCCTCAATCGCCGCATGGCGCGTGGCTACGCCGTGGCGCAACTGGACCTGATCCTCAACTACCAAAGCTGGCCGATTTTCAACGATGCGCCCTATATTTCGGCAACCCACGGGCAAAGGTATGTGAACAGCTACGCCAATCGCATGGCGCATAACTACGCGACGTTGCAGGAAGGTGAAGAACTTCCCATGGGGTCGGTTCTTGCCAAGGACAGCATGACCGTGACGGATGAAGGTCACGTGCATCCCGGTGCCATGTTCGTAATGGAGAAACTGGCAGAAGATGCCAGCCCGGACACGGCGGATTGGCGTTACATCATGGTCTTGCCGGACGGCTCGGTCTTTGGGGACACTATGGGCGACCGCGCCGGTGCCGTGGCCTATTGCCATGTCTGCCACGAACAGGTGGCAGATCGGGACTATACGTTTTACGTGCCGGAAGAGTATCGAACACGCGACTGAGCCGGCTCAGGCTTGTTGTGCGCCCGGCAGTTTCAGTTCCGTCGCCTCACGGCGGCTGAGTTGTTCGCCCTGCTTGCGCTTTGACAAAACTTCACGGGCCAGCGCGTATTTGTCGTCCTGCCAGAAAATCAAGCAGCCGTTGCAACCTTTGCCACAGCAACCCTCGGTGCCGATGCGGTTGGTTTTGAAACGGCGTTCGTTGCCGTCTTCGCCGATCTTTTCAACCAAGGCGTCGCGACGGCGGGCATAGGCGCCAGGGTTGTCACGGCCCGAGGTTTCCAAACCCTGCACCAGCTTGTCAAAGCGGATGCGGCTCCAGTGTTCGTCAGTCAGGGCGCGTTCCTTGCGCAGAACGGAATAGGCGGGGAACCGGGCGCGCAGATCGTCGATATCCTCGTGGTCGAACAGGGTGAAGGGCAGGCGGATCACTGTTTTGGTGCTGCCATGCACTACGTCCATCCGCGCACCATCGGATGCGCGTTCGAAATCATAGACCCTCAGCAGAACCGTCTCGCGCGAGATGGGCGAGACGAAATCCAGCACATCGCCGGGTTCCAGCTTGTTCTTTACCTCGACCAGAAAGGCATCCTGGGTCACTTCGGTGACGATCCCGGCATATTCCCATTGCGCGATGGACGCCGTGTGCTCGTAATCATGGGCGTAGTTGGTCAGACGCCCCTCGTGGAAGGCCAGCGTATAGCCGCGGTTTCCCACGGTCTCCAACTCGCGCATATAGGGTTTCGGGTCCCAGTTCTGGGGGTCGGCATAGTAATCGTCGATGGCCATGCGATAGGCGCGCGCGACGATGGCGGCGTAGTATTCCGACTTGCCGCGCCCCTCGACCTTGAGGCTGTCGACCCCGATCTTCAGGTATTCGTCCAGCTTGGGCATGATGCACAGATCGCGCGAATTGAGGATGTAGGAACCGCGGTCGTCTTCCTCGATCGGCATCAGATCGCCGGGGCGGCAGCCTTCTTCCAGCAGGAATTCGAACAGGTCGGCGTTTTCCTCGGTGATGCGCAATTCCTGATGTGTGCCATCCTTCAGGCGCAGTTTCAGCGCATAGTTCCAGCGGCAGGAGTTGGCGCAGTTGCCCTGGTTGGCGCCACGTTCCGCCATGAAATTCGACAGCAGGCAACGGCCCGAATAGGTCATGCACATGGCCCCGTGGACGAAGGCCTCGAGCTTGATGTCGGGGCATTTTTCGCGGATTTCCACCAGTTCGGGGTAGGAAACCTCGCGTGCCAGAACCACCAGTTCCGCGCCCTGATCCTGCCAGAACTTCACCGACAGCCAGGAACAGATATTGGCCTGGGTCGAGATATGCAGCGGCAGTTCCGGCGCGCGGTCGCGCACGTACTGGAACACGCCGGGGTCGGCGATGATCAACCCGTCCGGCTGCACTTTGCGGACCGTGTCGATATATTCGTCCAGCTTCGGGATGTCCTTGTTGTGCGAGAACAGGTTCAGCGTCAGATAGGCGCGCCGGCCATGGCTGTGGCAGAACTCGACGCCCTCGATCACCTCTTCCAGCGAAAACTCGGATTTCGTGCGCAGCGACATGTCGGGCGTGCCCAGATACACCGCATCCGCCCCGTAAAGGACAGCGAGTTTCAGCTTGCGCAGATTGCCCGCAGGCATCAGCAATTCAGATCTGGACTGGGTCATGGCGCCACCTGTCAAAGGATCAAGCCGGCCTTCTAATCCAAATGTTTCGAGTCCAAAACCCCGTTATCTGCGACGGAATCGCGCTGTACCGATGACCTTGACCAGTTGCTGCCGCACAGGTTCGGGTTGCGCCTCGATCGCGTTCAGAACTTCGCGCAGTTCGGCCCGCAGCCCATGCAGCTGGTCGATCAGTGAGATCATCATCGACAGCGCATCCGCCTCCATGTCGTACTGTTCGTGCAACTCACAGGCCAGTTCCAGACGGGCGACGTCGATATTTTGATAAACCAGCCCTTGATCCGACTGTTCCGGAATCACGATTTCCGCCGCTAGGTATTCGGTCAGGCGGTCCGAGGTCAGGCGGGTGACCGTTTCGATCAGTTCCTTTTCGGTCAGGATCATAGCTGCATTCCTTTCCGCGGATCATAGCGGTGCTTTTGACGCCAGGTTTCCATGAACTGCTTCAGTTCATCATCGATCTTGTCCGGTGTCGCAATGGTCAGCTCAATCAGCTGATCACCACGGGCGGACGAGCCGCGCTTTTTCACGCCTTTTCCGCGCAACCGAAGCGTTTTGCCGCTGCTGGTGCCTGCCGGGACGTTGACATTCACACCGCCGTCTATGGTAGGGGCCGGGACTTTTCCGCCCAGAATGGCCTCGTCGATTGTGATCGGCAGCGTGATATGGATGTCGTCGCCCTGACGTTCAAAAACCGGGTGCTTGGCGACCGAAACCGTCACCAGTGCGTCACCTGGAGGGCCTTCGCCATATCCCGGCGCGCCTTTTCCGCGCAACCGGATGGTCTGGCCGTCGGTGATCCCGGCCGGGATTTTGACCTCGATCCGGTCTCCATCCGGCAAGGTCAATTTCTGACTGGCGCCGAACACGGCATCCAGAAAGCTGATTTGCAGTGAATAGTTCAGATTGTGACCCGGTGCGTGAAACTGGTGGCCGCGCTGGCCACCAAAACCGCCGCGACCACGCATGAACTCGGCAAAGATGTCTGACATGTCGTCGGGATCCGCCTGACGCCCGCGATAGGGGTTTCCAGCGGCCTCGGCATAGTCCCGGTAATACTGCTGTTGTGGGCGTTCCTGACCCGAGGCGTCTATTTCCCCGTTGTCGAAACGCGCACGTGTTTCAGGATCTTTCAACAGATCATAAGCAGCGGCGGCGGCCTTGAATTTGGCCTCGGCCGTGGCATCGCCGGGTTTCAGATCCGGATGGCAATCCTTGGCGATACGCCGGTAGGCTTTTTTGATCTCGGCTGCACTGGCGTCCTTCGAGACACCAAGAACGGTGTAGGGGTCGTCGCTCATCTCACTCTCACAGGTCAGGGGCGGGTCTGATCACGATGAAGGTGTTCTACCATTTGATTTCAATGGTTGAAACGGAAGAGGCGATTGAATTGTCTCGTAAAATCCCGAAGACCTGATAGTATATGCATATTTATACTTGTCGAATGACGGAGACCGCCGCATGTCACGCAGAATAAAATCCGCCCTGGCCCTGATGGCCGGGAATGCCATTGGGTTGTTGCTTGCCGCGCTGATATTGTCGGGATTTGCGATCAAGCCGATCTCGTTCATCGTGGTGGTGATTGTCTTCACCGTCGTACAGGTCGTGGCTGAACCCCTGATCCTGAAACTGGGCGAAAAGAAAGCGCCCGCCCTGAAAGGTGGGATCGCCCTGATCGTAACCTTCGTGGGCCTTTTCGTGACCGACCTGATTGCAGCCGGGCTGACCGTTGGCGGGGTTTCGAACCTGCTGGCGGCAACATTGCTGGTCTGGCTGGGGGCGTTGATCGCCAGCGTTGTGCTGCCGATCTACGTGTTCAAAGAACTGCGTGAGCCCAAAAAGTAATCACACGACGTTCAGGCTGGCTTCGATAGCTTGCCACAATTCTTCCACGGGTTCGCATCCGACGGACAGGCGGATGAAGGCCGGATCAACGTCGTCGCCCCAGCGCGCGCGCCGCTCGGCCGAGCTGTGGACGCCTCCGAATGACGTGGCTGGGCGCAGAAGCGGGCAATTGTTGATGAAGGCTTCGGCCCGGTCTTCGCTGTTCAGCGTCAGGGACAGCAGAAATCCGAAACGTGTGGTCTGTTCTTGCGCCAGTTTATGCGACGGGTCGTTGGCCAGCCCGGGATAGCGCACCTGTTTCACTGCGGGATGTGCCGTCAGGCGTTCGGCCAATACTTCGGCCGAGCTGCACATCCGGTCGAACCGAACGTCCAGCGTTTCAAGTCCGCGATGAAGAAGCCATGCTTCATGTGGCCCCGGAATCGAGCCGGAGACTTTCCGCCATTCCTCGACCCGTTCCATGATGTCGCCGTTGCGGCTGGCCACATGGCCCATCAGCATGTCGGAATGCCCGCCCATCGCCTTGGTATCGGACGAGACGACCACATCGATGCCCAGATCGAGAGGACGCTGACCCAGCGGAGTCATCGTCGTATTGTCGGCAATGGTTATGCCCCCGGCAGCGCGCACCCGATCCGCCACCTCGGTCAGATCGATCATGTCCAACCCCGGATTCGAGGGGCTTTCGGCAAAGACCACATCGAACCCGTCAAAACCGCCGTCGGCCAAGGCGGTGGTGGGGCGTTCCTCAACGATCACGCCCAGCCGCGACAGGAAACGATCGGCCAATAGGCGCGTCACGTAATAGCCGTCGGAGGGGATCAGCAGGCGTGATCCGGCCTTTACGGTGGCAAACAGTGCTGCGGAAATCGCTGCCATGCCCGAGGGAAAGCTGAGGCAGGGCGCGTCTTCCAAATGCGACAGAACATGCTCCAGATGCACCCAGGTCGGGTTGTCCACCCGGCCGTAACTCGCCTGCCCGTCCGGGGTGCCCGGCAGGTGGTACATGCTGCTTTGGGTCAGTGGCAGCGCTACGGGTTCGCCCTTGCTCAGGGCATTTCCGCGCAGATGCAGCATCTCTCCGGTCTTGGGCGCCATGGTTCAGCGCCCCGGAATTTCGTCGCGGGGCGGGGCGGGCTCCCAGTTTTCAATGATCTCGACCGCTTCCTGCGCCGTGTCCACAAAGCGAAACAGGTCAAGATCCTCGTCCGAGATGGTTCCGGCATCGGCCAGCGCTTTCCAGTTGATGACCTTTTCCCAGAATTCGCGACCAAACAGCAGGAAGGGCACGCGGTCCATCCGGCCGGTCTGAATCAGGGTCAGGGATTCGAACAGCTCGTCCAATGTGCCGAAACCACCGGGGAAAATCGTGATGGCGCGGGCGCGCATCAGGAAATGCATCTTGCGGATGGCGAAATAGTGGAAGTTGAAGCTGAGATCCGGCGTCACATAAAGGTTCGGGGCCTGCTCGTGCGGCAGAACGATATTCAACCCGATCGAGCATCCGCCCGCGTCCTGTGCCCCACGGTTGCCTGCCTCCATCACACCGGGGCCGCCGCCCGTGACGATCACGTTTTCACGGCAGCCGGTCTCGTTCGATTTCACGGTCATCAGCCGCGCGAACTCGCGCGCCTCGTCGTAATAGGCCGACAGACCAGCCAGCGTTTCCGTTCGTGCGGTGTGTTTCTGCGATGGTTCAGGGATGCGCGCGCCGCCGAACATCACGATGGTCGAGGTGATCTCGCGCTCACTCATGATCATCTCGGGTTTCAGCAGTTCCAGTTGCAGACGTACCGGGCGCAGCTCGTCGCGGCACAGGAATTCGTCATCGGCAAAGGCAAGGCGATAGGCGGACGATCGCGTTTGCGGCGTATCCGGCACTTCGCTCGCGGTCGAACGATCTGTCTGCGCATCGCGAAACGGATTGTGGCGGTCTTCTCTCATGGGTGATCGATCCCTGCTTGCGTGTTTTCCAAACAGCTATAGGGTTCGCGGGCAGAGTGCCAGTCACGGAAAGACAAGAATGAATTGGAAGAGCGAAATATCAGCGGCGCGGGATCGTATCGCCGGGCATACGCAGGTGACGCCGGTGATCGAGAGCCGAGTTCCGGGCCATCCCATTGAGCTGAAGCTGGAGCACATGCAGCACACGGGCAGTTTCAAGGCGCGCGGTGCGTTCAATACGTTGCTGAGCCTCGACGTGCCCGATGCAGGTGTCGTGGCTGCATCCGGTGGCAATCATGGTGCAGCGGCGGCCTTTGCGGCGCAGGCGCTTGGTTATCCGGCCAAGATTTTCGTGCCCGAACTGGCGGGGCCATCCAAGATTGCATTGATCCGGCAAACCGGCGCGGATCTGAGCGTTGTGCCCGGCGAATACGCCAATGCGCTGACACAGGCGCAGGCGCATGAAGCGGAGACCGGCGCGATGCAGATTCACGCCTATGATGCGCCGGCTACCGTGGCGGGGCAGGGGACCTGCTTTGCGGAATGGGATGCGCAGGGCCTACAGGCAGATACGGTGTTGGTCGCCGTGGGCGGGGGTGGGCTGATCGCCGGGGCGTTGGCCTGGTTTGACGGAGCGCGCAAGGTCGTGGCGGTCGAACCCCAGACCTCTTGTGCATTGAATGCGGCGTTGCAGGCCGGTGAGCCGGTGGATGTTTCCGTATCCGGCATCGCGGCAAATGCGCTTGGCGCGCGCCGGATTGGGCAGATCTGTTTCGACCTGGCACAGGGGATGACGTCGGTCCTGGTGTCGGATGATGCCATCGCGGCGGCTCAGAAGACGTTGTGGCAGGCGCATCGTATTCTGGTGGAGCCGGCGGGCGCCACGGCGTTGGCAGCCTTGACCTCGGGCGTGTATCGGCCCGAACCGGGCGAGCGCGTGGCCGTTCTGGTGTGTGGTGCGAATGTCGCGCCGGACCCGCTTGCGGGGTGAATTATCTGGTTGAGGATAGCTGTCGTAGATTTTATCTATAATTTATGACCGCTACGATCTCGGACACGATTTACCAGAACCTCAGCCAGCAAATCATAACCGGAGAGCTGAGCGCCGGGGAAAAGCTGCGGCAGGATCATATTGCCCGCACCTTCGACACCAGCCATGTTCCGGTGCGGGAAGCCCTGTTGCGGCTTGAGGCGCATGGACTGGCCCGGCACGAGCCGCGCCGGGGCATGCGGGTCACGGCGCTGGACCCGGCAGAGGTGCGAGAGGTCATCGAAATGCGCGTGGCGCTGGAAACACTGGCGTTGCAGCAATCGGTGCAGAACATGTCTCCGGTCGCGTTGGACAAGATCGACCGCGCACGCATCGCCTGTGACGAGGCGCAGACGATGCCCCAATGGGAGGCGTTGAACAGAGCATTCCATCGCGCCATCCTGACACCTTGCGGGCTGCCCCGTCTGTTGCACACCATCGACGATCTGCATATCGCAAGCGCACGCCACTTGTTTGCGCACTGGCGGTCGAAATGGGTGCAGCAAACTGACAAGGATCACGCCGCACTTGTTCAGGCACTCAGGCGGAAGGACCTGAGCACGGCAAAAGGTATTCTGACCCGACATATACGCCGCGCCAGCTGATTGCGGGCCTTTCAGACGCAAAACGGCCCGTGTTCGTCGCATTGCGCCATGGGCCCGGCTTGCGTATAGGCCAAACCAACATGAACAGATTCTGTAGGGAGACGCCCCATGTCCAACGCGCAACTGGAAGCCGCCATCGAAGCCGCCTGGGAGGCGCGCGACACGATCACACCTGCCACGGCAGGTGAACAACGCGAAGCGATCGAAGACACGCTGAACGCGCTGGACAGCGGGTCGCTGCGTGTTGCCGAAAAGCTGGAAAACGGCGACTGGCACGTGAACCAGTGGGCCAAAAAGGCGGTTCTGCTGGGCTTTCGCATCAAGGACATGGAAATTCAGACAGGCGGTCCGCAGGACGGCGGCTGGTGGGACAAGGTGGACAGCAAGTTCGCTGGTTGGGGTGAAGATCAATGGCGCTCGGCCGGGTTCCGCGCGGTTCCCAACTGCGTTGTCCGCAAATCGGCCTATATCGCGCCGGGCGTGGTGCTGATGCCATCCTTTGTCAACCTTGGCGCCTATGTGGATGAAGGCACCATGGTCGACACCTGGGCGACCGTCGGCTCATGCGCGCAGATCGGCAAAAATGTCCACCTGTCGGGCGGCGTAGGTATCGGTGGCGTGCTGGAGCCGATGCAGGCCGGCCCGACCATCATCGAGGACAACTGCTTTATCGGCGCGCGCTCCGAGGTGGTCGAAGGTTGCATCGTCCGCGAAGGCTCGGTTCTGGGGATGGGCGTGTTCATCGGCAAATCCACCAAGATCGTGGATCGGGAAACCGGCGAAGTGACATATGGCGAAGTCCCGCCCTATTCCGTGGTCGTCGCGGGTTCGATGCCGTCAAAGAACAACATCAGCCTGTATTGCGCGGTGATCGTGAAGCGGGTGGATGAAAAGACCCGGTCGAAAACCGGCATCAACGAATTGCTGCGGGACTGATCGCCCCGGTTGTACAGAAAGGCCGGAGCTGACCCGCTCCGGCCTTTCCAGTTTTTGGGGTGTTACGCGTATGTGACCGCACCTTGGTCAGAGCCTGTCCTGAGATTGTGTCCTGGCTCAGACGAACGCTCTGTGTGGGTCAGCGATTTTCACCCTGCATAGCGTCAACTTCTGAGTTTCCTGCGTTGGTTTCCGTGCCTTCGCTTTCGTTATCGCCGCCGCTTTCGTTATCGTCGCCGCTTTCGTTATCGCCGCCGCTTTCGTTATCGCCGCCGCCTTCGTTGTCGCCGCCGCTTTCGTTATCGCCGCCGCTTTCGTTATCGCCGCCGCCTTCGTTGTCGCCGCCGCTTTCGTTATCGCCGCCGCTTTCGTTATCGTCGCCGCCTTCGTTGTCGCCGCCGCTTTCGTTATCGCCGCCGCCTTCGTTGTCGCCGCCGCTTTCGTTATCGCCGCCGCTTTCGTTGTCGCCGCCGCCTTCGTTGTCGCCACCGCCGTCTTGGGCGTAAGCTGCACTTGGCGTCACAAAAGACAGCACGGCTACAGCAGGTACCCCGGAAAGCACAATCACACTTGCAGTTGTCATCATTAACTTGGACAGAACACTCATTTTAATTCTCCTGTAAAAAAATGACTTACGCAGTGGCACCATCCTAGGGTTGGCTTCTCTTCACCGTTGTGAAAGGCAGGAAACGCGTCGAACTCAGCAGGAAATGGCTAAAATTGAGGTCAAAATGTGGCAAAAATGTGCCCGATTCAACTTAAGGAATGGAGTTGAAGCGCGGCTCAATTTTTGGGCGAAAATGGGGAAGGGGCTTTGCTGAGTCGCATTCCTTCAAATCCTCTAGGCTTGTGGGCCGGGCAGGGGGCTGCGGAAGATTCCACGCTCAAAGCCTGGATCGATGGAAGCAGTTGACCCTCCAAAACACCGCGCGTAATGCAGGGCCCATGGAAAAGCAAAAGAAGCCCTCTCGTCAGCAAGTCTATACCCTTCTGGTCCAGATCGGCCGCAAGGACGGCGACGGGCTGCCGGACGGTGCGACGGGGGCGGCACTGATCTGCTACGCCAGCGGCGTGGACGAAGCCGAGGCCGTGCGCGAGACGGTGGCTATTCTGAAGCAGGCCGACACCGCGCCTTTGGATGTCACCGGCTACGGGACCCTGGCCGAGCGTGAGGCACAGGGACATGACATCGAACCTGACGAACGTGCCCTGATGCAGCGTGCCCTGGATGAAAACGCCGTGATCGTCGCGCAGATGACACCGTTCTTCGGGGACGAGGCGCCGGCCTAGTTCCGCATACCGAACCACTTGCGATAGATTTCGTCATAAGTACCGTCTTCACGCAACGAAAGCAGGGCCTGGTTGACATCCTCGACCAGAGGCGACCCGGTCGGGAAAGCGATGCCATAGTTCTCGCGCAGGAAGACGCCGCCTGTCATCGACGCCGTTCGCCGACCTTCATGGGCCGCATAGTAGGACAGGATCGGCGCGTCGAATACGACTGCATCCAGTTGTTTGGACTGGAACGCATCCAGCATCTGCTCCAGCCCGGGATAGCCGGTGAATTCAATATCACGCCGGTTCAGAAAACTTGCCGCGGTCGAGTCCGAGATTGTCCCGACATTTTTGCCATACAGGTCATTCACCGAATTCACGCTGCCCGTGATCGCATCCACCGTCATGACCGAGGTGATGCGGGCCGTGAAAACGGACACGATGAACAGTGACGAAACAACCAGAATGACACCCAGAAGCCGGCCGAAAGGCGTGCGCGGCATCCTCTCTTCGAACCCGCCGTTCACGACAAGGTTCAGCGCCCACCAGAACGAGGGAAACCATGCCTCGTTCAGCTTGCGGTCGAAATAGGGTTGAGCACTGCGCTCAAAGCTCCACATCAACATGCCGCCGCCCAACAGAATGGCGAAAGCCAGGCCGATGGCGATAAACAACTCTTTTGAGAGCAGCGCATGCAGCAGCGAAGGCTGGCGCGCGGCTTCCGATGGCACCATGATCTGTAGGCCCGCCTCAAAGATCGGCTGGCTGAAGTCCATTTGCGTTTCCCGCAGCGCAGTGATCGAGATATTGGCGACTGCAAGATCGGCGGACCCATTCTGAACCGCCTCCAGCATATCCGAGAATGAATCCACCCGATTGATGGAATAGTCCCAGTTCAGCGCTTCTGCCAGCGCGGCGAGCAGATCCATCGAAAAGCCGGTTTCCGCACCGTCTTCGACATAGGAAAACGGGGGGCGGGTCACCGTCGTGACCGTGAGGGACTGTGCCATGCTCTGCTGCGCTAGGACGGCGAAAGTCAGGCAGATCAGTGCGTAGAATGCGCGCTTCATTTTCATTCACCTGTTTCGCGGCCCTGTAACGCGATTGCGCGGCTGGCGGCAAGATGGTCGCCGGGTAAACCGCCATGATTTGTCAGGGTATCGCTTTGATATCTGCTCAGTCGGGTGAAATGATATTTTTGCGAATTGGGGTTGGAAACCCGGCCAATTCGTTGAATCTGTGCGCGAACCCGCGAAAGACACCGTTCCAGAGGCCATTGCATGACCGACCCCGTCCAATTGACAGCCGATCTGATCCGTTGCCCATCGGTCACACCAGCCGAGGGCGGCGCGCTTGTTCTGCTGGGATCGAAGCTGGCGGATGCGGGGTTTGAATGCACGCGTGTCGACCGTGGTGGCGTCAGCAACCTGTTCGCACGATGGGGCCAGAAAGGCCATCCGCGCAGTTTCGGGTTCAACGGCCATACCGATGTTGTGCCGGTCGGCGACGAAGCCGCATGGACGATGCCGCCTTTCGGGGCCGAAATACGCGATGGTGTGATGTATGGGCGTGGGGCAACGGATATGAAATCCGGCGTTGCGGCGTTTGCGGCGGCGGCAATCGATTTCGTGCGCGACACCCCGCCTGACGGCGCCATCATCCTGACGATTACCGGCGACGAGGAAGGCGACGCGCTGGATGGCACGACCGCCTTGCTGGATTACATGGACGGCGCCGATGAACATATGTCTGTCTGTGTGGTGGGTGAGCCCACTTGCCCGAACAAGATGGGTGAAATGATGAAGATCGGCCGTCGGGGGTCGATGACCGCATGGTTTACGATCACCGGTGTTCAGGGGCATTCGGCCTATCCGCATCGTGCCAAAAACCCGTTGCCAGCCATGGCGCGGCTGATGGATCGGCTGGCGGGGCACGAACTGGATCAGGGCACGGACCACTTCGATGCTTCGACATTGGCAGTGGTGACAATCGACACCGGGAATGCGGCCACCAACGTAATCCCGGCGCAGTGCAAGGGAACGGTGAATATTCGATTCAATGATCTGCATTCCGGGGCCAGCCTGAGTGACTGGCTGAAGTCGGAAGCAGATCAGGTGGCCGCTCGGTTCGGCGTTGAAATAGATGTCGCAATCAAGATTTCAGGCGAAAGCTTTCTGACCCCGCCGGGGCCCTTGTCGGATCTGGTGGCCAAGGCGGTAGAGGCGGAAACAGGCGCAACGCCCGAGCTTTCGACGACCGGTGGTACGTCGGATGCGCGTTTTATCAAGAACCATTGCCCGGTTGTAGAGTTCGGTCTGGTCGGGCGCACGATGCATCAGGTCGACGAGTGCGTCGAGGTGGCCCAGATCCAGCAACTCAAATCGATTTATAACCGCATCCTGACCGATTATTTCGCCTGATCCATGCAGCGCACATTGGTGATCATGGTGAAGGAACCTCAACCGGGCCGCGTCAAAACGCGGCTTGGACGAGAAATCGGCATGGTCGCGGCGGCGTGGTGGTTTCGGCACCAGACCCGGTCCCTGATCCGGCGGCTGCGTGATCCCCGTTGGCGAATCGTTTTGGCCGTCTCACCCGATCAGCAGGGTCTGAACAGCCGGGTATGGCCCGCTGACCTGCCGCGCGCCGCGCAGGGGCGTGGGGACCTGGGGGATCGTATGGGGCGGATGCTGCGCGGGATGCCCAAGGGCCCGGTTTGCCTGATCGGTGCGGACATTCCGGGCATTTCGCGCCGCCATATTGCCCGTGCTTTCAACGCATTGGGGTGTTCTCAAATGGTGTTTGGGCCAGCCCCGGATGGTGGCTATTGGCTGGTCGGCGCGCAACGATATGCAGCCTTGCCGGCAAGTCTGTTCCAAAACGTGCGCTGGTCGACAGAACACGCATTGGCTGACACGCTGGCCTCGATTTCTGGCGGTCGGGTGTCATTGCTTGATCAGCTGCGCGATGTGGATACGGTTGCCGATCTTGACCCCTGAGGCTTTTTGGTCATGACGCGGTCGCAAACGCGTGCTAGGCCGGACGTATGACTCGCATCCCTACCAAGCAGGAGGTCCTGGACTGGATCTCGGCGAACCCCACCCTGACCTCAAAACGCGATATCGCCAAAGCCTTTGGCATCAAGGGCGCGGATCGGATTGATCTGAAACGTATCCTCAAAGAGCTTGAGGCCGAAGGCCATCTTGAGAAGCGCAAGCGCAGTTACCGCGACCCGGATCGCCTGCCGCCGGTCAGCGTGTTGCAGGTAAAGGCGCCGAATGCCGATGGCGACCTGTTCGCGCGGCCGCTGGAATGGCATGGCGAGGGGGTCGAGCCCATCGTTCTGATCATTGCTCGCGCCAGCGACCCGGCGCTGGGCGAAGGTGATCGCATTCTGGCTCGTCTGACCGTGGTGCATGAGGAAGATCACAATTACGAAGCCCGCCTGATCCGCCGTATCGGAACGAACCCTCGGAAAATCGTGGGTATCTTCCGCAAAGGGGCCGAAGGCGGGCGGATCGTGCCGATCGACAAGGCCGGATCGACCGAATGGCTGGTGGCCGAAGGCGCTGCGCTGGGCGCCAGGGATGGCGAACTGGTCGAGGCCGAGCAAGCCGGGCCGAAAAACCGCATGGGGCTGCCACGCGCGCGTATCGTTGAACGGCTGGGCGACCCTACTGCGCCCAAGGCCGTTTCGTTGATCGCGATCCATCAGCACGGCATCCCGGATGATTTCCCCGACAAGGTGATTGCCGAGGCCGACAAGGCCAAACCTGTCGGCCTGAAAGGCCGCGAGGATCTGCGGGATATACCTTTACTGACGATCGATCCCTCGGACGCGCGCGATCATGACGACGCCTGTTATGCCCATGCTGATGACGACCCGAAAAACCCGGGCGGTCATGTGATCTGGGTCGCCATTGCTGATGTCGCCGCCTATGTGCGGCCCGGCACCGCGCTGGACCGCGAGGCGCGCAAGCGCGGCAATTCCAGCTATTTCCCCGACCGCGTCGTGCCGATGCTGCCCGACCGTCTGTCGGGTGATCTGTGTTCGCTGCACGAAGGCGTGCCGCGCGCCTGTATCGCGGTGCGGATGCAGATCGACGCGGATGGCAACAAGATCGGTCACCGGTTCGTGCGCGGTCTGATGCGCTCGGCAGCCTCGTTGAACTATGCCGAGGTGCAAGAGGCCATCGACGGTCATCCGAACGACCGCACTGGGCCGTTGCTGGAGAGCGTTCTGAAACCGCTTTATGCTGCATATGCCGCGCTGAAAAAGGCCCGTGCTGATCGCCAGCCGCTGGAGCTGGACCTGCCGGAGCGCAAGATCGTTCTGAACGACAAGGGCGAGGTCGAAAGCGTAGCCTTCCGTGACCGGCTGGACGCGCACCGGCTGATCGAGGAATTCATGATCCTGGCCAACGTGGCCGCCGCCGAGACGCTGATCGCCAAGCGCAGCCCGCTGCTGTTCCGGGTGCACGAAGAACCCGCGCCCGAAAAACTGGAAAGCCTGCGCGAGACGGCGCAGGCCGCCGGGCTGAATCTGGCCAAGGGGCAGGTGCTCCAGACCCGTCACCTGAACGCGCTGCTGAATGCCGCCGCCGGCACCGAGGATGCCGAGCTGATCAATCTCAGCACCTTACGGTCGATGGCGCAGGCCTATTACAGCCCGGAAAACTTCGGCCATTTCGGGCTGGCGCTGCGTAATTACGCGCATTTCACCTCGCCCATCCGGCGCTATGCAGACCTGATCGTGCACCGGGCGCTGATCTCGGCCCATGGCTGGGGCAAGGACGGGCTGACCGAGGATGAAATTGCCCGGCTCGAAGAAACGGCCACGCATATTTCGGATACCGAACGCCGCTCGATGATGGCCGAGCGCGATACGACCGACCGCTATCTGGCGGCCTATCTCAGCGAACGTGTGGGCAACGAATTCACCGGGCGGATCAGTGGCATTGCCCGGTTCGGGGCCTTCGTGAAAATGGACGAAACGGGCGCGGATGGCCTGGTGCCGGTGCGGTCTTTGGGGCGCGAATTCTTCCATTTTGATCGAGAGGCCGGAACGCTGATGGGCTCGGATTCCGGGCTGATCATCGCCATCGGCCAGCGGGTCACGGTGAGGCTGACCGAGGCGACACCTGTGACCGGCGGGTTGGAGCTGGAACTGCTGTCCATCGACGATCAGGCCCTGCCGCGCGGGCGCGGGCCCGCCAAGCGGTCGACGCGACGCAAGGCAGCCAGCACCAAGCGCAAGAAGGACAAGATCAAGCGCAAGGTCGAACGCAAGCGCCGTCAAAGGTGATAGGTCAGCGCCCGGGCAATCAGCCAGCCATGGCGGGTTTCATCGATCTGGCTCGGGTCATCGAACAGAATGGCCCGGTTCCCGTCGATTCGGTCCTCGCCCGGAAAGGCCGTGGTGAAATCACCGATCAATCGGCTTTGGCAGTGCACGAACAGTGCGAAATCCGCGGATTTGTGAGCCCCCAGCCGGATCGTTGACCCTTTGGGGGCAAGATAGGCGGGCTGGCCCCAGCGCAGCTCTTCTCGCAATGGAGTGGCGGCGGGCAGAGACTCTGCTGTATTCAGTATCAGATCACGAAGCGCCAGGGCTCCCGCGCGTGCTTGCGGGGGCAGGGCTTCAAAGGCCGAGGCGACTGTGGGGTCATCAAAAGGTTTCATGCAATCGGTATCGCCTGTTCCATCCGGTCTACGTAACTGTTCAACAGATTATCTTGTTTGATCCTTCGGGTCAGTGGGGTATCGGCAGGCGTTGCGCGCATGGCGGCGAGCATTGGGCCGACGCTCATATCTGCTGAAGTCGGTTGATCCGCCAGCAGGAAGCGGGATTGCCACAGATGGGCCGAGATCGCCTCGAGATCGCGTTCGACCCGGTCCAGGCGCTCGGGCAACGAGAACCGGCCGATCCCTTGTGACCTGATTCCTTTCAGAACGGATTTTCGGATCGCATTGGACGCCGGCTTTCGGATCAGAGCCGGAATTCCGGTGAAAAAGGTTTCGCGAAGGATTGGCCAGACCTCGTCATTGCCCCAGCGGTCCAGAACGATGTGGAAATACAGATGCTCTTCGGCCATTCGTACCAGCGCGCGGGATTGCGCTTTTTCCACATCCGAAAGCCCCTGATCGAACTCCGCCCCCTTCCGTTCCAGCCAATCGCGGATCAGATCGCTGTCCGGTATCAACCGCTCTGGCGTGCGCAGCACTGGCAGTTTTTGATGCGGCATCCTGCGCGGGTCAAGCATGTCCGAACGCTGCCAGACCTGACCGGAGTGCTGAAGCATCAAGGCTGTCTTGACGCAGAACGGACTGGCGCTGAACAGTCCGAAGGCGGAAGGATAGGTGAGAAGGGTCAGCATCGCGTGGCTCCGTATATTTGACGTGCCGGATGAGTAAACCGAGCTGATGACAGTTTTTGTCATTAGGGATAGGCTAGGGTTCATCATGTCCCGCACCGCCCGATTGTTCCAACTGATGCAAGCCCTGCGTTCTGGCCCATCGCCCAGAACGTCTGAACAACTGGCGCAGGATCTGGGTGTTTCTGCCAGAACGATACACAGGGATATTGACGCGCTGCGTGGTCTGGGGGCCGTTATCGACGGTGAGGCAGGGTTTGGATTCACCCTGATCGAAGATGCCACTTTGCCGCCATTGGGTTTCACCGATGACGAGCTTGAGGCCCTGGTTCTTGGCCTGCGCGAAGTTCAGGTGATTGGTGACCCGGCCTTGTCAGATGCAGCCAGCGCCGCCCTGCGGAAATTGCAGGGGCTATTGCCACAGCGTCAGTCCCATCGGCTGAGCCACGCGGTTCTGGCGGCAACGCGGTTCAATCGCCCGCCCGCGCCAACAATCGACGTGGCCATTTTGCGGCAGGCGACGTGGGACGAACGCGCGATCGAGTTCTCGTATACGGACGCAAAGGGCGGTGCCACACAAAGACGGGTCAACCCGCTGAGCATCGTCTATATGGATCGATCAAATGTGTTGCTCGGCTGTTGCCATCTGAGACAGGATTTTCGCGTCTTCCGGTTGGATCGCATGCAGGACATGTCCGTGACAGATCAAAGCTTTAGACCTTACCGGGTGCCCATGCTGCGCGAAGTTTTGGCGCAAATCCGCGCAGCGCGCGACGCGCAAGAACGCGATGAGGACGCCTAGACTTTGTGATTCGCCGATTTTGCGCTACCCTGAGGTCGAGCAGTAATCAGGAAAAATCGGAATGCAAAAATGCGTAGGCGGCGTCATGACCGTCGCATTGTGGGCATCCATGGTGCAGGCGGACATATCAGAAAATACGACTTGGCCAGACAGTGCAGTGTCCGGCAAAACGATACAGCTGGCCTCGGCGGATGTGGCGGTTTCGATCCGTCCGGTCCCGCGCCCGACGGTTGAGGCTTTGCGGGTGTCCGCGGCCGTGACCGCACGGTTTCAGGCCTGGCTCGGCGCGTTTCACGAGCGCGCGAAGCAGCAGGGTATATCGGAAAGAACATTGAACAGGGTGTTCCCGGACATGATCTTTGACGAGGACATCCTGAAACGAGACCGCAATCAGGCTGAATTTTCGAAACCGATCTGGGCGTATCTGGATTCCGCCGTCTCGGACACGCGCGTTTCCAATGGTCGTGCCGCGATGCAACGACATCGGCAGGTGTTGCAGCAAATCGAGGCGGTATATGGCGTAGAAAAGGAAGTGGTCACGGCGATCTGGGGGTTGGAAACATCATTCGGCTCTTATCGTGGCAGCAACCGGACGCTGAGTTCCTTGGCGACGCTGGCCTTTGATGCACGGCGGGCGCAGTTCTTTGAAACGCAGTTGATCGCCGCGCTGAGGATCGTGCAGGCAGGCGATGTCAGCGCCAAAAACATGCTGGGCAGCTGGGCAGGTGCGATGGGGCACACGCAATTCATGCCAACTTCGTATCTGGATCACGCAGTTGATTTCGATGGCGATGGTCGGCGAGACATCTGGTCGGATGATCCGACGGATGCGCTGGCCTCGGCCGCGTCCTATCTGGCGCGACACGGTTGGAAAAAGGGGCAGCCCTGGGGCGTCGAGGTGCGCTTGCCCGAAGGGTTCGACTATGCCACCGCCAAACGGGACTTCACCCTGCTGCCGTCAGATTGGGCGGCGCGTGGCGTGGTCGGGCGTGACGGCAAACCGGTCCTGGATCACGGGCAAGCCGCAATCCTTTTGCCAGCCGGGAGGCATGGCGTGGCGCTGATGATTTTCGACAATTTCAGCGTGATCGAGGCCTATAACGGGGCCGACGCTTACGTGATCGGTATCGGACACCTGTCCGACCGGCTTGCGGGTGGCGCACCGTTTCAGTCCGACTGGCCCCGAGGGGAGCGGGCGCTAAGCTTCACCGAGAAGAAAGAACTGCAAACCCGCCTGACCAATGCGGGGTTCGATACAAAGGGTATCGATGGGCGTACAGGGCCGAATACCATCAATGCGGTTCGCGCCTACCAACTGGCGCAGGGCTTGGTGCCGGACGGCTATCCAACTGCGACACTTTTGGAGCGGTTGCGGTGAACGATAAGAGGCGACCCAGACGGGCCGCCCCTTAATAGAACCTTTTTCTGATCTCAGGATGCGGCTTTCATCAGCCCCTGAGCGATGATTTCCGCCTGTGCTTCGTCCAGAGATTTGTAAATCCGCACAAACATCTCGTCGATATCTGCCGGGGTCAGGATCAGCGGCGGCGAGATGATCATGCGGTCGCCCACATGACGCATGATCAGATTGTTGGCAAAGCAACGGTCACGGCAGATATAGCCGACCGTTCCGGGCTCGGTCGCGAATTTGGCGCGGCTGGCTTTGTCGGGTGTCAGAGCGATGGAGGCCATCATTCCGACGATCTTCGCCTCACCCACAAGCGGGTGATCGACCAGGGCCTCCCATTTCTGTTTCAGATAGGGGGCTGCAACGTCGCGCACATGCTCGACGATCTTCTCTTCTTCCAAAATGCGTAGGTTTTCAAGCGCCACGGCGGCAGCGACGGGGTGGCCGGAATAGGTGTACCCGTGGTTAAATTCCGTCCCGCCGATCACTTCGGCGATCTCATCATTCACGATGGACCCGCCGATCGGCGCATAGCCCGAGCTGAGCCCCTTGGCGATGGTCATGATATGCGGTTTGATGCCCACGGTTTGCGATCCGAACCAGTTGCCGGTTCGGCCGAACCCACAGATCACCTCGTCTGCAATCAACAGGATATCGTATTTGTCGCAGATGCGCTGAATTTCCGGCCAGTAGGTATCGGGCGCCACAATCACGCCGCCTGCACCCTGAACCGGCTCGGCGATAAAGGCCGCGACACGGTCCTCGCCCAGCTCCTGTATGGCCTCTTCCAGCTCGCGCGCGCGGGCCAGGCCGAATTCCTCGGGCGACATGTCGCCGCCTTCCGCCCACCAGTTCGGTTGGTTGATGTGGTGAATGTTCGGGATCGGAATGCCGCCCTGCGCATGCATACCTGCCATGCCGCCCAGCGAAGCCGACCCGACAGAAGACCCGTGATACGCGTTTTTCCTGCTGATGATGATATTTTTGTCCGGCTGCCCCTTCTCGGCCCAGTATGTGCGCACGAGGCGGATGTTGGTGTCGTTTGCCTCGGACCCGCCAGCTGCGAAAAAGACATGGTTCAGATCACCTGGTGCCAGTTCGGCGATTTTGGCCGCCAGTGCGATTGCGGGCACATGGGTCGTCTTGAAGAAGGTGTTGTAGTAGGGCAGTTCGCGCATCTGACGCGCCGCGACATCGGCCAGCTCATCGCGGCCATAACCGATATTGACGCACCAAAGTCCTGCCATTGCGTCCAGGATTTCCTCACCTTCGCTGTCGGTCAGGTAAACCCCGCTGGCGCGTGTAATCACGCGGGCCCCTTCCTGCCCCAGTGCACCATTGGCCGAGAAAGGATGGATGTGATGCGCCGCATCCAGCGCCTGCAATTCGGCGGTCGGCATATGGTTGGTTATGGTGGACATCGGAGAATCTCCTACAAGAACGCGGTTGCGGATCACAATATGATCAAATTCATCGCTGTCAATCGAATCAGGCTAAGTTAAGCGGAAGTCAGGGCGTCCGACATCAATTCCATGCCTTGTTCGATGTCCTGAGCCGTTGCCTTTGCCGCTTTTTCGGCGTCGCCTTCGCGCAAGGCGGAAATGATATCCTTGTGTCGATCCGGCAGGCTTTGAGTCCCGAATCGACCACACACGACACGCAGCGAAGGGCCGAACCGCAACCAAAGCCTTTCGGCGAGATCACTGAGAATCGGTGCGTTTGCATGAGAGTACAGCGTTTCGTGGAACGCCTGGTTCAGACGCAGATATCCGCCCACATCCCCGTCGGCGATCATACGGTCCAAATGCGTGTCGAGGCGCTCAAGATGATCGATATCCTCGGCCTGCAAATTCGACGTCGCGCGCCTTGAAAGCTCTGATTCTATTGAGGTTCTTGCAAAGATCATTTCCTGGATATCGCCCGGGGACAGCAGCGGCACACTTACACGCCGATTGCCCTGGAACACCAATGCCCCGTCCGAGATCAACCGGCGGATGGCTTCGCGCACCGGTGTCATGCCAACACCCAGCGAATCAGTTAGGCCCTGGATCGTGACAGGCTGGCCCGGAACCAATTCGCCGAACAGGATCTGTGATCTGAGCGTTTGATAAACCTGCTCATGCGCGGGCTGTTTCCCTTTGTCGACTATCGACGCAGATGCCTTATTTTTGATCAAATCCAATCGGTTCTTCCCATTTCGACTAACCCTGACTTGTCAGGTGACAGACCTCGTGAAACCATACGCTGGATCGAGGGAAAACGCAAAACTTGATCAAATCCAAAAAAACGGGAAAATAGCCGTACACTTGCAGGGAGAAGAATATGACAATCAAAACGCTGACCATGACAGCGGTCATCGCATTGGGGACTTCGGCGGCATTCGCCGAAGAGGTGCGTGTTTATAACTGGTCCGACTATATCGACGAAGAATTGCTAAGCAAATTCGAGGAAGAAACCGGTCTGACCCTGATTTACGATGTGTTCGACAGCAATGAGGTTTTGGAAACCAAGATGCTGGCCGGTGGTTCGGGATACGATGTGGTGGTGCCGTCGGGCACATTCCTGCAACGCCAGATTCAGGCGGGCGCGTTTCAGGAACTGGACATGGCCAAGTTGCCGAATGCGGAAAATTTGTGGGACGTGATTCAGAAGCGTACCGCAGGATATGATCCGAACAATGCCTACTCGATCAACTACATGTGGGGAACGACGGGCATCGGCGTGAACGTCGACAAGGTCAGGGAAGTCTTGGGTGACGACGTGGCCCTGAACAGCATGGATTTGGTTCTGAAGCCAGAAAATATGGAAAAGTTGGCCTCGTGTGGCGTTCACTTACTTGATGCGCCAGCCGAAATGATACCGATGACCTTGCAGTACATCGGTGAAGACCCCGACAGCCATGACCCGGAAGTGATCAAGAAGGTCGAAGACGTTCTGACAAGCGTTCGCCCCTACATCCAGAAGTTTCACAGTTCGGAATACATCAACGCGCTGGCCAATGGCGATATTTGCGTAGCCGTGGGTTGGTCCGGTGATATTTTGCAGGCGCGGGACCGCGCGGCCGAAGCCGACAACGGTGTGAACATCGAATACCACCCGTTCGCAGAAGGGTCGTTGATGTGGTTCGACCAGATGGCAATTCCTGCCGACGCGCCGAATCCGGAAGGTGCGCACAAGTTCCTGAATTTCATTCTGGATGCCAACAACATGGCTGCTGCGTCCAACTACGTATACTACGCCAACGGCAACAAGGCGTCTCAGGAGTTTCTTGAGGAAGACGTGATCGGCGATCCGGCAATTTATCCGGATGAAGCCACGATGCAGAACCTGTACATCACGACTCCGTACCCCGCGAAAACACAGCGGGTCGTGACCCGTCTTTGGACCAAGATCAAGTCAGGCACCTGATCCGGTCAAAAGCGCGGGGCGGTCTGGCGATCGCCCCGCCGCACTATTGTCCAAACTGACCATGCGGGGGCTGCTTTGAGTTCTGACGTTTTTGCGCCGTGGAATGACCCACAGGCGAAACCCTTGATCCAGTTCCAGAACGTGACCAAGCGCTTTGGCGAGTTCACGGCGATCGACAACCTGTCTCTGGATATTTTCGAACGTGAGTTTTTTGCCCTGCTAGGCCCTTCTGGGTGCGGCAAAACAACGATGATGCGGATGCTGGCCGGGTTCGAGACCCCGACCGAAGGCCATATCCTGCTGGGCGGGCAGGATATTGACCCCATCCCGCCGAACAAACGGGCCGTGAACATGATGTTCCAGTCCTATGCCCTGTTCCCGCATCTGAGTGTCTGGGAAAACATCGCTTTCGGTCTGCGCCGAGACAACATGCCCAAGCACGATCTGGAAGATCGGGTCGAAGAGATGCTGCGCCTGACCCGGCTGGAACAGTTCGCCCGTCGCAAACCGCATCAGATCTCGGGCGGTCAGAGGCAGCGCGTCGCGCTGGCGCGCTCGTTGGCCAAAGCGCCCAAGCTTCTGCTGCTGGATGAACCGCTGGGCGCGTTGGACAAGAAGCTGCGTCAGGATACCCAGTTCGAATTGATGGATATCCAGGAAAAGACCGGCACCACCTTTGTCATCGTCACTCATGATCAGGAAGAGGCGATGACAGTCGCCACCCGCGTCGCGGTGATGGATCAAGGCCAGTTAAAGCAAGTGGCCACCCCGGATCGCATCTATGAAAACCCTGAATCTGTTTATGTCGCTGACTTCATCGGAGATGTGAACATAATTGAAGGCCGCGCGACTCCATCCGGAGAGGACGCCTATCAGATCGATTGGGCCGAAGGTCAGGCCCCGTTCACGGCATCTTCGCCTGCCGGTTTCTCAGACGGCCAGCCCTGCCATCTGGCGATCCGCCCCGAGAAAGTGACAATCTCTGCCGAACGGCCCGTCGATGCGGTCAACGCCGTGCAGGGCAAGGTTCACGACATTGCCTATCTGGGCAATCTGTCCACCTATCACGTTGAATTGGCAAACGGCACAATCATCAAGGCGCAGACGGCCAACACCCGCCGCATCTCGCGCCGTTCTTTCACCTGGGAAGACCCGGTCTGGCTGTCCTGGACAGCCACGGCTGCGGTTCTGTTGGCCAACTGATGCGCCGCGCCGTTCTGATCGCCATTCCTTACGTCTGGCTGTTGGCACTGTTTCTGGTGCCGTTCTTCATCGTTCTGAAGATTTCGCTGTCGGATACCGCGCTTGCCATCCCGCCTTATGCTCCGACTTTGGACCTGTCTGCCGGTTGGGCGGGGATAAAGGAGTTTTTCAGCCAGCTTGATCTGGAGAATTATGTCTGGCTGACCGAGGACGACCTGTATTGGAAAGCCTACCTGTCCAGCGTCAAGATCGCTTTGATTTCGACCTTCCTGACACTGCTGGTGGGCTATCCCATTGCCTACGGCATGGCCCGCGCGCCTCAGGAATGGCGACCGACACTGATGATGCTGGTCATCCTGCCCTTCTGGACTTCGTTCCTGATCCGGGTTTACGCTTGGATGGGCATTCTGTCGAACGAAGGGTACCTCAACCAGATCTTGCTGTGGACCGGTATCATCTCGACGCCGCTGACGATCCTGAACACGTCAACTGCCGTCTATATCGGCATCGTCTACACCTATCTGCCTTTCATGATTCTGCCGATCTATTCTGCGTTGGAGCGGTTGGACGGATCATTGATCGAAGCGGCCGAGGATCTGGGGTGTTCGCGTTTGCAGGCCTTCTGGCTGGTAACCATCCCGCTGTCCAAACCCGGCATCATTGCAGGGTGTTTCCTGGTGATGATCCCCGTGATCGGTGAATTCGTAATCCCATCCCTTCTGGGTGGTTCCGGTACGCTGATGATCGGCAAGGTTCTGTGGGAAGAGTTCTTTTCGAACCGTGACTGGCCGGTGGCAAGTGCGGTGGCCATCGTGCTGCTGCTGATCCTTGTCATTCCCATCGTGCTGTTCCAGCGCAACCAGCAGAAACAGGCGGAGGCCGAGGGATGAACAGATTGAGCTGGTTCAACACGGTTTCGCTGACGCTGGGTTTTGCGTTTCTGTACATCCCGATGATCATCCTGATCGTCTTCAGCTTCAACGAAAGCAAGCTGGTCACGGTCTGGGCCGGGTTTTCGACGAAATGGTACGGAGAGCTGCTGCGGAACGAAGCGTTCCTTGATGCCGCCTGGGTCACGATCCGGGTCGCGGTCTTTTCGTCGACGCTGGCGACAATTCTTGGAACGGCCGCCGCTTATGTACTGGTCCGCAGCGGGCGTTTCTTTGGCCGGACACTGTTTTCCGGCATGATCTATGCACCGCTGGTCATGCCCGAAGTGATCACCGGCCTGTCGCTGCTTTTGCTGTTTATCGGCATCGGCCTGGATCGGGGTATTCTGACCATCGTTCTGGCGCATACGACCTTTTCGATGTGTTTCGTTTCCGTTGTCGTATCCTCGCGCCTCATCACCTTTGACCGGTCGCTGGAAGAGGCTGCGCTGGACCTTGGGTGTTCGCCCGCGCAAGCCTTCCGTCTTGTTACCCTGCCGATCATCGCACCTGCGGTAATCTCGGGCTGGTTGCTGGCCTTCACCTTGTCACTTGATGATCTGGTGATTGCATCCTTCACTTCGGGGCCGTCGGCGACGACATTGCCGATCAAGATATTCTCGGCCGTGCGCCTTGGTGTCAGCCCGGAAATCAACGCGTTGTCGACGATCATGATCGCTGTGGTGACGGTCGGGGTAATCACGGCCTCGCTTGTGACCAAACGCGCGATGGTACGTCAGCAGCAGGACGAAATGGCCGCAGCGCGCACCGAATGAAGCGGATTTTTCCAGACTACGCCTATGGCAGCGAACCTCGCGACGGCTGTTGGTGGGACGAAACTGTTGCCAGCCCGGATTGGCCGAACTTCCAGGGCGACATGCATGTGGATGTGGCCATTATTGGCGGTGGATTTACAGGCGTTTCGGCTGCTCTGCATTTGGCTGAAGATGCTTCGGTTGCGGTTTTCGAAGCCGGCGCACCGGGGTGGGGTGCCTCGGGCCGAAATGGCGGGTTTTGCTGTCTTGGCGGCTCAAAACTTGGCCACGCATCCATGCAGCGCCGATTTGGCCGCGATGCTGCTTTGGACTATGCGGCAGCGGAACAGGAAGCGGTCCGACTGGTCGCTGATCTGTTGGCACAGCATCAGATCGATGCGGATACCCACTCCAGCGGGGAAACCCAGCTGGCGCATTCCAGGCGGGCGATGGACATGCTGCGCCGCAATGCCGACGAGGCGGGAACCCTGCACGAAGCCAGAGACCTGCCCGCGAAGGGCATAGGTGGCGCGTTTCATGGTGGATACACTTCGCCGGTTGGTTTCGGGTTGAATCCCCGCAAATACCTGTTCGGGATTGCCCGAGCCGCCGAAGCAATGGGCGCGCATCTGTTCCGGAATTCCCCAGTTCTGAGCGTTGAAAAAACGGCGTCCGGCTTTGTGTTGCAAACGCAGAGCGGGCCAGTCAAAGCGCAGGCGGTGTTGGTGTGTACCAACGGCTACTCCAGCGAGGATATCCCGGCCTGGATGTGCGGACGATACATGCCTGCCCAGTCGACCGTCATGGTAACGCGACCCCTTGGCCAAACCGAGCAGATGGCACAGGGATGGACATCGGATCAGATGTGCTATGATACGCGCAATCTGTTGCACTATTTCCGCCTGATGCCGGACGGGCGCTTTCTGTTTGGTATGAGGGGCGGCCTGCGGTCATCGGCCGAGGCTGAAGCAGCCATTCGGCGAAAGGTTCAGCAGGATTTCAAACATATGTTTCCTGCTTGGTCGACGGTCGAGATCACTCATATCTGGTCCGGTTTGGTGTGCCTGTCGCGGGCCCTGACACCTTTTGTCGGCCCCGTTCCGGATCAACCGGGGATGTTCGCCGGTTTTGCATATCACGGCAACGGCGTCGCCATGGGCACGTATTGCGGTCGAGCATTGGCGCGGTTGGTTCTGGGGCAGGACTCCAGGCTGCCGGTCGTGATGACGCAAACACCGGGTCGGTTTCCTTTGGGTCGCTGGCGCCGTGTGCTCATGCCGCCAGCCTACGCCATGCTGGCACTGGCCGACCTGCGATGAGGCGGGGCGTTACAGAATTGCGGTTTCCAAGTTCAAACCTGTCGCGTAATCGGGCGCACCATTTTCAGCGCGCCAGAGGCAATACGTCGCCATGCGCCACGCATACCATGGCCTGAGCTGTTCATAGCGCGCGACGATTTCGGGCCTGCCGTAGGCCGAAAGAAACTGGTCTTCCTCTTTCTTCGACAGCGGTGAGCCTCGGTAAAGCTGCTGCATAGCAGGCGACAAAAACAGCGCAAGGTCTTCGCAGGGATCGCCCTGGGCCGGGCATTGCCAGTCGATCAAGGTCAGACCACCGGTCGCCACCAGGATATTGCCTGCCACGGGGTCGCCATGGATCAGGCACGTCTGTTGCGTGGGTGCGACCGAATTTGAAGGTTGCAAATCAGCGAGTTCGTCGCGCCCGTTTGACGTGCAGCCTTGCAGAATTCTTTTTCCATGAGCGCGCAAGTCTGCGCTGCCATTGCATCCGGCTGGCGCCTGGACGGCAATGGGCAGGGTATGAAGCTTGCGCAGCAAGGCGCCAACCTGGGCTGAATCCTGCCGCCAGGGGGCTCCGGGGGCGTGGTCGTAAAACACCCAACGGGCTTCTTTGTATTGCCCTGTGGCCCGCAGCCTTGGCACGAAGCCCGTGGTGCCAAGCGCCTTCAGACATTGGGCCTCCAACTCTGCATCATTGCGAAACAAAGGATTGCGCAACGCTGTGCTGTAGAGTTTCAGGACTTTGTCACTGTCGCGGCCCTTGACCTTCCACACCCTGTTGGTGCGCCCGCCGTACAAGGTCTCGAACCGGGGATGCGCGTTGACCAATCCTTGCGCGTGGAGATGGTCAACCAGATCACGAGGGGGGGCAGGCAGGTCGGGCAGAGGTTCCATCACTTCTTATGGCGAGTCGATTTGCCAAGGTTTGGCCCGTCCCGCCCGACAGATCAAGCACCAGTTCGGACTGCGGTGACCTGAGTTGCGGGAACCACCTGACCGCCCTGCAAGGTCAGCAAAACAGCATCGTCGCCAACCTGTGCTTCGACGACGCGATTGTAGGCGGCGACAGGTTTTTCGGAGAGCAACTTGTCGCCCTTGTAGCTTTGCAGAGTTGCAGTGTAGTTGCCTGATGCCAATGGATTGCCTGAGGAATCCACTCCGGCCCAAACAAACTCCTCAGTTGTCGTGGGCACGGTGACATTATCGATCACCGTGCCGTCACTGTCGCGGATCACCAATTTCGTCGCGTCCGCATCAGGGTCGGCCTGGGCAAACAATGTCACGGGCTGGCCGGCAAAGTGAAAGGCTGATGTCGAACGGACGTCCATGCCCACCCAGCTTGCAAGCTCGTTCAGTTTTGTGCCGCCCAATGCGTTGGCCAGGTTGGACAAGAGGTCATTGGTCTGGACTTGTTGCTCGACCATCGAGAACTGCGCCAACTGAGACGCATATTCGGTCGAATCCATCGGCTCCAGCGGATCCTGATTCTTTGCCTGCGCCGTTAGCATCAGCAAGAAAGTCTCAAAGTCGGACGTAATCGCGGATTTCTGAGATGCCCCGGCCTTTTGTTGATCCGCAAAGGGCTGCGCGGTGTTGACAGGCGTAATCATTGGTCAAAACCTCATGTCGATGCCTTGGCCCGAGGCCAGATACTGTGTTTGGGAAGTTGTGTGATCGATCCGTTCATGCGGCGCAGCTTCAGAATGTGAAGGGGATTGTGTGTCAGCGTCGTTTGCATCCTTTTGATGTGCGCTAGAACCCCAAGAGGTTCCCAGGTCAAAGCTCAGATCCCCATAACCCAGCTTCTGAAACTCTTCTGTCAGAACGGACAAATGACGCCGCATTAATTCGAGGGTTTCCGGGCGCTCGGTCGCAATGGTGATTTGCAGGCCGTCCTCCCGACCGTTCAGAACAATCGACACACGCCCAAGCTCTTCCGGATTCAGCGCTATTTCCGTTGCTCCTGATCCGATACGAGTCTGGACAGCTGCTGACAGCTGACCAGCAATCGACCGGGCGATTTCCGTTCGGGCAGCAGTGGACGGAACCGTAATTTGAGGCGCGGACTCACGCGAGGTCAGCGGCAAAGGTTCCTCTCTGGCGGCCGGCAGGGCCTCAGCTTCGATAACGGGTGCCACGGGTTCGGCTTCAACGGCAGTTGCCATCAGCTGAAGCTGCGCCACCGAGGGCGCCCGGTCAGGCGCTGACGGTTTGGGCGTCGGAATGTTCACTTCGGGCAACGGCTTCTTTTCAGGGTCCAGCGGAAAGGGGACGGCCCCCGTTTGTTCGACCGTGCCTGTGGGCTTTGCAAGCTGATCAAACATCTGGCCGATTTCGGTCATGGCTGTCACTTGCACAGGTTGGGACGTCGGACCCAGCGCCTTCTGCGAGAGCGCCGGAACCGGGGAAGGCGTGTCGCTTTGTGTGGGCAAACCTTTTGGTACTGATACCGGTGGTTGTTTCAGTGTTTCCGAGGGTGCTTGATTTACCTCCGCCAACTGAACCGGCACCACCTTTACCTCGTCCAGGTCCGGGGTTTCCAGGAATGCAGAAGGGGGTTGCTGTTCGCCGATGTGTTCTGAAATCGGGGTGGGATGGGCCGTTTCAGATGCCTCGGCCGTTGTCTCCGGCACAGGTTCGGGCTTTGATTCGACAATTTTCAGCTCGGCATTGATGGCAGCGTTTTCGCCTTCAGGGCGGCCGGTGGCACCAACCTCTTGCCCGAGGATATCCTGAAAGCTCTCCGAGCCAGTGTTTTGGCCCGGAGCCTTACGAGATGTGACGGCTTTCTCGGTTGTGGTCGGCGTTGCGTTCGCCAGCGTTAGGGGGTTGGGCATTTTGCTCCGGCTCCGTGTGACTGGTCGGAACACTGCCTGTAGGAAGTTACGTTTATTTTAACCGCTTTCACCTTTGATCGAGAAAGTTCGAAGCAAATTCGGAGAATGCCATGAAGGTTTCCACCCTTCCTCACGTATCTCAATTACAGTCACCCCAGACCCGGCTGAAAAACGCCGCCATAGAGCTGGAGGCCGCGTTTCTGGCCGAAACGCTGAAATCTGCCGGGTTGGGAAAGACCCGTCAGTCCTTTGGCGGTGGCGCCGGTGAGGATCAGTTTTCTTCGATGCTTGTTCAACATCAGGCGCAGCAACTGGCCCGGTCCGGCGGCGTGGGCCTTTCCGAAATTCTGTTCAAGTCACTGATGGAGAAAACCGATGACTTCTAAGGCCGATAAAGCGTTGATCAAGTCTTTGGAAGAAGTCCTGGATTTGGAACGTGCAGCACTTGTGCAGGGGGATCTGGACCGTTTGTCCAGCATGGTGCCTGAAAAAGAAAAGCTGATCGGGGCAATCAATGATCTTCAGGTGCTGGAAAGTGAGGCACTGATTCGCGTTCAACAGAAAGCCGAGCGCAATCAGGCGCTGCTGAACAGCGCGGCTGAAGGCATCCGGGCGGTCGCCAGCCGAATGGCTGAATTGCGGCGCGTTCGGCAGGAATTCAGCACCTATGGTGCAGACGGACAGCGAAGTGAATTCGCGGTGCGCAGCACGGCAAAGCTGGAAAAGCGGGCATAGGCAGAAGTTTGATTCAAATCCGAAATTTCTGGGCCGGGCGCTTTAGCACTCCGTTAGGGGATCGAGTTCAAAAGTGGTGTTGCACCTGAGATCAACAGGTGGCGCGAACGGCCACGCGGCGCGTCGCACAGGTCAGAAAGACACCAATGCCCGCAAATAGTGCGGGGTGAACATGGGCAAAATGGCCCGAACGAAAAGGATGAAAGCTATGTCCAGCATTCTGACAAACAATGGCGCGATGGTTGCGCTGCAAACCCTCAAGTCGGTCAACAAGAACCTGGCAATGACCCAGAACGCGATCTCGACCGGCAAGGATGTCGCAACGGCCAAGGACAACTCGGCAGTATGGGCGATTTCCAAAGTGATGGAGTCGGACGTCAAAGGTTTCAACGCCATCAAGGACAGCCTCGCGCTTGGCGAATCGACCGTCGCCGTTGCCCGGAATGCCGCAGAAACCGTCACTGATCTGCTGACCCAGATGAAAGGCAAGATCGTCGCCGCGCAGGAAGACAACGTTGATCGAGGCAAAATCAATGATGATGTGACTGCTCTGAAAGATCAGATTGCGTCCGTTGTCAGCGCAGCGCAGTTCAATGGCCTGAACCTGGTTGACGGCTCTGCTGGTTCCGCTTCGGTTCTGGCGTCGTTGGATCGTGACAATACCGGGGCCGTGACCGCATCGTCGATCACCGTTGCAGGGCAGAACCTGTCAACCGGCGGTTATGTCACCAAGCAGGTTTTTGACGGTTCGACCGGCGCATCGGCAGGCAACGATCGCGTCGGCGCAACCATCGACAACGGCGCGACTGCTGCGACCGCGCTGGTCACCGACGAATCCAGCGGTGCATTTGCCGCCGGCGACAAGGTTGTCGTCGCGATCAACGATCAGGTCGTGTCCTATACCGTGTCTGCCGAAGACGCCGCCGCGACAACAACCGGTGATCTGGTTGCCGTTGGATTGAAATCGAAGATTGAAGAGCTTGGGATTACCGGTCTGACCGTCGACTATGACTCGGGTACAGCAGGAACCCTGTCCATCACCAACGGTACGGGCTCTGACATTTCATTCTCGGCTCAATTCGTGAACGCCGGCGCAGGTGGTCTTGGCGCGCTGGCCGGCATTGATGTATCGACCGGTGCGGGTGCGACCGCTGCCCTGGCCGCCGTTGAATCGCTGATCGATACTTCGATCGATGCATCAGCTGCTTTCGGTTCCTCCCAAGGCCGGATCGAAACTCAGAAAGAGTTCATCTCGAACCTGTCCGACTCGTTCAAGTCAGGTATCGGGTCTCTGGTCGACGCGGACATGGAAGAGACTTCGGCGCGGCTACAGGCGCTTCAGGTTCAGCAACAGTTGGCAACACAGTCGCTTTCGATCGCCAATCAGGCACCGCAGTCGATTCTGTCGCTGTTCCGCTAATTCGCGAAATCGGTTGGGGCGCGTTCTTCGCGCCCCATCAATGACTGCCTGATGACGGCCCTTTGGAAGGATTTCAAGTGACACCGCAAACCCTAGCCCATCAAACTTATGCGCAAACCACCGCGCCGACTCGGACGCCTCGAGACACAGAATACGAAGCGATTTCAAGGATCACACGGCGCCTGAAGGCAGCAACAGCACAAAAGGCAACGGATTTTTCGGGTTTTGTTCAGGCCGTGCACGAAAACCGGCGGCTATGGGGGGTGCTCGCAACCGGCGTTGCCGATTCCGAGAATGCCCTGCCCAACGACCTGAGAGCCAGGATCTTCTACCTTGCCGAATTCACCGAACAACACAGCAGCCGCGTTCTGGGAGACGGCGCAACCGTTGAGCCGTTGGTGGAAATCAACACGGCCGTACTGCGCGGGTTGCGCCAAATGAGGGCAACTTGATGAGCGGTCTGGTCCTAAAGCTTGCCCCGAAAGAAAGGGTTCTGATCAACGGGGTCGTAATTGAGAACGGCGATCGCCGCGGCCGGTTTTCTATTATGACGCCCCAGGCAAATGTACTTCGATTGCGGGACGCGATTCATCCGGATGAGGTGAATACGCCGGTGCGCCGCGTCTGTTATGCCGCGCAGCTTGTATTGTCAGGGGACATCGAACCTTGCCAAGCACGTCAGCAACTGTTGCGCCGCGTGGAAGAGCTGAGCCAGGTTTTTACGGATGCAGATAGCCGTCGGGTCTTGGCCGAAGCCACGGATGCCCTGGTTGCAGAGCATTATTACAAGTGCCTCAAATCGCTTCGCTCGCTTCTGCCGCGCGAAGAGCGGCTGATGACTTACCAGCAATGACATTCCAACCCGTCATCCCAAGCGGCGGAGTCGTGGGCTGGCGGTTCCTGCAACGTACCTATGACAGTCAGTTTCAGAGTTTTTCGTCGTCAGCTGCAAATGAAAGAGAGACAAAGTATTTTCTGGACAACATCGGGAAAATCCAATCCGCTGAAGAGCTGGTTTCGGATCGCAGGTTGTTGCAGGTCGCTTTGGGTGCGTTCGGCTTGGAAGGAGATTTGGACAACCGGTTCTTCATACGCAAAATCCTCGAGGATGGGACACAGGCGGATGACGCGTTGTCCAATCGTTTGGCCGACAAGCGATACCGGGCATTTTCTGACGCCTTTGGGTTTGGTCCCGGAGCTGTCCGAAAAACCGCGCGGACGTCCGACATGGAGCAAATCGCCCAGGCCAATTTGACGGCCAGGTTTGAAATCGCCGTTGGCGAGTCGGATGAAACGATGCGAATTTCGCTCTATGCACAACGAGAGCTTTCGGATCTTGCCAACAGGACCTCAAGCGCAGACACAAAGTGGTTTGATCTTATGGGGCTGCCACCTTTGCGCAGCATGATGGAAACGGCACTTGGACTGCCGTCATCCTTTGCGCAGCTGGACATTGACAAACAACTGGTCGAGTTCAAGGCTAGGTTGCTCAATCTGACCGGCTCGGATGACCTGGCACAGTTTTCGAACCCACAGTCTGTTGAGAAACTGACCGACACCTATTTGGCCAGAAGTCAGATTGCGCAACTTCAGAACACGATCTCGCCGGCGCAGACCGCATTGATCTTGTTGGGGGCCGTTTGAGCAGAACGCCTCCGGATCGAAGTGATCGGTGAAGCATGATCGCAAGGGCGTCACGTTGATCAAGGCAATGCGGGTTTCTTCAGAACTGCAAACGACAGGCCTCAACCGTTCAGAATCTCATCGGCTGCGGTTCGTAAAGCGTATGATCTGACGGGACGGGACACATTGTGCAGATTGACGTCTCCCAGCGGTACAGCATTGGAACAGGCGGGTTCGATGTCTTCTGAAACGACAATGCGGTGCCCTTGCGACTTGCCGAACTCGCCCAAACGTGCGGCGATGTTTGCGGCCTGACCGATAACTGTGAAATCAAGCCGTTCGCGAGATCCCACATTGCCGTAGGTGACACGCCCATACGCGACGCCGATCGAACAGTCGCAATGCCTGTCCGTACCTACTTTTCGCAGCTCTCCCAAAGTTTCGACGATTTTGATCGCCGAGCGCTGGGCATTGGTGCGGGCCGTACTGGCATCCTCGTCCGTTGCCGGGAAGACGGCAAGCACAGCGTCGCCAATGAACTTCAGGACTTCTCCGTTGTTGTCATGAACAATGCCCGAGACCGTTTCAAAGAACTCGTTCAGCAGATTGATATACTCGCCCCGGCCCAGCTTCTCTTCCAGGCTCGTTGAATTACGGAGGTCGCAGAACATGATGGCGGCGTCGATCTCATCCCCGTCACCCCGCCTGATTTCGCCGCCCAATACGCGCGCGCCGGTGCGTTTGCCGACATAGGTTTCCAGCAGGACCTGCGCGTTTTCGCGCTGCATGAACACTTCGTAGAAACGGGCGATTACCGAGGAACATTCAAAGACAAGGCCCAGATTTTCGGTGGTAAACCCGTCCGGGTGATCGCAGGTCAGCGTCAGAACATTGGTGCGCCCGTCGGAAAACGGCAAGGGCATGGCCACGTAATCTGTTGCGCCCTTGGCCCGCAGGTCCTCCATGATCGGGAAGCTGTTATGCGGGTTTTCATCATTCAACCTTTGCCGCACGCCACCCAGGCCGTTCGAGACATGCCGCAAGGGGCTGTTGATGAAAGCTGGGTGATCATAGATTTCGTATGTCGGAGCCCGGGTCAGAATCTCTTCTTCATCTTTTTCCCAGATATAGTGCTTTCCCGCGATCAGGGGGTGAAGGGACCAGGCCAGAATGCTCAGCCTTTGTATTGCGATGCCATGCTCCAGCATCTTTTCGGCCAGCGCTTCGGTAAAGCTTTCGGGCGTTGCCGCGGTCGAAGCACCACGCATCAACCAATCAATCAGGGGCCCGCTGATGTTGCCGTCTTCAGGTTCGCGAAGGCGGTTGTCGCCCAGATCGATCTTCGTATAGGCGCCGGGCACAAAGCCGATACAGCCTTGAATGGCCGCGCTTTCGGGCAGGGCTTCCTCATAGGCCCAGACAGAATTGGCCAGGTTTTCGGACCCCAGATTGATGTCGTGATACGTGGCAGTGCCTTTGAACGGGCAGAATGTTTGCAGGTCTGTTTCTTCGCTCAAATCAACACAGACATCCGCGCGGGGAACATAGATCGTGGGCGGCAGGCGCGTTTCATACATCACCTTGGCATCTGTGCTTTCAGCCAAAAGCACATCATTGCGATAAATGGCAATTGTGCCATTCAGCGATTCAACCGATATTCCATACCCATTGATTTTTGGTGCGGCGTGGACGTTCATATGCGACCTCCCTTGCCTGGGTTTTTTCTAGAATGGGGCTTTGCATCCCACATTCCAAGAGGCGCAGAAGGGAAAAGTGCCAACGCATACGGTCATGCAGCAAGGTTCAGACCATTTGTATGACGTCTTTTTCGATGGACAGCATGTACCCTTTTTTGGCGATGTTTTTGACCAGAAGTTCACTGACCATCTGATTGCCAAGCGCATCCCGCAACCGTTTGATCCGCGTCGCGCCTGCGGCTTCGTCGCAATCGGCTTCATTACGGCCGGAAATCATCGCCTCGATCTGGGCGCCGGACAAAACCTCATCATCCAGTCGCGATTCAGCCAGAACCGATAAGGTTTCCATGGCGGCAGGCGTGAGTTTGAAATCCATGTTGTTGAGGTAGACGGTGTTTTCCTCGCGGCTGATCAGCAACGAGGTCACCTGAATGCCGGTGCGTTCGATCTGCGCCATGCGTCGGTTCAGCAGTACCAGCATCACCAGAAAGACCAATGCCGAGGCCATCATGGCGCAGGCAAAAACCAGCAGCACATAGATCACCATCCGATAGCTGGACAGGGTGTCGGCGAAGGCGGTGCCGGACTGAGCCAGAATTTCAAGCAACCGGATTTCGGTTTGCGAGGTCAGATCGGTCTCGATGAACAATCGCTCGACCCGCGCGTTGAATGCGTTCGCGTCCGGCAGGGTCCAGAACAGGAAAACGGCAGCGGTGATCAGAATGGCGATAATGGCTGCGACGCCCAGCACAACCAGACGGACCCCCGACCGGCGTGCGTCAGAAACGGAGATAGAATTGTCCGGCATTGCCTTTCCTCTGATCCAACCCTTCCGGCCCGAAAACGGACTGCACTTCAAGCAAGGTCCAGCCTGACGCGCTCAGGCGCTGGGCGATTTCTGCTTGGGCCTGGCCCTTGTCGCAGTTCGAGACCTGGATAACCCCATAATGCAAACGCAGCGGGTTGTCTTTCTTTGCCTTGTAATCCGCATAGCAATCCGCCGCAGACGCAGCAGAGCCAAGCGATATCAGGACCGCAAAGGTCAGAGAAGAGAGGATCTGTTTCATAGGCCGCATCCTGCGCACGAGTCGCCGCGATATTCAATAACCCAAGGGGTTTGCGGGTTCTGATATTCGATAACACCGGGCCGTTATTGCTTGTCTGGGCCGGTCGCCCCCAGTGTCAGGGCAATCAGGACGCGCTCCGTCACACGGTCGCCCAAACACTATGAAGGACACGCATCATGCACAGGAAATTCATCGCATTCATCGTTGCGACCGCGGTTGCAATAACCGGGGTGTCTGCGTCTCAGGCACGGGCTGCGGACGCAAAGGACATTCTTGGCGGGCTGGCCGCCATCGCGATCATCGGGGCCGGGGTTCACTATTACAACAAGGAAAAGAAAAAGGATCGGGCGACTCGCCACCAAACCTATACCCCGGCACCTTACACGCCGCAGCCGGTGCGCCCTCTGCCGCCGCGCGTGGCGCGTTATGATCTGCCCCAGCGCTGCCTGCGCACATTCAACGGGTATTCACAGGATCATCCGCTGCTTGGGCCGAAATGCCTCAAGAAGCACTACAAACATGCCAATAGCCTGCCGCAAGAGTGCAAAGTCGGTTTCTGGAATGGGCAAAAGGTCAAGCGGGCATACGAACCCGCGTGCCTGCGCCAGAAAGGATACCGTGTCGTTTACCAGTAACACCGGTTGAGCAGGAGCGGCGCCACAGAAGCGCCGTGTGAGAGAGGGCGGTGTGGGCTGCCCTCTCTTTTTTTCTTGCGGCGCTGTGTGAAACACGGTTTTCCAAAGGCATGACAAAACCAGATTTCGAACTTGAACAGGCGCTGCTGGGCCGGGGCCATTGCCGCATCGCGGGCGTGGATGAGGTCGGGCGCGGCCCCTTGGCCGGCCCGGTCGTCGCGGCAGCGGTGATCCTGAACCCACAGGCCATCCCCGAAGGGTTGAATGATTCCAAGAAGCTGACGGCCAGACGTCGGGCCGCCCTGGATGCCGAGATCCGGCACAGCGCCGAGTTTGCCGTGGCCGAAGCCTCGGTCGCCGAGATTGACGAGATCAACATCCTCAGGGCATCGCATCTGGCGATGCTGCGCGCGGTTGAGGCACTGTCGCCGGCCCCCGATTTCCTGCTGATCGACGGGAATATGATTCCACGCGGCCTGAAAATCCCGTCGCAGGCCGTCGTGAAGGGGGATGCCCGATCGGTGTCGATTGCAGCCGCCTCGATCCTTGCGAAAAACTGGCGCGATCAGGTGATGGTGGATTTGGCGCAACAGCATCCGGGATATGGATGGGAAACCAACGCCGGTTATCCGTCAAAACAACACAAGGAAGCGCTGCAAAATCTTGGCGTGACCCCACACCATAGACGTTCGTTCAAGCCAGTGCACAATATCTTGTATCAAGAGTAAATCGTAAGTCGCTGATTCAAAAAAGAAATTGACGGCGAATCGTCTTTGACTCATCCTTGTCTCAACCAAATGAGCGCAAAAGCGCCGTGGATACTTGAGGCAGTGATATGACAACGACCACCAAAAAGGGCGCAAAAGCGCTCCCTTTAAACACGATTCTATCCGGTGACTGCATCGAAGTGATGAACAGTCTGCCCGAGGCGTCGGTTGACCTGATTTTCGCCGATCCTCCCTATAACTTACAGCTGAAAGGCCAGTTGCACCGCCCGGATAACTCTCAGGTGGATGCGGTTGATGATCACTGGGACCAGTTTTCCAGCTTTGGTGCCTATGACCAGTTCACGCGCGAATGGTTGAAGGCAGCACACCGTCTGCTGAAGCCCAACGGCGCGATCTGGGTGATCGGTTCTTACCACAATATTTTCCGTGTAGGCTCGGCTTTGCAGGACGCAGGATATTGGATCCTCAACGATGTGGTCTGGCGCAAGTCGAACCCGATGCCGAATTTCCGGGGCAAGCGCTTTACCAACGCGCATGAGACGATGATCTGGGCCAGCAAACGCGAAGGCGCGAAATACACCTTCAACTATGAGGCGCTAAAGGCTCTGAACGAAGGCGTGCAGATGCGCAGCGATTGGGTGCTGCCGATCTGCACCGGGCATGAGCGTCTAAAAGATGAAAACGGCGACAAGGCACACCCGACACAAAAGCCGGAATCGCTGCTGCACCGCGTGTTGATTGGCTCGACCAATCCGGGCGATGTGATTTTGGATCCGTTCTTTGGCACAGGTACAACCGGTGCAGTCGCCAAAATGCTGGGTCGCGAGTTCATCGGGATCGAGCGCGAGGAAAGCTACCGCAAGGTGGCCGAGAAGCGTATTGCCAAGGTCCGCAAGTTCGATCGTGAGGCTCTGGAAGTCAGTGCCAGCAAACGCGCCGAACCGCGCGTGCCCTTCGGGCAATTGGTCGAACGTGGCATGCTGCGCCCGGGCGAAGAGTTGTATTCCATGAACCAGCGCCACAAAGCCAAGGTCAGGGCCGATGGCACATTGGTCGGTGACAACGTCAAAGGCTCGATCCATCAGGTGGGCGCCCATCTGGAAAATGCGCCGTCCTGCAATGGCTGGACCTATTGGTGCTTCAAGCGTGACGGCAAAACGGTTCCGATCGACGTTCTGCGCCAGCAGATCCGGGCCGAGATGAACTGATACAAAGAACACCGCCGGTGCCTGTGGCCTGACACAAGGCACTACGCCTTGCCCCGCCGATCCTACGGCGGGGTCTTTTGTTTTCGGATCAACAGTGATTGCATGTTGTTGACCCTGACACTGCAAGAAAGATCACGGCCATGACCGAGACAACCGCGCAGCCCCGCCGCAGTCTGTTTTTCACGGAACCTGACACGTTCGATCTGGACAACAAATACACCGAGGCCGCGTTGGAGCGGCACAAGCGAGAAGGGTTGGAACTGGCCGTCCGCGCGCGCTGGGTGGCGATGGCGCTGACCGGGGTTCTTCTGGTTTTCCTGAACCCGCAATGGGAGGTGCTTTGGTATCACTTCATTCTGCTGCTGATCTGCGCCAACGGTTGGCTGATCCGCCGTTCCGGTCGGGTGGGACAATCGCGGGTCGAGCTTCTTTTGATCTTCGTGGATTTGCTGATCATGACCCTTGGAATGATCGTGCCCAACCCGTTCAGTGACGATGTTCGCCCTCTGGCCATGCAATACCGGTTCGACAATTTTCAGTACTTTTTCGTCATCCTGGCGGCTGGAACCCTAGCTTATTCCTGGCGAACGGTCATTGCCATCGGTTCGTGGACGGCATTGATGTGGACGATCGGTTGGATCGTTGCCTCGTGGGTGGCAACGCCGATTCCGGGGATCAGCGAAAAGGTTGCAGAGGCCTTGCAGGGCTATCCGGATGTTGCCGAGCTGTTGGACCCCAACAGTTTCATGGTCCCTCAACGTATCCAGCAAGTGATCGTATTCATAATGGTCGCGGTAACGCTGGGCATTTCGATGCGGCGTCTCAATCAATTGTTGATGAACAACGCAGGATTGGAACGTGAACGGGCCAACCTGTCGCGGTATTTCTCGCCCAATGTGGTGGATGAGCTGAGCCAGAACGATGAACCGCTGAAACAGGTCCGCAAAGAAGATGTGGCCGTTCTGTTCATCGATATCGTCGGGTTCACCAAATACGCCGCCGGGCGGGATCCCTATGAAGTGATCGAGGTTCTGCGCGGGTTTCATGCCCGTATGGAAACCGAGGTATTCCGGCACCACGGTACCTTGGACAAGTATCTGGGCGACGGTTTGATGGCGACCTTCGGCACTCCGGTGCCGACGCCCCTGGACGCGAGCAATGCCCTGGACTGCGCGCGTGCGATGGTGGGTGTGATCGACCGTTGGAATCTGGAACGTCGCAGGGTGGGAGAGCCCGAAATCCATGTCGGCGTTGGGGTGCATTACGGCTCGGTCGTACTTGGGGATATCGGCGCCAACCGGTTGGAATTCGCGGTGATTGGCGATGCGGTCAATGTGGCGGCCAAGCTTGAGGCACTGACGCGTGATTTCAAGGCGCGTATCGTTGTCAGCGATGCCGTGCGTTTGCGGGTTGAGGAAGAAAACCCGCAGGCGCCGGAGGTCATGGCCGGTTTTGGTGCCTGCCGCGACCAAACCGTGCGAGGGGTCGAGGCGCCGATGGATGTCTGGGTGATGAAAAGCTGAGGGCCTCCCGCCCGTCAGAACAGGATCGCAGATGCAGTGCTGACAGTTGGGTCAAGCAGCGCGCCAGTGCGCGCTGCGGTCACGCTTTGGGCATGGGGTTCAAAGATTTGTTGTAGGGGTGCCAGTCGGTGATCTCGGGATAATAGTGGCGTCGCCACGCGCGAACGCGCGGGTTCATGACCCGCCGCCAAAGCGGAGGGATCATAGCGAACACGGTCATGACGGGATAGCCATAGGGCAATTGTGGGGCTGCGTCCGACGCGTGATGTTGCAGCAGCGGAAACCGGCGATTGGGTTTGTAATGGTGGTCCGAATGGCGCTGAAGATTGATCAGCAACCAGTTCGAAGCTTTCTGCGAGGCATTCCAGGAATGGCGTGGCAGGACATGCTCGTACCGTCCGTCGCCCAGGTGTTTTCGGGTCAGGCCGTAATGTTCGACGTAATTGACCAGCTCGAGCTGCCAGATCGCGACACCAGCCTGAAGCAGAAACAACGCCACGCCGGACCATCCTCCGATCAGGCCGGCCAGTGCCAGCATCCCACCTTGCAACGCCCAGTACCGCCAGAACGGGTTTGAACGATCTGTCCACGGTCTGCCGATGCGGGCCAGCTTGTTGCGCTCGGCGTTGAAGGCCGAAACCCAGCATTGCCACAGAACGCGGGGATAGAAGCGATGGAAACCTTCGTTGTAGCGCGCCGTTACCGGATCGCGTGGGGTGCCAACATGGCGGTGATGGACCAACAGGTGCTCGGACCGAAAATGAGAATACAGCACCATGGCAAGAAGGATGTCCCCCAGCCAGCGTTCCATATGGCTTTTCTGGTGCATCAACTCGTGGCTGTAATTGATCCCAATCGTGCCCGAAATGACGCCCATGCCAAAAAAGAGGCCGATTTTCTCAAGCGTTGACAGATGGGTGCCGTGGGTTGCGTACCAGATCAGACCAAAAAGGGTGACGAACTGGATCGGGGCCCAGAGTTTTGTCAGTAATATGTACCATTGCAGCGCCGTGTCCGGCGTATCGGGGTCGGCGTTTTGCGTGTTGAGCCCGGTGATCCGGTCCAGCACTGCAAAAGCCCACCAGGTTGCGGCAGGAACCAGCAGCAGTGACCATCCACCGGTGGCAGCTGAAAACCAGACCAGCGGAATCAGCAGCAGCGACACCCAGAAAGGGGATGCAGATTGCCAGCGGGACAATGTGCCTGTTGCGATCATCTTTTCTGCTCCGACTTTACGGAGATATCCTAGCCATGGCCCGAAGATTTGCACAGCGGACTTATTGTCCTCGCCAAAGATCATAGGCCTTGCGCATCACGGTTGGCAGGTCGCCGGGCCTGAAGCTGTGTTTGTCTACAACTGTCAGATGTTCGGGTACGTCGTGATCGGCGGCATCCGTGGTCCAGATCCGCAAAATCAGGTGGAAATGCGTAAATGTATGGCGGACTTCGCCCGGCAACATCTTCCAATTCGCCGGGAACGGAGGCCGTTCGGCCGGGGCATCGTTCCACTCTGATCCGGGCCAGCCCAGCATTCCGCCCAGCAAACCTTTGTCAGGCCGGCGTTCCAGCACCATGGCCCCGTCTGCGCTTTGCGCAACATACACGTGCCCATAGCGCGTGGATTTGGGCTTTTTGGGTGTTTTTCGTGGCAGGTCGGCCTGGGTGCCTGCGACGCGGCTCTGACAGGGGTCACGCAGGGGGCAAATGCCACATGCCGGCGACTTTGGCGTGCAGATGGTTGCCCCCAAATCCATGACCGCCTGCGCGTAATCGCCAGGACGTGTGGCCGGGGTCAGGGTCGACGCCTTTTCCTTCAGCAGGGGTTTGGAGCCGGGCAGCGGATCGTGAATGTCATGGAGCCGGGCCATGACACGCTCGACGTTTCCGTCCAGCACGGTTTCAGGCCGATCAAACGCGATGGCCGAGATCGCAGCGGCGGTATAGGGGCCTATGCCGGGTAGGTTCAGCAGCGCTTCAACGCTGTCGGGAAACCGGCCATCGTAGTCTTGCGTGACGGCCCGGGCGCATTTCAAAAGATTGCGGGCGCGGGCGTAATAGCCAAGCCCGGCCCATTCCCCCATGACCTGATCGTCCGGTGCGGCGGCCAGAGCCTGAACCGTAGGCCATCGGGTGGTGAAGCGCAGGAAATAGTCGCGAACGGCGGCAACTGTTGTCTGCTGCAACATCACTTCGGACAGCCAGACCCGATAGGGGTCGGGGCGCATCCCGGCGGCGCGATCTGCCGGACCGATGCGCCATGGCATTTCGCGGGCGTGCCGGTCGTACCATTCCAGCAACGCATCACTGACGGTGAATTCAGCAGAGTCACGCAAGTTTTATTCAACTCCCGGTCGGGTTTCGCTGGCACATGGTGGCCTGCCCAGTACAATAGAGGTGTAGGAGCAGGAAACCAGATGCAACGCAGACGTTCTTCGACCCGCGGGTTCAAACGCACCGCATCCTTGCTGAACGATCAGATCCGGCGCGCCGGGGAAAGCCGGGGGTTTGCCGTGTCGCGGCTTTTGACCCACTGGGCCGAGATTGTCGGCCAGGAAACCGCCGCCATCGCGCGCCCGGTCAAAGTGGGTTATGGCAAGGGCGGATTTGGTGCCACCCTAACTGTGTTAACGACCGGGCCACAGGCTCCGATGCTGGAAATGCAGAAGGAACAGCTGCGCGGCAAGGTAAACGCGGTCTATGGCTACAACGCCATCAGCCGTGTCCGTATCACCCAGACCGCTCCGACCGGATTTGCCGAGGGGCAGGCCAGTTTCGACCACAAGCCGAAGCAAGCCAAACCCCAGATTGCGCCTGACATTGCCGCCGAGGCCGACAAAATGTCACGCGATGTACATGATGAAGATTTGCGCGCGGCTCTTGAACGTCTCGGGCGCAACGTTTTATCCAAACAGAAACGCTGAGAAAGGGCTGAAAATGAGCCGTATTGCAACCGTAATCTGTGCGGCCGTCGCCGTGGCCGCTGGCGGCTATTGGCTGACAGGGTCGAACACCAATGTCACCATTCCACTGGTCAGTGCCGCCGAAGCGCAGGAGGCAGACCTGGATACTTCGACGATCGTCGAGATGGTGCAGGGCGCTGAGGATGCACCTGTCGAAATCGTCGAATATGCATCATATACCTGCCCGCACTGCGCAAACTTCCACACAGGCGCGTATAAGCAGCTCAAGAAAGACTTCATCGACACCGGCAAGGTCAAGTTTACCTATCGTGAGGTGTATTTTGACCGCTACGGCCTTTGGGCATCGATGGTTGCACGCTGCGCTGGCCCCGAAAAGTTCTTCGGTATCACAGACCTGATCTATGAAGGGCAGGCAGAATGGACACGCGCAGGTGGTCCGGCCGAGATCGTGGATGAGCTGCGCAAGATCGGTCGTTTGGCCGGCATCGATGGCAACCAGCTTGAGGCTTGCCTGCAAGACGGTACCAAGGCGCGGACATTGGCTGCGTGGTATCAGGAAAACGCCGAACGAGATGGTATTCAGTCGACCCCGTCGTTCCTTGTGAACGGCAAGAAAGTCGACAACCAGTCCTACGCTGACTTCAAAAAGCTGATCGAAGACGAACTGGGCGGCTAAAAACCCTTTTCCGGTTGGCCCTGTAGGGGCCGACCGGGCCTATTTTGGTGCAGGTGCTGCATTCAATAGCATGTCGCGGACCTTGTCAGTTTCGCCCACTCGCAGACGAACCGGCAGAGTGATCACTTTGCTCCGAAAAGCCGGGGGCAGACGTACGGCGTCTTTCTCGGTCGTTATCATCTGAATACCCAGTTGGCGCGCCTCGTTTTCCAGACGGGCCATCAGTGCCTGAGTCAGAGGCTGGTGGTCGTCCAGGGCTTCGGCGCGGACCAGGTCTACGCCCAGCTGTCGCAGGGTTTTGAAGAACTTCTCGGGGTGGCCGATACCGGCAAATGCCAAAGCGCGTGTGCCGGTCCAGTCCATGCCGGTTTGCAGGGGCTCGATTGCTCCGGTGACATGGGGAACAGACAACTTGTCGCCCCACTGACCGGTGAAAGCCATTTGCGCGGCCTCATCGCCCAGAGACAACACAAGGTCGGCCCGTTTCAATCCGATGTCGACCGGTTCCCGCAGTGGCCCGGCAGGCAGGCACAAACCGTTTCCGAACCCGCGTTGAGCATCGACAACAATGATCGAGAAATCCTTGGCCACCGAGGGGTTTTGAAAACCGTCATCCAGCACGATTGCCGTGGCGCCCGCCGCTGCGGCGGCCCGTGCGCCCGCCGCCCTGTCCTTGGCAACCCAGACTTCGGCAAACATCGCCAGAAGCAGCGGCTCGTCTCCTACTTCGGCAGCCGTGTGCCGGGCCGGATCAACCTGCACCGGCCCATCCAAAGAGCCTCCGTGCCCCCGCGTGACGACATGTGGTTCGTGCCAGGCGCCTCGAAGCTGTTCAAGGGTCCAGATCACCGTTGGTGTCTTACCGGTTCCACCAGCATTGAGGTTGCCGATACAGATCACGGGCACACCCGGCTTTTCGCCGGATTCCGAGGCGATCCTACGGGCGGTTGCCGCTGCATACAGGCGCCCCAACGGTGCCAGCATACGCGCCCTAAGATCCGGTTGGTCCGGGGTCGTATTCCAGAAATCAGGTGCCCGCATGATCCGCACTCCGCTGATCCAGAATATCCTGCACCATTTCGATCAGGGCGTCAGCCTGCGGTGCGCCTTCGGTCAACAATTGCCATCCCGCCAACGCCATGTCGGCAGCTTGATCCGGCGCCAGAAGCTGCACAACGGCGTCGCCCAGTTCGGTTGCCGTTTTAACCTCTTTGGCGGCGTTCACCTGTTGCAGGCTGGAATAGAATTCCTGATGGCGATGCACATATGGTCCGAACATGATCGCAGACCCCAGCGCGATTGCTTCGGACGGATCCTGACCGCCCGCGCCGCGTTCCAGTGAACTGCCCATGAAGGTCACTGGTGCCATGCGATGCCACAGGCCCAGGTTTTCGGGGTCCGATGTCAGGACGACCTGCGTGGTATCTTCAATCATGTCCCCTTCATCCCAGTTGACGCAGCGCAGGTCCATCGATTCCAGCCGCCGTCTCAGCGGCGAGACTTCCGGCTCGTTTGCCACGTGCAACACCAGAACCAGCCGATGCAGCATCCGCAGTGCCTGACGGTGGGCTGTCAGAACCGAGATGAACTCCTTGTCCTGAACCCATGCCGCCAGCCAAACCGGGCGCCCGGCAAGTGTATGAGTGGTCTCGATAAGTTCGTCTTCTGGCCAGGGCCGAGGGTTGGGGCTGATCCGCAAAGGCGGTGATTCCGCAACTTTTCCGGATTGGATTCCGAGGCGGCGGATCTGTCGAGCCGTCTCGGCGGATGGCGTGAGAATCTTGCGGAAACAGTCAAAGGTCACCCGTGTGATGTCCGGCAGCCAACGGGCGTTCCGGGACAGAGTGACGCTGAATTGGGCGTCGAACAGGACCAGCGGGATCGCCTGTTCGTCAGCGCGCGTGACAATGTTGGGCATCAGATCGCCACCGACCCACAACCCCATGTTCGGACGCCAGTATTCGATAAACTCGCGGGCGGCGCCACTCTGTTCCTGTGGCAGGTTGATCAAAGGGAACCTGCTGTCCGGCCAGTTGGACAGATCCTCATCCGGGGGGGCTGTCAGCAGGAAATTCAGCTTGGCCCTGACCTGCGACAGCCGACGGCAGAAGTCGGTCACAGCCCGCAGCCGATCCGGTGTGGCAACATGGATCCATAGCAACTCACCTTTGGGGCGCGGCAGGTTGGATTGCGGCGCAACCCCGTTGCGCAACCCCCATGACAACACCCTGTAGGCGGCCAGGCTGAGTGAGCGCGGTTTGCTCATGTTCCAATTCCCGGCCCGGCCGGATCCAGCAGTGCCGACAGTTGCTGATGAATCGAGGCGCTGGCGGCGATCACGCCGTTCAACCTGGGATGCATGTTGTTGAAGATCAGCCGTTGACCCGTACGGTCGGAACACACGCCGCCGGCCTCTCGGATGATCAGGTCGCCGGCGGCAATGTCCCATTCCCAACTGGGGCGCAGGGTCAGCATGCCGTCGAACCGCCCCTGCGCAACCAAAGCCATGCGATAGGCAAGTGACGGACGATACGCGCGTTCGAATTCTGGCGCCTGCGCATTGCGCCAATGCCGTGCGTCAAGATTTGGCTTGGCGGCCAGAATTTCTGATTGCAAAAGCTCTGCGGTGTCCGAGGTCGTGATCGTCTTACCATTGAGAGACGCGCCCTGACCTTGGGCCGCCGTGTACAGCAAATCCCGCATCGGCAGGTAAATGACCGCCGCCGTCACCACGCCGTTATCGGCGACGGCTATGGAATGTGCCCAGGTGCGCGCGCCTTCTGCAAAGCTCCGGGTGCCGTCGATCGGGTCGATGATGAAAGTGCTGTTGCGGTCCAGCCGGTCGGTGGAATCCTCGGATTCTTCACTGAGCCAGCCATAGCCCGGTCGCGCCGAACACAACCGCTCCTCTAGCATCGTGTTCACGGCAAGATCCGCCTCGGTCACTGGGCCGGCGCCATCGGGTTTGTCCCAGCGCTGTGCTTGCGTGCCGGAATAGCGCGTGGCGATCTTGCCGGCCTCCAGCGCCGCCTCGATCAGCAGGGGCAGATCAGTTGCCGGCAAGTGTCATTCCTTCGATCAGAAGCGACGGAACCACGCGCGACAGGTATGGGCGGGCATCGTTCGCCGGGATGATCCGGCGCAGCATGTCCCGCAGATTGCCCGCGATGGTGCATTCATTGACCGGATGCGTGATCTCGCCATTCTCGACCCAGAAGCCCGATGCACCCCTTGAATAGTCACCGGTATTGGGGTTGATCGTTGAACCGATCATGGATGTGACCAGCAACCCGGTTCCCATATCGCGCAGCAGGTCGGCGCGGCTTTGGTCACCTTGTGTCAGGCTCAGGTTCCAGTTGCTGGGCGATGGCGGGCCCGAGACCCCTCGCGCGGCATTTCCCGTGGACGCCATATCCAGTTTTCGCCCGCTTGACAGGTCCAGCGTCCAGCCGGTCAGAACGCCGTTTTCCACGATTGCCCGGCGTCGTGTCGGCAGACCCTCGGCATCAAAGGGACGCGAGCCCGAAATGCGCGGGCGGTGCGGGTCTTCGATCAGGGACAGATGCGCAGGCAGAACGTCCTGCCCCAAACAATCCTTGATCCAAGATGCGCCCCGTGCGATCGCCGCGCCATTGCTGGCGGCCAGAAGGTGGCCGATGAGCGAGGACGAGATCCGTTCGTCGAAGAGCACCGGAAAACTTCCCGTCTCAGGTTTGCGCGCACCAACCTGTTGCACGGCGCGTTCGCCTGCAGTGCGCCCGATTTCTTCCGCGCTGCGCAGGTCGGATTGGAACGTCCGGCTGTCACCGTCATAGTCCCGTTCCATCCCCGTGCCTTCGCCCGAGATCGCAACACAGGAAACCGACCGGCTGCTGCGCGCGTACCCGCCGGTGAACCCGTTTGTCGCGGCCAGATGCACGTGGTGGGTTCCATAGCTTGCGGCCGCATCCGACACCTGGGTGACGCCGGCGACGGCCAGCGCTGCGGCCTCGGCCGTCAGGGCATCCTGCATCAGGGCTTCGGCAGACGGGGCCGGGGCGGGGTCTGATAATTCCAGTGACTCTATGTTCCAGTCTGTGACCAGCTGGTCCTTGTCAGCCAGCCCGGAAAACGGATCTTCGGGGGCCTCCCTGGCCATTGCGACAGCTCGTTCCGCCATGGCGCGCAGGGTTTCAGGGCGGCTGTCGGAACTGGACACAATGGCGGATCGTTTGCCCAGAAACACCCGAAATCCCAAATCAGTCCCTTCCGAGCGCTCGGCATGTTCCAGCGCGCCGCCCCGCACTTCGACGGAAACAGAGGATCCGTCGATAACGATGGCATCCGCCGCGTCCGCGCCTGCCTTGCGGGCCACGTCAAGCAAGTGATGGCTGATTTCTTCTGGTGAGCAGGTCATGAGGCCTCCGGGTTGATTGCCAAGGACCTAGCCTTGGACCGCCCGTCTCGCAAGACCTGTGACCAGATTGTGCGTTGAGTATCGCGGTGAACCCGTGCCGTTTCAGAGGTTTGGGCAAGGGTTGGCAGGGCAGAGAAAGGGCCGCATGTTGCGCGGCCCTTTCCGTTGATTGTCACTTGATACGCTGACCATTCGCCAGGATCTGGCCGTCTTCGGTGAACTCGATCTTCGAGTTCAGTGTGTCCGGCTCTTCGCCCGGAACTGCCATCAGACCCATCATCATGCGGGCACCCAGCGCGTCTTCTTCCGAGATGATTCCCATGCCGATCAGAGTGTCGATCAACTGGTTGGCGCCAACCAGCCGAAGGTTCGCCACGCCGCTTGGGCTGGGCAGGCCATCAAACTCTTCGGTATTGGTGTTGTCGAAAGCAAAATCACCGGTACCGGTCAGTTTGGCACCAACCAGCGAAACCAGCAGTTCGTTGATCTTCAGCGAGTGCAGTTCCCCCGGCGCTTCGTCGGATTCGACGTCGATTTCAGGATCGAAGATATTCATCAGCACTTCCGCGGTTCCTGTCGCATCCAGCGCAATCGTCGCCGGATCACGCGGCAGCGCGCCCGCAGGATCGAAAATGCCCCACAATACGTCCGACATGGTGAAATCGGTCAGGTTCAGCCCAAAGCCGAAGGGTTGAACCTCGTCCGATTGCTGGATGGGGAATTCGAAGTTCAGGCCCGCCTTGGCCATCGAAAGTTCGATCGGGAACGGCAGGCCCGCCGTGGTAACGGCCATCTTCGTGCTGTTCTGGTCAATGTCATAGACGATACGCTCTGCATCGATGCTGGCTGCAAAACGCCCGCCTTCGGACGTGCTGTTCATCGAGAACGCCTGACCTTCGCTGGTCCCGCTCAGATCCGTGCTGCCTGCGGCATAGGTGAAGGTGCCGTCAAACGAAAAACCAGCCTTGTAAAAGGCTTCTGGGTCCGAAAAGTCAAAATCCGGCGGGACGACGTTGTTGCCCTCAAATGCCAGTTGATCGAGTTGACCGTTGATCAACCCGTTTTCGCCGCTTTCAGGATCCTGAAAGTTCAGATCATAAGTTAACGTGGCTGCGTTGAACGTCTGGCTGATGTTCCGATTGTCGCCGATCTGCATCCGCGAGCTGCCGGACAGATCGCTTGCTTGGACATCGATGCCAAACACATCATTGGGCAGCGCCTCACCATCGACCTCAATCGAATCCAGTTTCACGCCCAGATTGTCAGCCTTGTAGTCATAGGTCATGTCGTCCGGTGTGCCCGACACGACCATGTTCAGTTGGCTGTGGGAATAGGTGACAGTGGCTGCGAAGTTTTCGTCTTCGGCCTGACCGGTGATTTCCATGGGAAAGCTTTCCGGCAGGTCAATGGTAACGGTCCCGTCACCATTTTCGGTCAATGTCATTTCCGGCATGACCATCTGAAACTGTCCGTCCTCTTCGGGAAGGGCCACTGAAAGTGTCATGTTGGAAATCGTGGTGACGTCGCCCGAAGTGCTTTCGTCTCCTGTGACGGTGTAACCCATCGAGGTGAAATAGCTCTGCCAATCGGACCAGACGTCATCGGCCGACAGATCGGCAAACGCCCCTTGGGTGGCAACGGCATAAGCCAAGGCAGCGCCGCAGCTGCGGCGAAGGAAAACGGACATAAGGTAACCCTTCTTGATCAATTTGTGGCGCATGGTCGGTTTTGTGGCGGGTATCGTCAAGGGGGCAAGGGCTGGACCCTTTCCCCGTTTACGCGTTACGGCTGTAGCCGACAGAGATTGCAATGCGTGAGGAAGGGCAAATGCAGGGAAAAACTGTTCTCATAACCGGGGCCAGCCGAGGAATTGGGGCCGAGGCAGGGCGCGTTTTTGCCGCAGCCGGCGCCAATGTCGCATTGGTGGCTCGCAGTCAGGATCAGATTGACGCTCTGGCGGCCGCATTGGGCGATAAGGCCATCGCATTGGCCTGTGACGTCAGCGATTTCGCGCAGGTGGAACAAGCCGTGGCCACATGCGTGGACCGGTTCGGTGGGTTGGATGTTCTGATCGGCAACGCGGGTGTGATCGATCCGATCTTTCATCTCTCGAATGCTGACACCGAGGCGTGGAGCAAGGCCATCGACATCAACCTGAAAGGTATTTTCTACGGGATGCGCGCGGCGTTGCCGGTGATGCGGGCTGCGGGAGGAGGGAGCATTCTGACGATCTCGTCCGGTGCAGCGTCGAACCCGGTCGAAGCCTGGAGCCATTATTGCGCCTCGAAGGCCGGGGCCAAGATGCTCACGGAATGTCTGCATCTAGAAGAAGCCCATAATGGTATTCGCGCCATGGGCCTGTCACCGGGGACGGTGGCCACCGATATGCAGCGGTCGATCAAGGCCAGCGGCATTAATCCCGTCAGTCAGCTGGACTGGGATGTGCATATCCCTGCGGACTGGCCCGCACGGGCGCTGTTGTGGATGTGCTCGGATGATGCCGATGAGTTTCTTGGCACTGAAATTTCGCTGCGGCTTGAAGACATTCGCAAACGGGCCGGGCTGATATGATCGATTTGACCAAAGAAGGTGGCCTGTGGACCGTCACGATCAACAATCCCGGCAAGGCGAACGCCCTGACGGGGGCCATGCTGGCGGAACTGGCCGAGATCGCCGAATCCGCGACAGAGGCCAAGGCGTTGATCCTGACGGGCGCGGGCAAAGTGTTCAGCGCCGGGGCAGATCTGGACGAAGCGCGCGCCGGTCTGGCCAAATCGGATGTCTGGGAAAGGCTGTCCGGCGCCATTGCTGCGTTGCCCTGTCTGACCGTTGCCGCACTGAACGGCACTTTGGCAGGCGGGGCCAACGGTATGGCACTGGCCTGCGATCTGCGCATTGCCGTGCCGTCGGCCAAGTTCTTCTATCCGGTGATGAAGCTGGGGTTTCTGCCACAACCGTCCGACCCCGCGCGGCTGGCGGCTCTGGTCGGACCGGCAAGGGCCAAGTTGATCTTTATGGCGGGTCAGAAGATCACCGCGCAAGAGGCGTATGAATTTGGCCTGGTGGACCGGATTGTCGATCCCGATCACCTGATGCAAACCGCACGCGATCTGGTTGCCGACAGCGTGAACGCCGACCCCGAGATCGCGGCGGGAATCGCAAGGTTGTGTTCATGAGGTTGTCTGCACTGCGCCTGCGGGTCGCTGACCCGGATCGGCTGGCCGCGTTTTATCGCGACATTCTGGGCATGTCCGTTGGCCGAACAGAAACCGGCCACCGTGTCGGCTATGACGGTGCAGACGCAGATATTTTGTTGCTGCCGGGTGGAGGAGGGTACACCCATGACAAGGGGCAGCGCTACTGGAAGATAGGAATCACCGTGCCGGATGTCGATCTTGCTGCGGCTCATCTGCGCAGGTTTGACGTTCCAGTGAGCACGCCGAATCAGTTTCTGGACATCGGCTACATGTGCCATCTTGCGGATCCCGAAGGGTTCGTCATCGAGCTGCTGCAACATGATTTCGAAGGCAACCGACCGCCGCATGCAGCGGACCCTGACGCGCCTTTTGCGCAGGCTCGGATCGGTCAGATTACCCTTCGAACCGGCGATATTGCCGCCGAAGACGCGTTCTGGCGCGCCCAGGGCATGTCGTTGTTGTCGATGCAGGAGGTCGCCCCTTACGGCTTTGACCTGCATTTTTATGCTTTTACGGACGAAACCCCGCCCAATCCTGATCTTTGGGCTGTTGAAAACCGCGAATGGCTGTGGAAACGCGCCTATACGACGTTGGAATTCCAACATGTTGCGGGCGCACTATTCGCCCATGTACCGGACTTTCGGGGTATCGAGATCGAAGGCCTGTCCGAACCTCTTACAGATATTGTCGGGGACCAGATCCTGCCAGGTTGATCAGCGCCCGCGCCGCTTGCCCGGAACTTTCGAACGAAATCCGGGTGGGCGTTTGCGAACCCAAGTCAGAAATTTCTCGAGCCTTGGATGCGCACGCAGGGCCTCGACCGTGTTGAAACTGCGTGCCAGTTCGGCTTCGGTCAGGGTGGCGTGCACCTCTTTGTGGCAGATCTGATGCAGCAGAACGGTAGGTCCGCCCTTGCCTCCTTTGAGTTTTGGGATCAGATGATGCAGGCTGCCACCCCCGTCGGGGATCGGGCGGTCGCAAAGCGGGCAGATTGGATCGCTGTTCGTCATGATGATGTGAAACTTGCGCCTGTGACGGGCGAAGGCAAGAGGGTGCGAATGGCGCAGGCAGTGGTGATCGGAGCAGGCCCCGCCGGGTTGATGGCGGCCGAACAGCTCGCCGCAGCCGGGCATTCCGTGTTGGTGGCCGAGGCCAAACCTTCGGTCGCGCGCAAGTTCCTGATGGCCGGGAAATCGGGGCTGAACCTGACCAAGGACGAGCCGCGTGATGACCTGATCCGCGCCTATGGTGAAGCGGCAGATTGGTTGCGTCCGATCATGTCTGACTTTGATGCCGAAGCTGTTCAGCACTGGGCGCGCGGGTTGGGGCAGACGCTGTTTGTCGGCTCGACGGGGCGCGTGTTTCCCCAAGCAATGAAGGCCTCGCCCTTATTGCGGGCCTGGTTGGCACGATTGGGCAAGGCCGGGGTCGAAATCAGGACCCGCTGGCGTTGGACAGGCTGGGACGGTGATGCGCCGGTGTTTGACACTCCGGACGGGCGGCGCAGTGTTTCGACGGATGTCACCGTGCTGGCACTGGGCGGTGCAAGCTGGGCCCGCCTTGGCTCGGACGGTCACTGGGCGCAGATATTGGCCGGAAAAGACGTGGCTTTGGCACCCTTTGAACCCGCAAACTCAGCCATTTCCGTTGATTGGAGCCCACATATGCAGCCCCATTTCGGGGCCGCATTGAAATCGATCCGATGGATGGCAGGCGATTTGGAGAGCCGAGGAGAGGCTGCGATTTCCAGAACCGGTCTGGAAGGCGGAGGGCTGTATAAGCTGACACCGGCTTTGCGCGCGGGGACACCGTTGTTTGCTGATCTGACGCCTGATCTGGACCAACAGGCTCTGCTGGCGCGGTTGTCCGCGAAACGGTCGAAAACAACGCTGTCCCAGTGGATGAGGAAATCGCTGAACCTGTCTGCTCAGAAAATCGCCCTGTTTCATGAAATGGCAAAACGCGGTGGCCACCCTCAATCCGTGCAAGTGAGCATGTTGAAAAAGCTGCCTGTCCGGCATGTCGGCCTTCGCCCGATGGACGAAGCCATTTCGACCGCAGGTGGTGTCAAACAGGCAGCGCTGGATGACGGGCTGATGCTGACGGCCCTGCCGGGTGTGTTCTGCGCTGGGGAAATGCTGGACTGGGAGGCCCCGACCGGGGGCTATCTGCTCACGGCTTGCCTTGCGACCGGGCGCTGGGCCGGTCGGTCTGCCGCCGACTGGCTGGAAAAGGCTGAGTGACCTAGCGGGATCGTGCCAACATCGCCAATCGGATCATCGCGCGTTCCACCAGCGCCATGGCAGGGGCTGTCTGACCGGCCGACCGCAGCGCCAAATCTGTATCGGTCAGAACCGTCAGCGCGGTTTGCAGCTTGGTCGCGCCCCAACCTTGTGCCTGCCGCAGGATACGGTCACGCCGTTTGCCGTAAACCGGTGGACGCAGCTTACCGATGCCCTGCGCAGCACCGCCGGGATCGGACGCGCAGGCATAGAGTGTCCGAAAATGCCGCATCGCTCCGATGCACAGAGTCACGCCGTTGGTGCCCTGCGCCTGCAACCTCCGGATCAGCGGCCCGATCTCACCGGCGCGGCCTTCGGCAACGACGTTGAGAACATCATCCAGCGCCGCCTCGGTCGAGCGCGGGGCGCAGGCCTCAATATCTTCGATCGTCAAATCAGCGCTGTCACCGCGCTTGTAAAGAGACAGTTTTTCAATCGTTTGGGCGAAATCACCGGGGCTGAGGCTGACGGCCAATTCACTGATTGCAGACATGACATCTCGGGGCACGTTTTTCATACCCGACTCGGCAAGAACCCGTTCCACTTCGGCGCGTGAGGGCGGGTCGTCATAAATGCCGACTGCGTAGGCGGCAGGGTGGCCTTCGAACGCCTTGCGGATTTTCGAGCTGGGTTTCAATTGCCCCGAGGTCACGATGATCTGGGCGTCTCCGGGGGCCCAATCTTCGAGTGCGGCCAGAATTGCCGGCGCGGCGGTTTCGGTTGCGTCTTCCACGAAAACGGCACGTGGGCCGGGAAAGAAGCCGACCGCCTTGACCGCGTCCAGCAGCAGGGCGGGATCACCACGCAGATCGCCACCGGGCATGCGGGTCAGGCGCATTTCTTCTTCGGCATGGGCGCCAAGCAGAGCGGCCAGCACCTGTTGCCGCTTGAGCGCAACCCGCATCGCATCCGCGCCATAGATAAGCAGCCCTGTCTTGTCCGCGTCCGGCTTGGCAAAATACCCCTCAGCCTCGCGCGGGCTCAACTTCATGCAGCCAGACCCGGTGTGGCGTAAAGACGGTTCATGATCTGACCCGACAGAATCATCATCAGCCGTCTCTTGGCATCGCGCTCATCCGCCAAGGTGGAAACGGTCGATCCTGCGGCAGAATATGACACAAAATCCGCCACCGAGCCCGAGGCGATGATCTGACCGGTTGCGTTGGACCGCAGCGTGTATTGCGCGCTTCCGTCGATGGTGTAGCGTTGCGTTTCGTTTGTGGTGGTGATTGCTGCGCCACGCGTCACGGTCGAAACCTGAACGTCCAGCTTGTAGTCGTTGACCGACCCGGCGCTTCGCCCCAGTTGCTGTTCCAGATCTTGCACCAGCAAATAGCTTTCCACGGTGTTGGGCGCCGACACCTCGACGCGGCCATACAAGGCCGAACCCGATCCGCCAGGTGCATAGACGGGCTCAAAGCCGCAGGCGGCCAGCGCCAGCGGCATCAGCAAAAACGTTCTGCGATCAAACGACAACATTCACAATCCGGCCCGGAACGACGATCACTTTCTTCGGCGCATTCCCTTCCAGCGCCTTTTGAACAGCTTCGGTGCTGAGCGCAATTTTTTCAACCTCGGCTTTATCCAGATCCTTGGCCACGCTGATTTCCGCGCGACGCTTGCCGTTGATCTGGATCGGCAAGGTGACGGTGTCATCAACCAGCATCGCCTCGTCGGCGACGGGCCATGGCGCGACGGCCACAAGGCCTTCGCCGCCCTGATGGGCCCAAATATCTTCCGCCAGATGCGGTGTCATCGGCGACATCAGCTGTGCCAACGTTTTGATGGCCTGCTTTTGGGCCGCAGCACCTGCCTTGGATTTCGCCAGGGTGTTGGTGAAGGCATAAAGCTTGGCGATGGCCGCGTTGAAGCCAAAGCTTTCAACACCCAATGTCACGTCGCGGATGGTTTTGTGCATCTCGCGCAGCAGTTCCTCATCGCCTTCACCCGTGGCATTCGGGTCCATGGCGCCGATCTTGTCGCAGAGGTTCCAGACACGGTTGAGATGCTTGTACGCGGCCTCGGCCCCCGCAGCCGTCCATTCCACGTCCCGTTCGGGTGGCGAATCGGACAGCACGAACCAGCGTGCGGTATCTGCGCCGAAGGCCGAGATGATGCTGACCGGGTCGACAACGTTCTTCTTGGACTTTGACATTTTGGCCGATGGGATGATCTCGACCTGTGTGCCGTCAGCCAGTTTTCCGTCCGTGACCTCTTCGGGCAGGTGATAGACCGGACGACCGTTGGCATCGCGGGTCTGGTAGATCTCGTGCGTCACCATGCCTTGGGTGAACAGCGCGTCGAAGGGTTCGATGGCTTTGTCCGGCAAATGCCCGGTGATGTTCATCGCGCGGGCGAAGAACCGCGAATACAGCAGGTGCAGAATCGCGTGTTCGATCCCGCCGATATACTGGTCTACATTCATCCAGTATTCCGCCTCGGCCAGATCGGTGGGTGTTTCCGCGCGCGGAGCGGTGAATCGGGCGAAATACCATGACGAATCCACGAACGTGTCCATCGTGTCGGTCTCACGCTTGGCCGGAGCGCCGCAGTTTGGGCAGGCGCAATCGCGCCAGGTCGGGTGGCGATCCAGCGGATTGCCCGGTTTGTCGAACGTGACATCGTCGGGCAGACGGACCGGAAGGTTCTCTTTTTTCTCGGGCACCACGCCGCAGGATTCGCAATGCACCACGGGAATCGGGCAACCCCAGTACCGCTGACGACTCAGGCCCCAATCGCGCAGGCGATATTTCGTGACCCCTTCGCCCCAACCGGCTTTTTCGGCGAAATCGATGGTGGTGTTGATCGCCTCTTCTCCGGTTGCTTCGGTCAGGCCCGCGAAATGGTTCACCCAGCGGACTTTCTGCTCTTTTGGTGGGACAAAGGCGATCTTGTCGACCGGCGTGTCGTCGTCCAGCGCAAAGAAGGTGTCGATCACCGGCAGATCGTATTTGCGGCAGAAATCAAGGTCGCGCTGGTCATGGGCCGGGCAGGCGAAGATCGCGCCGGTGCCGTAATCCATCAGGATGAAATTGGCGATCCAGACCGGCAGTTCCCAGTTCGGGTCCAGCGGATGCTTGACGCGGATGCCGGTGTCGAAACCCAGCTTTTCGCCGGTTTCGATGGCCTCTTCCGTGGTGCCGCCCTTGCGGCATTCGGAAACAAATTCAGCGACTTCCGGGTTTTCGGCCTCAAGCTGTTTGGCGATCGGGTGATCGGGCGAGATCCCCACGAAGGACGCGCCCAGCAGCGTGTCGGGGCGCGTCGTGTAGACAGTGATCGGTTCCCCACCATCGGTGCGCTCGAACCCGAATTGCAGGCCGCGTGACTTGCCGATCCAGTTTTCCTGCATCAGTCGAACCTTGGCGGGCCAGTTTTCCAGCGTGTCCAGAGCGTTCAGCAGTTCTTCGGAATAATCCGAGATCTTGAAGAACCACTGCGTCAGCTCGCGCCGTTCCACCAGCGCACCCGAGCGCCAGCCGCGCCCGTTTTCCACCTGTTCATTGGCCAGAACGGTCATGTCGACCGGATCCCAGTTCACCACGGCATTCTTGCGATAGACCAGCCCGGCCTCGAGCATGTCGAGGAACAGCGCCTGCTGCTGGCCATAATATTCCGGATCACATGTGGCGAATTCACGGGACCAGTCGATCGACAGGCCCAGTGGCTTCATCTGGGCGCGCATGTCGGCGATATTGCCGTAAGTCCACTCTTTGGGGTGGCCGCCGATCGCCATGGCAGCGTTTTCCGCCGGCATCCCGAACGCGTCCCAGCCCATGGGGTGCAGAACATTGTGCCCGGTGGCCAGCTTGTGCCGCGCGATGACGTCACCCATCGTATAGTTGCGCACATGCCCCATATGGATTCGGCCGGACGGGTAGGGGAACATCTCAAGCACATAGTATTTCGGCTTGTCCGCCTTGTGGTTGGCGATGAAGATTCCTGCCTTGTCCCAGGCTTCTTGCCATTTTGCTTCGAGTTCGGTGGCCGAATAGCGCGACATTGTGCGGTCCTTCGTGAATGAAAACGCCGGGTAGGAACCCGGCGTGGTATTAGTGTGATTTTCGGCGGAGTGCTAGAACTTGTTGTCCGCGATGCGCAGCTGACGCGCGCGGGACAGAATCGCATCCTCCACCGCACGGGTTGTTGCCGCGCTTACCGGGGCGCCCCCGCTGGATTGCAGGGCGACGGACAAAGACCGGGCCGCAAGCGCCGGATCACTGATGTGTACGGTCGCCCTGTATGACCGGCCTCCGCCCGGAGGGGTGCCGTAACCTGTTACGATCACTCCGGTAAACGGATCGACCTCCTGCACAGGCAGGAAATTCAGTATGTCCAGAGAAGCTGCCCACAGGTACCGGTTTACATTGGTGGTCTGCTCGGCCTTGCTGCGATCGAAAATGTCCCACAACGTTGAACGTTCGGGATCGTTCAGTTCGCGTTCATCGGAATTACCGCTGGCGGGATTGGGGGAATATGTCGAAGTGGTTCGATTCTGCCCGCATGCCGCAATCGTGGTGGTCAGCATGATTAATCCCAAAATCGTAGGCAGGCGCATTGTCAGCAGGTCCTGTTTCACTTGTTTTGCAGTATTCAGGGCATACTCCTAGCCAAGGACCCTCGCTGCAACAAGCCTATTCTTCTGAAATGTAAGTGTATCACCCGCATCCGGGCGAAAAGGAACTGTGGCATCCTTGCACCAATCTGACCCCAATGACGTGACCGGGTTTATGCCAAGCTTGCGCAATGGGGGCAAAAAGAGCGAAACGGTGTCCGTGCTGAGACATATGCCGAGGCATGTGTCGAGTAGATAACTCTTTTGAAAGAAACCGAGGGAAACAAGATGAAAAAAGTTCTCTTCGCATCGACGGCGCTGATCGCGACCGCAGGCGTTGCGGCAGCTGAGATTAACTTCAGCGGTTACGGCCGTTTTGGTATTGGTTACACTGAAGACCGTACCGCAACCACAACCGTTACTGGACCTGGCGCAGACGGCCTGATGGGCACAGCAGATGACGTATCCGCAAGCTCGACCGCACAGTCTGACGACGCTATCCTGGTCTCGCGCTTCCGTCTGAACATCGACGGCATCGCAGAAACCGACGGCGGCGTTCGTTTTGAAGGCCGTGTTCGTCTGCAAGCTGACGAAGACAGCAGCACCGGTGAAGCAAACTCGGCCGGCCTGAACGGCGCACGCTTCTCGGTCATCTACGGCGGTCTGCGTGTTGACGCGGGCAACGTCGCAGGTTCGTTTGACAACCTGGCAAACTACTACGGCAACGAAGTAGGTCTGGAACTGTTCGCAGGTCAGTACTCGGGCGTTGACTACAGCTTCCTGGGTTACTCGTCGACCGGTTCGGGCGCGAACGCTGTGTTCTTCCAGTATTCGGTTGGTGACTTCTCGTTTGGTGCGTCTTATGACCAAGCGCAGGTTACAACTGTTGCAGCTGGTGGCGCCACTTCGACCACCACTGACGCAGACCGCTGGGACATCAGCGCGACCTACACCTTCAACAACATCACTGCCGCTCTGGCCTATGGTCAGACCGACGGTGGCGCAGGCAGCGATCCGAGCCTGACCGTTCTGACCCTGGGTGGCGAATGGGGTGACTTCTCGGGTACTCTGTTTGTCGCGGACGACGCAACCAAAGTTGCTTCGACCGACGGTACTGCATGGGGTCTGTCGGCTGCCTACAACCTGGGCGCTGCAACCACCCTGCTGTTCACCTATGGTGACGGTAACGCATCTGCTGACCTTCAGCAGGTTGCTATCGGTGCAATCTACGACCTGGGTGGCGGTGCATCGCTGCGCGGTGGTCTGGGTGTAAACGACTGTGACTCTTGCGCAGACTCGACCATCAAGGCTGACTTCGGTGCTCAGTTCAACTTCTAAGCTGATCTGAACCGTAAGGTTTAAGGGCGGGTCTTCGGACTCGCCCTTTTCTTTTGCGCCGACTTGGTGTTTTTCTGCGCCAAAGACAGATTGAGGGCCCCATGTCGTTGCAAGAGATCACCGCGCGTATCGCCAAAGCCGAAGCCAGATCGGACCGCCCTGCCGGTTCCGTCAAACTGCTCGCTGTATCCAAAGTACAACCGAATGAGCGAGTTCAGGCGGTGCTGGAGCAGGGCCACAGGTGTTTTGGTGAGAATCGCGTACAGGAGGCGGCCAGCAAATGGCCCGCTTTCAAAGAGCAGTTCGATGCCGTCGATCTGCATCTCATCGGCCCGTTGCAGACCAACAAGGCCAGGCAGGCGATGGAACTGTGCAATGCGATCCATTCGGTCGATCGCCCCAAACTGGCCAAAACCCTGGCGCGGCTGGCGCAAGAGGTGGGATACTGCCCCGACCTTTTCATTCAGGTCAATACGGGGGAAGAAGCCCAGAAGGCAGGCGTTCTTCCTGCGGATGCGGACGGGTTTATCGCGGAATGCCGATCGCTGGATCTACCGGTACGCGGGCTGATGTGCATCCCGCCGGTCGATGAAGAACCCACTTTGCATTTCGCCCTCTTGGCCAAGATCGCAGCCCGCAATGGGCTTGAGGGGTTGTCGATGGGGATGAGCGGTGATTTCGAGCAGGCCATCGCCTTGGGCGCGACCCATGTTCGTATCGGGTCGGCCATTTTCGGCGAGCGGGTCAAGCCTCAGGAATAATCAGGCGCGTTCCAAGGGAAATTCGCCCTGCAATCCAGTGCAGATGGTCCCGACGGAAGGCAATGCAGCCCTCGGTGGGGTAGCCGGGCCTGCGCCACTGATGCAGAAAAATCGCCGATCCCTTGCCGGGAACGGCATTCGGCCAGTTCCAGTTGGTCAACAGGACCAGATCATAAAGCGGATCAGCCCGGCGCAGTTTCTCATGACTGAACGCATAAGGGGCAAGCACCAAGTGATTATAGTGGCTGTCTTCGACGTCATCAGACCACAAGTCCTGCGGCCCAATCGGGATCGCCCAGAAGTTGGGGGCGACCAGCCGGTCGGGCCGGTAGAGCATGCCGACGATTCGATGGCATCCGGTAGGTGTCGCCCCATCGCCCTCGTGTTTCGTGTTGCTCAATCCGCCTTTGCCAATCGAGCAGGGGAACGTCCTGCCACGAAAGCGAACACCACGCGGGGTGAGCACAAGATCGCCTGGAGTCACAACAGGTGCCCGGATTTCGCGGCTTTCGTGGCCAGGTATCCCCGGTTATGCGCGGTTTCACCCACTTTCAAAGGAACGCGCTCGGTCACGGCGATCCCTGTGCGTTCCATCATCGAGATCTTGGCAGGGTTGTTGGTCAGCAGGCGCACCGAGTTGAAACCCAGAGATTTCAGGATATCCGACCCGAGTCGGAAGTCGCGCTCATCATCCTCGAAACCCAGCCTGTGGTTTGCTTCTACCGTGTCAAAACCCTGATCTTGAAGAAAATATGCGCGCATCTTGTTGGCCAGCCCGATACCACGCCCTTCCTGGTTCAGATACAGAAGAACGCCAGCCCCTTCGGCCCCCATTTGCGCCAGTGCGCCCCGCAATTGCGGACCGCAGTCGCATTTCAGGCTGCCCATCAGATCGCCCGTGAAACAGGCGGAATGCAATCGGGCCAGCACTGGTTTGTCCCGATCCGGGCGGCCTATTTCGACTGCGTAATGTTCTTCTCCGCCATCTTCGGGGCGGAAAACATGCAGACGGCCGGCCTCGGATACTTCCATCGGAAGACGCGCGGCAACCACCTCGTGCAGGGCGCTGCGGTCCGCCAGATGCGGGGCGGCGCGCGTGTGGTCAATGCAGGTCAGGCCGTGCGATACCGCAAAGGCCCGGCCATCTTCGACCGGCACGACGACCGCGGCAGGAAGAATGCGCGCGGACTTGGCCAACGCAATCGCGATGCGGTGCAAATTGGCGTTACCGTGGCGCTCGGTCATCAACGGCCCTTTCATCGGCGCGTTCAGATCGTCAGAGGGATCAGCAACCGCCTGCACCCAAGTGATGTCTGCATCGGCGGGAATTGAAACGCGTGCAAGATCGCCGTCATAGGCCCGCGCCTTGAGTGTTTCGGCCCGCCGCCCGGTAATGGCCACCACCGGGTCTCCGAGCTTTTTCAGATCGGCCAGGCGCTGCGGATTGAGCGTTTCCGCAGAGATCGCCACAACGCTAAAGCCGCTGTCATCGGTCAGAACCACTGGAACGCCCATGCGCAGATCGGCCCGGGCCCGGGCAAGAAGTTCGGTGATATCGGGAATGAGGCTCATCTATGTTACCCTATAACGCTCAGCCCTTCTCCTAGCTGTTTCGAAAGGAAATGTGAAACATTTCTGCCAACTCTGACACGATGGCGTGAAACCGTTGCAGCAAATCTTGTTGATTGCATATTCCGCGCGCAAGTGATGGAAAAGCGTTTGGAGGATCGGGAAATGGCTCAACTCAAGAAAATCCTGTTGGTGGACGATGACGAGGATCTGCGTGAGGCGCTCAGCGAGCAACTTGTCATGACCGAAGACTTTGACGTTTTCGAAGCGTCAGACGGCCAGTCCGCAATGGAGCGCGCACGCGAAGCGATCTATGATCTGGTCATTCTTGATGTGGGTCTGCCGGATACCGACGGGCGGGAATTGTGCCGCCTGATGCGTAAACAGGGCGTGAAGAGCCCGATTCTGATGCTGACCGGTCATGACAGCGATGCCGATACGATCTTGGGCCTGGACGCCGGCGCGAACGATTATGTCTCCAAACCCTTCAAATTTCCGGTATTGCTGGCCCGTATCCGCGCTCAGCTGCGGCAGCACGAACAATCCGAGGACGCGGTATTTGTTCTTGGCCCCTATACGTTCAAGCCGGCGATGAAGATGCTGATCACGGAAGAAGACCGCAAGATCCGTCTGACCGAGAAGGAAACCAACATCCTCAAGTTCCTGTACCGATCAACCGACGGTGTCGTGGCGCGTGATGTGCTGTTGCACGAAGTGTGGGGATACAATGCCGGGGTCACGACCCACACGCTGGAAACCCACATCTATCGTCTGCGTCAGAAGATCGAGCCTGATCCGTCCAATGCGCGCCTTTTGGTCACAGAATCGGGTGGATATAGGCTCGTGTCTTAACTGGTTGTGGATTGATGTGGATCAAAGTGATACTCTGTACTCATAATTAGGTTACTCCCAACCCGTGCATGTCCGGGTTATGACATGTACCTCCCTGTTGGACTGCCGGGCCGAATGGCCCGGCTTTTTTTGCTGCTGAGGGGCGGCTTCCACACGAAGGCAGACAGCAGCACTGACCGATATTCGCCCAATGACGGAGGTGAGCTCTGCCGCGGTTCACCCTTCCGCCGGGGCAACGGCGCGCTGGTAAAGGTGCCACGTGGTGTGGCCAAGGATCGGAAGGGTAAAGATCAGGCCCAGAAACGCTGGAACCAGCGACAGCAGTATGGTGACCGAGATGATCGCCGCCCAGCCGAGCATGACCGCCGGGCTTTCGGATACGACGCGCAAAGAGGTCAACATGGCAGAGATGAAGTTGGTTTCCCGGTCCAGCAGCAAGGGCATGGCGACGACGGTCACCGAAAACAGTACGGCTGACAGGAACGCGCCGACACAGGTGCCAATGGCAAGGAAGATCCAGCCCTGCGGCGTGAAGAAAACGGTGTTCAAAAACCCGTCGAAATCCGAGAAGGATGCGTTCTGAAGGGTGATCGCCAGCCAAAGCCGAACCTGGTAGATCCACACCCAGAAAATGAAAAGTGTGACAAAGGCCATCCAGCCCAATTCGCGTTTGCGTTGATTGGCCATGACGCTGAGGATTTCAGCCCAGCCAAAGCTTTCGCCTTTTTGCAAGCGGCGCGACATTTCATAAAGCCCGGCGGCGGCGAAAGGTGCGACCAGCGGAAAGCCGACAATGGCGGGAATGATCATCCAGATCTGGCCAAGCCAGATCAGGACCCAAACCAGCAGAATTCCGAAAACTGCATAGAACAGACCGAAAAAGCCGCTCAGGACAGGGCGGGCCAGAAAGTCGGAAAACCCGGCTTTCAGCGACGCCCTGATGTCATCCGTCGTGATCTTGTTGACCTGCGGCATGTCCCGCTGCTGCGGCGTCAGGTTTTCCGGTGGCGTGGAACCTGCGGTCTCGGATGCCATGACACACTCCTCCCAAAGCATGGTGCCGGGCCGGTCTGTTCGCGAACAGACCCAGCGGTGAAACAGACATTCCTCATTCGCAGACAAGTCTGCATCAGGCGAGATATCAGGGCAAGGGAAAGCACGAATGTGACGCCCGCCTCACTGCCAGTCCTTGGTCCTGGCATCGGGGCTGCCTTTTCTCGTGGCAACTGGCGTTGTGCCACGTTAACCTGCGCCAATCGCGACAAAGGAATCCCCGACATGCCTTTCACCCTTGCCACATGGAACATCAATTCTGTTCGCCTGCGCGAGCCTATCGTGCTGAAATTGCTGCAAGAAGAAGCCCCTGATGTATTGTGCCTGCAAGAGTGCAAATCACCGGTTGAGAAGATCCCGACCGAAGGGTTTTCCGAACTGGGCTACACCCACATGATCGCGCGGGGGCAGAAGGGTTACAACGGCGTCGCCATCCTGTCGCGCCTGCCGATGGAAGAGGTGGGCGACAAGGATTTCGCCGGTCTCGGACATGCCCGCCATATTGCCGGGCGGTTGGAAAATGGTGTCACGATCCACAATTTCTATGTCCCGGCGGGCGGCGACGTGCCGGACCGGGAGGTGAATGAGAAATTCGGCCAGAAGCTCGACTATCTCACTGATATGCGCGATTGGTTCCGTGCGGAAAAGCCGGCTAAATCCATCCTTGTCGGCGACCTGAACATCGCCCCGCGCGAGGATGATGTGTGGTCACACAAACAACTGCTGAAGATCGTCTCGCACACGCCCATCGAAGTCGAGCATCTGGCCGAGACACAGGAAGCAGGTGGCTGGGTTGATATCACCCGTCAGGACATCCCGGAAGGGCAGCTTTACAGCTGGTGGTCCTATCGCGCCCGGGACTGGGATGCGGCGGACAAGGGGCGCCGGCTGGACCATATCTGGGCCACTGCCGATATCTCGAACGCGGGCCATTCCAGCCGTATTCTGCGGGACGCCCGTGGATGGGAAAAACCCAGCGATCACGCTCCGGTCTTTGCCAGTTTCGACATCTGATCCGCAACTCAGCCCTTGGTTTCCGCGACAAGCGGCTGCATATAGGGCGCAAGTTCGAACGAAAGAGTGATTGCCATGGACCTTCTGAACGGCGGAAACGCCCCAGCAACCGATCTGATCAAAGACGGGACCGAGGCCACTTTCATGGCCGATGTGGTGGAAACCTCGCAGGAAACACCTGTGATCGTCGATTTCTGGGCACCTTGGTGTGGCCCGTGCAAAACCCTTGGACCGATGCTGGAAGAGGCTGTGACAGCCGCGAAAGGCGCGGTGAAGATGGTCAAGATCAATGTGGATGAGGCGCAGACAATTGCTGCGCAAATGCGCATCCAGTCGATCCCGACCGTCTATGCCTTTTTCAAGGGCCAGCCTGTGGACGGGTTTCAAGGCGCGTTGCCGGGATCCGAGATCAAGGCCTTCGTGGACCGCGTGATCGAAGCCGCAGGGGGGGAAAGCCCCGGGGGCCAACTGGATGATGCTGTGCAGGCTGCCGAGGAAATGCTTGCCGAAGGCGCGGCTGCGGACGCGGCTCAAACCTTTGCCGCAATTCTGGGCGAAGATCCGAACCACGCCGCTGCATATGGTGGTCTGGTGCGGGCGCATATCGCCACCGGTGATCTGGAGCAGGCAGAAGCGATCCTGAACGGCGCTCCGGCCGAGATCTCCACATCGGCCGAGCTGGAGGCCGCACATGCGCAGCTGGAGCTTGCAAAGCAGGCAGCAGATGCCGGCCCCGTCGCCGAGCTGACGGCAGCGGTTGAGGCGGATCCGGACAACCATCAAGCCCGCTTTGATCTGGCGCAGGCGCTGCACGCGAACGGCAATGTGGAAGAAGCCGTGGCACAATTGCTGGAACTGTTCCACCGGGATCGTGAATGGAATGAAGGTGCAGCCAAGACACAGCTTTTCACCATCTTCGATGCGCTCAAGCCCAATGACCCGATTGTTCTGAACGGACGTCGCAAACTCAGTTCGATGATATTTGCCTAATCTCTCATCAGAGCTAGAGTCGGGTACATGATGCATCCCGCCGACCTGCCGGAAACGGTATCTGTTTTTCCATTGCCCGGGGCGCTGCTGCTCCCGCGTTCGCGCTTGCCGCTTCACATATTCGAGCCGCGCTATCTTCAGATGCTGGACGACGCGCTGAAAACCAAGGAACGGTTGATCGCAATGGTTCAGCCGAATCCTTCGGTCAATGACGAAGACAAGCTGCACCGTATCGGATGCGCAGGGCGGGTGACGCAGTTTTCGGAAACCGAAGATGGCCGGTACCTGATCACGTTGACCGGTATATCCCGGTTCAGGGTCATGTCAGAGCTGGATTCGTTCACGCCCTACCGGAGGTGCGCGGTCTCGTGGGACGGGTTCGACCGTGATCTGGGAAAGGCCGAGAAAGACAACGAGTTTGACCGCAACGCGTTCCTGACATTGTTGGAGCGTTTCTTTTCATCCCGTCAATTGTCCACCGACTGGGATTCGCTTAAGGACGCAGAGGATGAACTTTTGGTGAATTCCCTGTCGATGCTTCTGGATTTCGACCCCGAGGACAAACAGGCCCTGCTGGAAGCCCCCTGCCTGCGCACCCGGCGCGAAACGTTGGTGACGCTGATTGAATTCGCCATGCGCGGCGGATCAAACGAGGAAAAACTGCAATGACCGACCCTGAACACGCCTTTGATCGCCACATGCTCGAGGCGATGATCTGCCCGCAGACACATACGACCCTGCACTATGACGCCGAAAAGCGAGAGCTTGTTTCAAAAGCGGCGGGTTTGGCTTTTCCCATCCGCAACGGCATTCCGGTCATGCTGGTCGACGAGGCCCGACAGCTGGATTAAATCGGGCGCCCTTGCAACAGCTTGGGCAGATCCCCGGTCAGCCCGGCCGCTTCGCGAACGAAACCGCGACGGAGGCCGGGCAAAGCGCCGACAACCCCCATGCCAATGTCACGTCCAAGCCGCAGCAGCGGGTTGTCGTTGGAAAAAAGCTTGTTGAAGACATCCGTCGCCATCGCCAGCGAGGCCGTGTCGAAACGGCGCCATTCCTGATAGCGCTCCAGAACCATCAACGAGCCGATATCCTCGCCGCGCCGTCCCGCCAAAGTCAGGACCTCAGCCAGAGCGCCGACATCGCGGAGGCCAGCGTTCAGGCCCTGACCGGCAATGGGGTGCATTCCGTGCGCGGCATCTCCGACCAGCGCCATGCGATCGCTGATGAAGGAATTGGCTATGGTCAGGTTCAGCGGATAAGTGAAACGATCTCCCGCCAGACTGATTTTGCCAAGAAAATCGCCAAATCGCGGGCGCAGAACTTGCACGTAGTCATCCTCGGGCAGGGCGTTGATGTGCTGTGCGCTGTCGGTGCGTTCGCTCCAGACGATGGAACTGCGATTGCCAGTTAACGGCAGAATTGCCAGCGGACCGGGTGGCATGAAAAACTGATGGGCAATGCCATTATGTGGCAGCTCATGTTCGATGGCGCAGACCAATGCCGTCTGGCCGTAATCCCAACCGGTGCGTTTGATGCCGGCCCGTGACGCGGTTCCGCTGCGGCGACCGTCACAGCCAACCAGCAGGCTGCCGTCCAGGGTTTTGCTGTCATCCAACGTCACGGTCACGTTGGCCGTGTCGGTCTGTTGCGAAACGACGGATTTGCCGCTTACCTGGGTGATGCGCGGCTCTTCGGCCATCGCGTCCAGAAAAGCACGGCGCAGGTGGCGATCCTCGACCATATACCCCATCGGGCCTTCTTCGATCTCGGCATGGTCGAAATGCATGAAAAACGGAGATGGCCCTGTCCCGGCATGGCCATCTGTGACCTTGATTTCCAGCATCGGTTGGGCGTGCTGCGCGACGCGGTCCCAAATACCGATGGCATCCAACAACCGCTGTGAGGCCAGAGCCAGCGCATAGGCGCGCCCGTCGAATGCCGCGTTCTTGCGTACCTTTTCGACCAGCGCATCGATCACCGTGACCGAATGACCGGTTTGTGCCAGTGCCAGCGCCAAAGCAGGGCCGTTCAACCCGCCGCCCACAATCAGAATGTCAGAAGCCTGTGTCATGCCCTGCAATATGCGCGCCCTTTCGGGATTGTCCATGTGCAGTCCTGTCGCTACCGTCACCCACAGCCGAAAAAACCAGGAGGGATGAGATGCAGGATTGGTTGACAATGACCGCGTGTGATTTGGGCCGTGGCATTGGCATGGGGCAGATCGATCCGGTCGAACTGACGGAAACCTACCTGTCCGCTATTGACGCTCATCCGCATCGGGACCGCATCTATGCCCGCGTCACCCAGGACCGCGCCCGGGCCGAAGCGGAAGCCGCTCGGCAACGCGCGCAACTGGGCCTGCGCCGGTCGCTGCTGGATGGCGTCCCGATCAGTTGGAAAGACCTGTTCGACACCACCGGCACCGTGACCGAGGCGGGTTCGGCTTTGTTGAAGGATCGCGTGCCGGATGCGGATGCGCTGGTGCTGCGCAATGCGACTCAGATGGGCACCGTTTGCCTGGGTAAAACACATATGAGCGAGCTGGCCTTTTCCGGCCTCGGGTTGAATCCGATCACCGAAACCCCGCCCTGCATTCATGACGAGGCAGCAGTGCCCGGAGGGTCGTCTTCGGGGGCGGCGGCCTCGGTCGCGTGGGGGTTGGCGGCGTGTGGCATCGGCTCGGACACGGGTGGTTCGGTGCGTATCCCGGCGGCTTGGAATGATCTGGTGGGGCTGAAAACCACTGCGGGACGGCTCAGCCTGGAAGGTGTGGTGCCGCTGTGCCTGCGTTTCGACACGGTTGGACCTGTGGCGCGTTCGGTCGAGGACGCGGCGCATGTGCTGGCTCTGCTCGAGGGGGGAACACCTGCCGATCTGCGTGGTGCTTCGCTGAAAGGGCGCCGTTTTGCCGATTTGCAGAACATTGCCAAGGACGACCTGCGCGACACACCGCGCAAAGCATATGACGAAGCCGTGGCCAAACTTGCCGACGCGGGGGCCGAGATCGTGCCGTTGGAAGTGCCCGAGTTGAACGAGGCCATGACGTTGACCAGCATCGTATACACGACCGAGGCCTATGGGCTGTGGCGCGATGTCATCGAAGCCAATCCCGAGGCAATGTATCCCGAGATTCTCGAACGCTTCCGCATTGGCATGGGTTATTCGGGCCCCGACTATGTGGCGGCCTGGGCCAAACTCAAGGCATGCCGCAGCGCCTGGGACGCGGCAACCGCCGGGTTTGATGCGGTTCTGGCGCCGACAGCGCCGATTTTGCCGCCCAATCTGGAGCGCTTGCTCAGCGATCATGACTATTACGTAACCGAGAATCTTCTGGCCCTGCGGAACACGCGGATTGGCAATCTGATGGGGCTGGCGGCGCTGAGCCTGCCCACCGGAACGCCCGGCTGCGGGTTGATGATGCTGGGCTATCCCGGCTCGGAAGAGGCGTTGTTGCGGCTGGGTTCGGCAGCGGAAACGGTGCTGGCCTGAATGCCACAATCCCCTGATTCGGAACCTCTTTGTCTGGACGAAGAGGGACCCGGGCTGTAATCTGCCAAAAAAACGGGGCGCCAATGACCCCGATATTGAGGCAGTATTATGGATTTCCCCGAGCGGTTTTCGAACCTACCGGCTTATGCATTCCCGCGTCTGCGCGCCCTGTTGGATCACCACCAGCCGGGCGGTGATGTCGTTCACATGACCATTGGTGCGCCGACACATGATTTTCCGGCTTGGGTGACGGATGTCATCTTGGAAAACGCCGCCGGGTTCCAAGGGTATCCCCCGAACGAAGGGTCGGATGACCTGCGCACGGCGATCACGGATTGGATCAAACGGCGATATGGGGTTCAGATGGACCCTGATGCCAACGTGATGGCGCTGAACGGCACGCGCGAGGGGCTATACAACGCGGCCATGGCTTTGTGCCCGGAACAGAAGAACGGTCAGCAGCCGATCATCCTGTGCCCGAACCCGTTTTATCAGGTCTACATGGTCGCCTCGCTGTCGGTGGGCGCGCAGCCTTATTTTGTGCCCGCCACCGCCGCGACGGGCCATCTGCCGGACTATGCCGGCCTGCCTGCGGACGTGCTGAACCGCACCGCCGTGGCCTATATCTGTTCACCCGCCAATCCGCAGGGGGCCGTTGCCTCGCGCGAGTATTGGGCCGACCTGATCCGTCTGGCCGAGCAGTACGATTTCCGTATTTTTGCGGATGAGTGTTATTCCGAGATTTACCGTGACGAAGCCCCGACAGGTATTCTGACTGTCGCGCAGGAACTGGGCGCTGATCCTGAACGGATCACGCTGTTCAACTCACTTTCTAAACGTTCGAATCTGGCTGGCTTGCGGTCGGGGCTTATCGCCGGTGGTCCAAAGACGATCAAACAGGTCAAGCAGCTGCGCACCTATGCCGGGTCGCCTCTGCCTCTGCCCTTGCAAGCCGCCGCAGCAAAGGTTTGGGCGGATGAGGAACACGTTCGCGAAAACCGCGCGCTGTATCAGGAAAAATACGCCATTGCGGATGAGGTATTCGCAGGCGTGCAGGGCTATATGGCGCCCGAGGCCGGATTCTTTCTGTGGCTGCCGGTCGAGAATGGTGAAGACACCGCATTGAAAGTCTGGAAGGAAACCGGTGTCCGGGTCCTGCCGGGCGCATATCTTTCACAAGGCGATCCGGGAAAGAACCCGGGCGAAGGATTTATCCGGGCTGCATTGGTGGCCCCAAAAACAGAGTTGCAGCGTGGTCTGATCACACTCCGCGACTGCATCTATTCGTGAGGTACGAGGGCAAAATGGCATCATATAACGCGCGCAACCGCGATCCATTGCTGGACAGCACAACGCAGGCAGCCCTGGAGCGACGCAGCAAGGAGTTGATTGGCATCGCCCTGATCCTGCTGGGTTTGGCAGCGGCCGCGATGATCTGGTCCTACACGCCCGATGATCCCAACTGGATGGTGTCCACCGACGCGCCGGTGCAGAACTGGATGGGGCGGATTGGGGCCTCGATCGCCGCACCCTTGTTCATGATCGTCGGCTGGGGCAGCTGGGGCATCGCAATGGTTCTGATTGGTTGGGGTTTTCGGTTTGCGGGCCATTTCGGGGAAGATCGCGCCATTGCGCGTCTGATTTTTGCCCCGATCTGGATCGCCGTCGTCTCGGTGTATGCCGCGACGCTCGTTCCTGATGCAGACTGGCGCGCGACCCACAGTTATGGTCTGGGCGGTTTGTTCGGCGATACGGTCATGGGCGCATTGCTGACGCTGCTGCCGATTTCGTCACATTTTCTGGTGAAGCTGATGTCGCTGGCCATGGCGGTCGGGATGATTGCGCTGGGTATTTTTGTGCTGGGTTTCACCAAAACCGATGTCAAGCGGGGTTTCCGCGCCTTCTTGCTGGGTCTGGTGATGGCATATGACATGCTGATGACCCTGATGGGCCGTGGTGCAGCCTCGGCTGCGCAGGCAGCACGAGGTCGCCGCGCGCAATGGGAAGAGCGCAAACTTGCGCGAACCGCAGCGGCCGAAGCCGTGTTCGAGGATGATCTGGCTTATGCCGATCCAATCTTTGAAGAACCCGAACTGGAAAGTCCCGAACCTCCGGTCAAGTCCGGTCTGTTGGCGCGCATGCCGTCACTTATCAGGCGCCCCGATCCCATGCCCGAGCCAGAGCTGGTCGATCCGGAACCAATCGCGGGTTTCGACGAAATGCCGGGCGAGGATCGCATCCGTTCGAAAATCTCGGCTGCTGTGCGCAATCGCAAAGTGGCCACAGGTGAGTTGACGCCCGAACCCGACCCGAACCTTCCGCTGACCAAAGGCCGTGGCCGCCGCCCGGGGCCGCTGATCCTGAACACAAGCCAGCCCGATGGCTTGCCGGCGGAACCGCCGGTGACAGCAGCAGGACTGCCGCCCGAGCCACCCGTAACAGCGGGTGATAAGCCAGAGTGGCAAGAATCCACGCCGGTTGAAAACGCGCCCGCGCCTATGCAGACCCCCTATGCGCCCGAGCCGGATGTGGAGGATGAGGTATTCGAGGATGTCGAAGAAGCTGTTTGGCAACCGCGCCCGGCGATGAAAATCCCGGTAGCCGAACCGCGCAAGCCCGTGGTCGCGCAACCGGTACGCCGTACACCGCAACCGTCTCGCCGCGCACAGGCCGAGGCACAGCCTGCACTATCCTTTGAAGAGCGGCACTCGGATTTCGAACTGCCACCTCTGGGCCTTTTGTCGAATCCGGCCAGCATTCAGCGCCACCATCTGAGCGATGAAGCCTTGGAAGAAAACGCGCGGATGCTGGAAAATGTGCTGGATGATTATGGCGTGAAGGGTGAGATCGTCAGCGTTCGCCCGGGCCCGGTCGTCACCATGTACGAACTGGAGCCCGCTCCGGGGCTGAAGGCAAGCCGCGTGATCGGCCTGGCCGATGACATCGCACGTTCGATGTCGGCCCTGTCGGCGCGGGTTTCGACCCTACCGGGCCGTTCGGTTATCGGTATCGAACTACCGAACGAAAATCGCGAAATGGTGGTTCTGCGCGAAATCCTGGCCAGCCGTGATTTCGGCGATGGCAACCAGGCACTGCCGTTGGCCTTGGGCAAGGATATCGGCGGCGAGTCCGTCGTGGCGAACCTGGCGAAGATGCCGCACTTGCTGATTGCGGGAACCACGGGTTCGGGTAAATCAGTGGCGATCAACACGATGATCCTGTCACTGCTGTACAAGCTGACACCGGATGAATGCCGCCTGATCATGATCGACCCGAAAATGTTGGAACTGTCGGTCTACGACGGTATCCCGCATCTGCTGTCGCCTGTTGTGACCGACCCGAAAAAGGCGGTGGTCGCCCTGAAATGGGTCGTGGGCGAGATGGAAGATCGCTATCGCAAGATGTCCAAAATGGGCGTCCGCAACATCGCAGGCTATAACGGCCGGGTGAAGGATGCGTTGGCCAAAGGCGAGATGTTCAGCCGCACGGTGCAAACCGGGTTTGACGATGAAACCGGTGAACCAACGTTCGAGACTGAAGAATTCGCGCCCGAAGCGATGCCCTATATCGTTGTCATCGTCGATGAGATGGCCGACCTGATGATGGTGGCGGGAAAGGAAATCGAAGCCTGCATCCAGCGTCTGGCACAGATGGCGCGGGCCTCGGGCATTCACCTGATCATGGCCACACAGCGCCCCTCGGTCGACGTGATCACCGGTACGATCAAGGCGAACTTCCCAACGCGGATTTCCTTCCAGGTGACGTCGAAAGTCGACAGCCGCACCATTCTGGGTGAAATGGGGGCCGAACAGCTGCTGGGGCAGGGCGACATGCTTTACATGGCTGGCGGTGCCAAGATTACCCGCTGCCACGGGCCCTTTGTCTCGGATGAAGAGGTCGAGGAAGTCGTCAACCACCTGAAACAGTTTGGTCCACCGGACTACATTGGCGGTGTTGTCGACGGTCCGGCCGAAGAAAAGGCTGACAATATCGATGCCGTTTTGGGCCTGAACACTGGCGGCAATACGAACGGAGAGGACGCGTTGTACGATCAGGCGGTGGCAATCGTGATCAAGGATCGCAAATGCTCGACCTCGTATATTCAGCGAAAACTTGCCATTGGCTACAACAAAGCTGCACGGCTTGTTGAGCAAATGGAAGACGAAGGTGTTGTTTCGTCAGCAAATCATGTCGGGAAACGCGAAATCCTCGTCCCCGAGCAATAGGATATTTAATAACAAGGGCAGAAGACCTATCTGTACGGCATGAAACAGATTGCTTTTGCCCTTGCTTTGACACTGGCCGCACCCGCCGCATGGGCGGCGGAGAAGCTGCCGCTCTCGCAGATTTCCAATTACCTGAACGGGTTGAAGACGGTTCAGACAACATTCACCCAGGTGAATGACGATGGCTCGCTGAGCACCGGCAAGCTGTGGATGCAGCGCCCCGGCAAGATGCGATTTGAATATGACCCGCCCAACAGTGCCGTGGTGCTGGCAAGATCCGGAAGTGTTCAGATCTTTGATCCGAAATCGAACCAGCCGCCCGAGCAATACCCGCTTAAGCGCACACCACTGTCCATCGTGCTGGCGCGAAACGTGAACCTGAGCCAGGCAAATATGGTTGTAGGTCACAGCTTTGACGGCACGGCCACCGTCGTAACCGCGCAGGATCCCAAGAACCCCGAAGCGGGTCGGATCGAACTGATGTTCACGGACAATCCGGTCGAGCTGCGCAAGTGGGTGATTCACGACAATGCGGGCAGCCAGACGACGGTATTGCTGGGCGCCCTGAATGAAGGCGGTCGCCTTGATCAGAAGCTGTTCTCGGACAAAAAGAGAAGCGGGTCAGGCAATCGCTGACCCGCTTGTACGTATCAATACCGGCAGTTCGCCAACTGTGCCTGATATAGTTGTGCGCGTGCGTCCACGTCATTGGCAACGTTCAACAACCAGGATTTGCTGTTGTAGCTGCCACGGGCGTAGCCTGTATGGCCTTCGTGATAGGCCAGGTACTGATTGCGCGTATCTGCCGGGTGGATACCGTTACGCTCGTAGCTTTTGTTCATGTACCAGCCGATAAAATCCGAGGCGTCGCGAATGCGATCGCGCTTGGCCCGACGTTTTCCTGTTTCGCGCTGATATTGTTCCCACGTGCCGTCCAGTGCCTGACCATAGCCGTAAGCGCTGCTTTGACGGCCCATTGGGATGACGCCCAATACATATCTATGCGGAGTGCGCGCATCATGCCTGTACCGGCTTTCCTGATAGATGGTCGCCATCTGAACGTGAACCGGAACGCCCCATTTGCGCTCGGTGTTCTTGAAGGCTTTGATATAGTCGGGTTTTTCACGCGCAATACTGCACGCATCGTTTAATCTGCTGGGCGGCTGTTTAGAGCCGCCCCCACAGGATGCCAGAAGCAGCACCCCCAGGAGTACGAAAAGAATTCTGCTCATGTGCCTCGTGCCTTTTTTGTGTATTCTAGCGCAGATTGAGCGCTTAGGAAATCACAATCGCTATAAAATGATAGCCAGAATAGCCGGTAACGCCGCAACGGAAAGCACGGTGGACACCATGACCATGCCGGCGACGGCGTCGGAATCGGCCCCAAACCGTTCGGCCAACAGGTAAGAGGTTACTGCAACCGGCGTACAGATTTGAAGAACCAGAACGCCAAATGCGATCGTATCCAAATCAAACCATCGTCCGATTCCCCATCCCAGCGTAAAGCACACCGCCAGTTTCAGCGCTGACAGCCACAGCGCCCGCCCCAGGCTGTGCGAAGTCAGGCGGGCGATTGCCACACCCAACGTGACCAACATCAGCGGGACAGCCATTTGCCCCAAAAGCTCCAGCGTGTTGGTCAGAAATGTCGGCGTCTGCCACCCCTGCCACAAAAACACTGCGCCAAGGATCGTCGCCCAGGCCATTGGTTGGCGCGCAACCTGTCCCCACGCCCCTTTCCCGGCGACCAGATAAATCCCGTAAGTGAAAGAAAACAATGCGGTAACTGACAGAAAGACAACAGCATATCCCAGACCAATCTGACCAAAGGCAAAGATGCACAGCGGCAGGCCCAGATTTCCGGTATTGCCGAAGATCAAAGGCGACAGATATGTTCGCGGGTCCAGTCTCAGCCCTCGAACGATCAGCCAGAACAACACCGCCAGCAGCAGATTTGCGACCAGTGTCGCCATTGTGAAGCGCGACAGATCATTGCCCGGGATCTCGGTTTGCATCAGGGCAACAAAGATCAGACTGGGCATTGCCAGCATCGTTGCAAAGCGGGTGACGAATTGCAGGCGGTATTCGAAACCCAGCTTAACCCATGTAAAACCAACAGCCGCCAATAGAAAAACCGGCGCCACGATTTCGAACACTGTCAGTATAAGGTTCACAGACTGTTTCCCTGATTTTCACATCAATGATTGGCTTTTCCGCCCGGAAACGGGTAAAAAAAGCGTTGGGGGCTGATACAATGCTAAAGACACGTGCAAAATACGGCTTGGGCCAGGTGGTTCGTCACAAGAAACACCCTTTTCGAGGGGTGATTTTTGACGTGGATCCCGAGTTTTCGAATACCGAAGAATGGTATCAGGCCATTCCGGAAGACAGCCGCCCAAGGAAAGAGCAACCGTTCTACCATCTGCTGGCCGAGAACGACCAATCCTTCTATGTTGCTTATGTTTCAGAACAAAATCTGGTTGCAGACTATTCAGGCGAACCGGTCGAGCACCCGGATATTCCCAATATGTTCGGACCGTTCGAAGATGGTGCATACCCCCTGCATTTCCACCTGAACTAAGTGCGCCGAACCGGCGGGCGTAAGTCTGCCGCAGATCAGTATCCAAGGGCGCAGCCATCCTTGCGTGGGTCGCTGGCACCCTCCAAAACACCGTCTTTTCGGATTCGGATCGCTTGCGCTCCGCCAAGTGGTGTTTCCGGCATCTCAATATTATGGCCGATATCGGACAATTGTTTCGCGATCTCGTCGCTGTAGCCACGCTCCAGTTTCAGAACTGATCCGTCAAAGAAGGCGCGTGGCGCATCGATGCTTTCCTGCAACCCAAGCCCGAAATCGACAAGATTTGACACGAAGCGCGCGTGTCCGGTTGGCTGATAGGCACCGCCCATGACACCAAATGGCATCGTGACCCGACCGTTCTGCGCCAACATTCCCGGAATGATCGTGTGCATCGGGCGTTTGCCGCCGCCCAGTTCGTTGGGGTGGCCGGGCTGCAATGTGAATCCTGCCCCGCGGTTTTGCAGCAATATGCCGTATTTTCCCGACGCGATACCGGATCCAAAGCTGTGAAAGATCGAATAGATCAACGAAACAGCCATTTGGTCGCGGTCGACGACGGTGATGTAAACCGTGTCCTTGTGAACCGCTTCGGTCAGAGGCGCCGCAGCAGGCATCGCCTTTTGGGGATCGATCAAAGCAGCCAGTCTGGCAGCGATATCCGGATCCAGAAAGCGCTCTACTCTTGCCATGTGGTCAGGATCCGCGATGAACCGGTTTCGAGCGTCATAGGCCAGTTTGGTGGCCTCGGCTTCGATATGAATACGCTCCGCTCCGAATGGATCCATCGAGGCCATGTCAAAATGCTTGAGGATATTCAGTAGCAAAATCGCGGTTGCGCCCTGACCGTTCGGCGGATGTTCCACCAGATCCACACCTTTGTAGGCCCCATGTATCGGCTGCGTTTCAGTACATCTTGTGTGATGAAAGTCCTCAGCGGAATGGACACCACCCCTTTCCGAAAGCGCGGTGATCATATCATCGGCGATTTCACCTGAATAGAACGCGTCGCGCCCGTGGGCCGCGATCTGGCGCAATACCTTCGCCTGTCCCGGCGCACGGAAAACCTGCCCGATCGACGGGGCTTGCCCGTCAATCAGATAGTGGTCGCGGGCGGCGCCCTGAAGTGTTGCGGCACCTGATTTCCAATCGAAAGCGACCCGAGGAGCCACCGGAACACCCGCTTCAGCATAATGAATCGCCGGTTTCAAAATCGCGCCCAACCCCAGGCGACCCTCGGTCTGGGCCAGGTGGCAAAAGGCATCGACGGCTCCGGGAATGGTCACGGCATCCGGCACGCCCAAAGGTACGGATGACAGGCCCTGATCGCGCAACATCTGGGACTGCGCGGCAGCCGGTGCGCGGCCCGATCCGTTGAGCGCGCGTATCCTGCTTTCGCCGGCACGATTGAACAGAACGAAGCAATCGCCGCCCAATCCGGTCATCTGTGGTTCGCAAATCCCCAAAAGAACAGCCCCGGCAATCGCGGCATCCATCGCGTTGCCGCCCTGGCCCAAGATATCGATGGCCACTTTGGCCGCCAGCGGATGCGACGTCGCGCACATGCCTTGCGTGGCAAAAACTTCGGATCGGCCCGGATTATGCAGATCACGCATGGCGAATTCTCTCTCGTTAGAACAAGAGAAAGCTATTCACTGATCAGCGATTGTCCAGCGATTTCAGGATGGGAAGTTCCTCGGCGCCATTCACTGGGTGGGGGCTGTGATTTGTGGCGCCGAGGGAAGCTATCTGAGCTACGAGTCACTGTATGGTGGTTGTTTGCGGCGCGACAATGTTTCGAAAATGACCTTATTGTGACCAATTGTGGTCGATCACCCGTTGGGTTCAAAATCAAACCGCAGGGACAGACGATTGCACCCACCGCGCCGCTCGTACCGGATATCACTGGTGAGGCGATGGATCAGGAACCAGCCGAACCCACCTTCGGGGAGGTCCTGTAGATCCGTTCCCATCGGAGCAGGGGTGCCATCCGGAAGTCGGTATCCAGGCAGCGGGCGCCCCGTATCCGAGATCAAGATGTCCAGAAGATCCCTGTCCAGCCGGCAGGTGACCTGAACCTTGGCCGCGGCGATGCCATTGTAAGCGTGTTCCACGACGTTGTTGATGGCTTCAGCCAAAGCAATCTTCACATCGCCGGCTTTATGCGGGGGCAATCCCCGTTCCGCCAGACCGACGCTAAGCTTTGCAATGCCCTCGCTGGCCTCTGATTCCGTCGCAGGGAAGGTCAATTCCAGGCAGGTCTTGTTTTCAATCGGCTCCACGCCATCTATCCCCTGCTGCCGTCAGGCGTCTGTCTCTGACAACGCGTCATCCAGAGTTTCAAAAAGTCTGAAAACCGTATCCATGCGTGTCAAGCGAAAGACTTTTTCGACCACTGGCTGCAACCCGGCCAGATCAAGCCTCCGGTCTTTTCCCAGCTGTTTCATTGAGGCAACGATTGCACCCAGACCGCTGGAGTCAATGAACTCGACATCGGACAGATCCAGCACAACGCGATGAGCGCTGTCCTCGGTATTGGTGCGCATGTCTTCCTTGAACTGAATGGCCATTGCAGCATCGATCCGGTCGGCATGAACGGTGATGATCTGAGTTTCGCCGGTTGTCTTGCTGGTCAGCCCCATGATCCTGCCGCCTTCCAAACTGAAATTGAGTCGTAGAAATACGCTAGACGGCAATTCTTACCATTCGGTATTCAAGAGCCCGAAAGCAGGAGGAAAACCCGGATGAGAGACGTTGTTATAGCAGGGGCCGCCCGTACACCGATGGGCGGGTTTCAGGGCATGTTTGACGGTGTTGCTGCGGCTGACCTCGGGGGCGAAGCAATCCGCGCGGCTTTGCAGCAGGCAGGGGTGCAGACGGTCGACGAAGTGCTGATGGGCTGCGTTTTGCCGGCGGGGCAGGGCCAGGCACCTGCGCGGCAGGCCGGATTCGCGGCGGGATTGGGCGAAGAGGTACCCGCCACGACGCTGAACAAAATGTGCGGTTCGGGGATGAAGGCCGCTATGATGTCCTTCGACCAAATTGCATTGGGTCATGCAGATACGATGGTTGCGGGCGGCATGGAAAGCATGACCAACGCGCCCTATCTTCTTCCCAAGATGCGCGGCGGTGCCCGCATTGGCCACGGTCAGGTGGTTGATCACATGTTCCTCGACGGCCTTGAAGATGCCTATGACAAAGGCCGCCTGATGGGGACTTTCGCCGAAGACTGTGCCGAGGCGTATCAGTTCACCCGTGAAGCACAGGATGAATACGCGCTGCAATCTTTGTCCAACGCGCTGTCTGCGCAGGAAAATGGCGCATTCGATCAGGAAATCACACCCGTTACCGTCCGGACGCGCAAAGGTGAAATTCTGCTGGAGACAGATGAGCAGCCAAAATCCGCCCGCCCCGAGAAGATCCCGACGCTGAAGCCTGCGTTCCGCAAGGACGGTACGGTGACGGCCGCCAACTCGTCTTCGATTTCGGACGGCGCGGCGGCGCTGGTTCTTGCGTCGGCAGAAACCGCCGAAGCGCGGGGCATGACGGTTCGGGCCCGGATTTTGGGGCATGCGAGTCATGCTCAGGCCCCCGGCCTTTTCACGACGGCTCCGGTTCCGGCGGCGCAGAAGCTCTTGTCACGCATTGGCTGGAGCAAGGATGACGTCGACCTGTGGGAAGTGAACGAGGCCTTCGCGGTTGTGCCGATGGCTTTCATGCACGAAATGGGCTTGCCACGAGACAAGGTGAATGTGAATGGCGGCGCCTGCGCCCTAGGCCATCCCATCGGTGCCTCGGGTGCCCGCATCATCGTTACGTTGTTGAATGCGCTGGAAAAACGTAACCTCAAACGGGGCGTCGCGGCGATCTGCATTGGCGGGGGGGAAGGCACGGCCATTGCCATCGAACGCGTTTGACCCTTCATCTTTTTCCAAATACTCCGGGGGTTCGGGGGCCGTGCCCCCGACCATCCGAAGGGGTTGCAATCAATGACTGCCGATTATGAAACGCTTGCCAAAACCATCGCGGCCCTGACCGAAGGCGAAACGGACCAGGTTGCTCTTATGGCGACTGTCGCCTGCGAGGTTCACCATTCCGACGATCGGTTTGACTGGACCGGGTTTTATCGTGTCACCGAACCGGGCGTTCTGAAGATCGGCCCTTATCAGGGTGGGCATGGTTGTTTGGTCATCCCGTTCGAACGGGGCGTCTGCGGTGCCGCCGCAAGAACGGGCGAAACGCAACTGGTGCCGGATGTCGATGCGTTTCCGGGTCACATCGCCTGCGCCAGCTCAACCCGGTCCGAACTGGTTCTGCCCGTGCGGGATTCGTCGGGACAAGTCATCGCCGTTTTTGACATTGACAGCGACCAGCCGGACGCTTTCACGCAACAGGATGCGCAAAATCTGGAAGGCATTTTGACCGCAGTGTTTGCCGGGCACTGACCGCTGCGGTCGTTGCGGATGTGCATCAACCCAAGGGATTCCCGGGCGAATGAAGGGCGCGGCTGACTTCATCTTGCAGGCTTCGAAGCGATCTCCTATCAGAATCCATAGCGAAGTTTCGTTTTGGGGTGTTTCTCAGGGATGCAAGAGTCTGACATCAATCCGACGGTCGCAGATGAAGCGCCTCGAAAAGGGATCAGACGCGCCCATATGGCGACATTCCCGGATCGCATCGGCGTATTGCCCCATTCGGTGGCAAGCATCGCGCATCAGGTCGACAGAGTTTTCATCTGCCTGAACGAATATCAGGAAGTTCCCGATTTTCTGGGTGAGTTCGACAACGTCACCGCCGTGATCCCCGACCGGGATTACAAGGATGTCGGCAAGTTCATCTTCCAACCGGATCCTGCAGATACCGTTTTTCTGGTCGACGATGATATCGAATATGCGGACAACTATGTCCGTCAGACCATACGCCGGGCGCGGGGCGTCGGACTGGAAAAGCGTGTCTTCGGCTATCATGCCACGACGTTCACAAACCCGACGCCCAAGTCGATACGGCAGCGCACGTTGTTGCGTATGAACCAACGGCTGACCTACTCGACCAGGGTGCACCAGCTGGGAACCGGAACCGTCATGGTGTCCGGGTCGCTGTTCCCGACACTGGAATACATGGAAGGCAGCGAGAAGTTCGTCGATGTGCGTTTTGCCCGTTACTGTTTCGAAAATGGAATCGAAATGTGGACGCTGCCCAGAAATCGCCGCCGCTTTCCCAGCTTGCTTGCCGGGCTTGAGCCGGAAAAGCGCGAAACGATCGCCGACAGTTTCACCCGTCGTTGGCCTCAACATGTGTTGGATGAAGTGAAGGTTTTTGCCGGTCTTCAATTCTAAGGCCGGGCGGGCTTTGCACGATCCAGGCTTTTCCAGATCTGTTTCTGTCGCGAAGGGTTTCGCATGTCGCCGCAGCACGACGGGGCAACGATATGTGCTGTCTTTTTGAAATGAAGCCCTTGTACGGCAAACACTGAAATCCGGCTGCTGCGCCCCTGCGGTTTTTCTGGTGTTTTAGGGGCCTGTGCGCCTTCTGCTCCTCAATTCTGTCTTTCGCACACGATGATGATCGACGCCCAAATGAAACCGGGCGTGAAAAAACGCTTGGAAATTTCACCGGCTTGCTTCATCGTGAAAAACGAAGGAAGAATTTCACAAGATTCGGAGCGGCCTGTGAACAGCCAAGCCCCCCAAAGCGCGACCCTTGGTGCTGACCTGAGGGCCTTGCGCAAGGCCCGAGGGTTGACCCTGACCGAGATCGCAACTCGGCTGGATCGCTCTGTCGGTTGGTTGAGCCAGGTCGAGCGCGATTTGTCCGAGCCTTCAATCTCGGACCTGCGCCAGATTGCCGAATGCCTCGGCGTGCCAATGTCGATGCTGTTTGCGCATTCAGCCGCCCCTGCGAACGAATTGGGCTACGTTGTGCGCGCCGGGTCGCGTCGCCCGATGGGGTCGGGCGAAGAAGGGCTGATCGAAGAGTTGCTGTCGCCGGATCTGACCGATGATTTCGAAATGGTGCATTCCACTTTCGAGCCAAATTCACGGATGCAGACACCGGCCAACCGCCCGACTCAGGAAGTGGGCTATATGATTTCAGGTCGATTGAATCTGACGATCGGGTCGCGTGAATTCCTGGTGGGGCCGGGCGACAGTTTTCGGATCAAACATGAACCTTATCAATGGGCCAACCCCTATGAAGAGCCTGCAGTGGCCATCTGGGTCATTGCTCCGCCGGTGTACTGATGTCATTCGAGGCGTGGTCCATTTTCGCGCTGTTCTGGGTGGTATTCGTCACCACACCGGGGCCTAACGCGGTCAACTGCATCTCGAACGGGATGAGCCTGCCGTTTCCAAAGGCCATGATGGGTGTATTGGCCATACTGACGCAGGCTAGCATGTTTTTGATCCTATCCGCGCTGGGCGTCACAGCCCTGATTGCGGCTTCTCCGACCGGGTTTTTCGTGGCCAAGTTGGTCGGTGCGGGCTTTCTGATCTGGTTGGGCCTGCGGGGATGGATGAATGCCGGCAAGCCCGCTCCGGTCTCGGAACGCCCGGCCCGGCACGTTTATCTGCACGCGCTGGCAGTGGCCACGATCAACCCAAAAAGCGTCGCGGGCTATCTGGCCGCGTTTTCGCAATTCGTGCAGCCGGACGTGCCGATCTGGCAGCAGATGGTCGTGATTATGCCAACCGCACTATTAATCACAACGCTCAGCTATACCGGTTTTACCGTGTTGGGCGCTTTGATGGGCAAGGCGGCACTAGGCGCAGTATTCAACATCTGGGTGCGCCGGGTGATGGCGGCCTGTTTCATAATCTACGGCGTGTTGTTGGGAACCAGCACCGCGCCTGCGGCAAGGGGGTAATCTTATGTACAGAGGGTCCTGCCTTTGCGGTTCAGTTGCTTTCACCATCGACGGAGACCTTTCTCCGCCTTCAGCCTGCCATTGCGGGCAGTGTCGAAAGCAATCCGGCCACGTCTGGGCCTCGACCACGACCCATCAGGACAACCTGAGTTTCTCGGCCCGCGACACGCTGAAGTGGTTCCGTGCATCAGACATCGCACGGCGCGGGTTTTGCAGCAAATGCGGTTCATTCCTCTTCTGGCAACATACCGAAGAGGACACGATTTCGATTGCCATGGGCGCGTTCGATGCGCCCACGGGCCAAAAGCTCTCGAGGCACATCTTTGTGGCTGACAAGGGCGACTATTACGACATCACGGACGATCTGCCCCAACGGGCACAGTAACAGGGACCAAAACTCATGAGTGATTTTCCGACAAAAGCACGCGTGGTCATTATCGGTGGCGGTGTGGTGGGGGCTTCCTCGCTGTATCATCTGGCCAAGAAAGGCTGGACCGACTGCGTTCTGCTGGAAAAGAACGAACTGACCGCAGGCTCGACCTGGCACGCGGCCGGTAACGTTCCGACCTTCTCGACCTCGTGGGCGATCATGAACATGCAGCGCTATTCGACCGAACTGTATTCGCGTCTGGGCGAAGAGGTCGACTATCCGATGAACTACCATGTTTCGGGGTCGATCCGTCTGGCGCACAGCAAGGAACGGATGCAGGAGTTCCAGCGGGCCATGTCGATGGGCCGCTATCAGGGAATTCCGATGGAGATGTGGACGCCGGAGCAGGCCAAGGAACGCTACCCTTTCCTGGAAACTCATGATCTTGAGGGTGTTCTGTATGACCCGACCGACGGTGACATCGACCCGGCACAACTGACGCAGGCGCTGGCCAAGGGCGCGCGTGACATGGGCCAGAAGATCATCCGCTTCTGTCCGGCAACTGGCGTCACCCAGCATGGCGACGGCACCTGGACCGTTCATACCGAAAAGGGCGATATAGGCTGCGACTATGTCGTCAACGCCGCGGGCTACTATGCCCAGCGTGTGGGTGAATGGTTCAAGCCCTATGGCGGTCGCACCGTACCCGCGATGGTCATGAGCCACCAGTACCTGCTGACCGAGGAAATCCCCGAAATCGAGGCCTGGTCGAAGGAAAGCGGCGGCAAGCTGCCGCTGCTGCGCGACGTGGATATCTCCTACTACCTGCGGCAGGAGAAGAACGGCTTCAACCTCGGCCCCTACGAGCCCAACTGCAAGGGGCACTGGATGACCGAGGACGACCAGATGCCCGAAGATTTCTCGTTCCAGCTGTGGAACGACGATCTGGACCGGATCGAGGACATTGTCGCCGATGCGATGGAGCGGGTGCCGCTGATGGCGACCTCGGGCGTGGGGCGCGTGATCAACGGGCCGATCCCATATGCGCCCGATGGCCTGCCGCTGATCGGCCCGATGCCCGGCGTCAAGAACGCGTTTGAGGCGCATACCTTCACCTTCGGCATCGCCCAGGGCGGCGGCGCGGGCAAGGTACTGGCCGAATGGATCGTGGATGGCGCCACCGAATGGGATATGTGGGCCGTCGATCCGCGCCGCTATACCGACTACACCGATCAGGACTACTGCAACCAAAAGGGTATGGAGGTCTATGGCAACGAATACGCCATGCACTTCCCCTATCACGAATGGCCCGCCGCACGCGACAAGAAGCTGTCGCCGGTACATGCCAAGGTCAAGGAACTGGGTGGCGTTATGGGGGCCTATAATGGCTGGGAGCGCGCCGACTGGTTTGCGCAGCCGGGGGACGATACCTCCGAGGAAAGCACCCACACCTGGGGCCGCTCGGGCCCGTGGGAGCAACGGATCAAGGAAGAATGCGAAGCTGTGCGCGACCATTGCGGCGTGCTCGACCTGCCGGGTTTCTCGCGCTTCGTCGTCAAAGGCGAAGGCGCGGCCGAGACGCTGCGCGGGCTGGTCACCGGCGGCCTGCCCAAGGTGGGGCGGATCAACCTGGTCTACATCGCCGACGATCGCGGCCGCATCCTGACCGAGATGTCCTGCATGCGCCTGGGCGAGGATGAGTTCGTGATGATCACCGCCGCCACCGCGCAATGGCACGACCGCGACATCCTGATGAACGCGATGCCTGCGGGCGTCACGGTCGAGGACGTGACCACCACCCGCGACACCCTGATCGTGACCGGACCGAAATCGCGCGAGATCCTGTCGGGTCTGACCGATGCCGACCTTTCGTTGGGCTGGCTGACCCATCAGGCCGCCACCGTGGCCGGGCAACCCGCCCACCTGATCCGCGTGTCCTTTGCTGGCGAACTGGGCTGGGAGGTGCACGCGCTGAACGAGCACATGCCCGCGATCTATGACGCGTTCCTTGCCGCCGGGGCCAAGCCGTTCGGCATGTATGCACTGAACAGCCTGCGCATCGAAAAGGGCTATCGCGCATGGAAGGGTGATCTGAGCACCGACTACTCGCTGCTGGAAGCGGGTTTGGAGCGGTTTGTCAAACTGGACAAGCCACAGGACTTCCCCGGAAAGGCTGCAATCCTGAACGAAAAGCAGCAGGGTGTGAAAAAGTCGTTCGTCACCCTGACTGTCGACGCAGGTGATTGCGATGCGCCTTACATGTCGTGCATCTGGCAGGGCGATCAGATCGTGGGCGAGACCACTTCCGGCGCATGGGGTTACCGCGTCGGCAAATCCATCGCGCTGGGCATGATCAAGTCAGAACTTGCAAACCCCGGTACCGAGCTCGAGGTTGAAATCTACGGCCAGAAGTGCCGCGCCGTGGTACAGGAGGATCAGCCGCTGTGGGATCCCGCAAACGAGCGGCTGCGCGCCTGACAAACAGGAGGCCCCCATGCGCCCGCGATATTCCAAGATGGGACCTGGTGAAGGTCCCAACTATGACTGGGAAAACGACCATACCTTCGTGAAAGTTTCCGGTCAGGACACGGGCGGAGCCTACACACTGATGGAAGACAACGTGAAGGCCAGCTTCGCACTTGGCCTTCATCGCCACGACAGCCATGCCGGGACATTCTGTTGTCCGGAAGGCGGGGTTGGTTTCCTTGTTGATGTGGATCGCGTTGATGTGGGCTGAGGATCACGAGCCACAGTCCGAAACATTCGGATGATGAGGTCTGAGATGACGATTCCCAATACCATGTCGGGCGTTTACCTGACCGATCACGGTGGACCCGAGGTTCTGGAATGGCGTGATGATATTCCGGCTCCTGAACCCGGGGCAGGGCAAGTTCTTGTTCGGGTCGCTGCCGCAGGTGTGAACAACACGGATATCAACACACGGGTCGGTTGGTATTCCTCGGGCGTCACCGGTGCGACGGATGCCGTTGATCAGAAGGTCGAAGCGGGCGGTTGGGGCGGTGCATTGCACTTTCCCCGCATTCAGGGCGGAGATCTTTGTGGCATCGTGGAACAGGTTGGGCCGGGTGTTGCCTTCAAACCCGGGCAGCGCGTGACCTGTCCGATAAACCTGCCGCGTCCGCGCCCGGGAAACCCGCAGGGCTTCATTGCGCTTGGTTCCGAAATCGATGGGGCCTTTGCCCAGTATTGTCTGGTTGAAGCCGATGATCTCTATGACGTCAGCGCCTCGCCTCTTTCGGACGTGGAAATCGCCGCCATTCCTTGCGCCTTCGGGACGGCGGAAAACCTGCTGACCCGCGCAGGCGTGACTGCCGGGCACAAGGTTCTGATTACCGGCGCCTCGGGCGGCGTCGGGCTGGCGGCGGTGCAACTGGCCGCCCTGCGCGGGGCGTCGGTTTGGGCTGTAACAGCGGGCACGAAAGCCGAGATCGTGAAATCCCAGGGGGCCGAGAATACGTTTGACCGGAACGACCCGCTGCCGCAGGGTATGTTCGATGTGGTGATCGATGTTGTGGGTGGCCCGGCCTGGCCATCGCTGATCCTTTCCCTGAAATCCGGCGGGCACTATGCCGTTTCGGGGGCAATAGCAGGCCCGATTGTCGAAGCTGATCTGCGGGACATATATCTGCGCGACATCACCATACATGGGTGCACGCACCAGGCGCCCGAAGTCTTTGCCCGTCTTGTCGAACTGGTGAATACCGGACGGATCAAGCCACTGGTTTCCCGGACCTATCCGTTGAAGGATATTGGTATTGCACAGGCTGATTTTCAGTCAAAGACTCTTCCGGGAAAACTGGTATTGGTGCCCTGAGGAGTAATGACATGGCAGATATCACTCTTTTGGACGGCTCTATCGGGCAGGAACTGGTAAAACGCAGTGGCGACCGGGCGACACCGCTGTGGTCGACGCGCGTGATGATCGATCACCCCGATTTGGTTGCGGAAGTGCACCGCGACTATTTCAGCCGGGGTGCGACGGTCGCGACAACCAATACTTATGCCGTCCATCGCTCTCGCCTGGTGCGGGTGGGGATAGAGGATCAGATGCCTACCCTGATCGACACTGCCTTGACGCAGGCCGAACGCGCCCGCACGGAAACCGGGGGGCGGATCGCGGGTGCACTGGGGCCATTGCTCGCTTCATATCGCCCCGACCTTAACCCGGACCCTGCGGATGCGGCTGAAAAGTTCGCTGAACTTGTGGCCATGATGGCCGCGCGGGTCGATCTGTTTTTGATCGAAACCGTGTCCTCGGTGCAAGAGGCCGAGGGCGCATTGCGTGGCACGGTCGGATGCGGAAAACCGGTTTGGCTGTCCCTGTCGGTCAATGATGACGATGGCAGCCTTCTCAGGTCCGGCGAACCGTTGGCGGACATTGCACCGTTGATGGAGGAGTTTTCGCCCGATGCCGTGTTAATCAACTGTTCGCGCCCCGAGGCGATCCCGGCGGCGCTCGAGGTTCTGTCCGGCATGAACCGGCCTTACGGGGCCTACGCCAATGGCTTCACGCATATTACGGATGATTTCCTTCAGGATGCGCCGACCGTGGATTCCCTGCAAGAACGGCATGACCTTGGCCCCAGGGCTTATGCGGATCAGGTGATGCGGTGGATCAATCAGGGGGCAACGATTGTTGGCGGGTGCTGCGAAATCGGGCCGGATCATATCGAAGAACTGGCGAACCGGTTGCGGGCCGCCGGTCACAATATCGTTTGAAGAAAATGGCGGCAAAATCTACTTCGGACGCTCCAAAGCAGGCCATCCGGCATTTCGACATCCTTGTCGCGCCGGGTTTCGTGCTGTTGGAGCTGGCGTCGTTGGTAGAGGTATTGAGGCTGGCCAACCGCGTCTGCCCAAGCCCTCCGTTCTCCTTCACCTATCGCTCGCTCAAAGGTGGCCCGATTGCCAGCAGCAGTGACGCCGTGGTTCAAACAGAAGCGGTGCCGTCACAGCCAAGGGCGGATTACCTGTTCGTAATCGGCAATTCAGACCCGGACCATCCGGATTTGTCGTTGGGGCGGGTGGTGTCGGACTATACCTTCCGGGACGCCAAGGTGTTCCTGCTGGCCGAAGCCGCCAGCCGCTATATCGACGAGCAGGGAACAGCCGACCTGGCAACCCATTGGGAAAACGCATCGTTCCTGCGGGAACGCGGCGCCCGGTTCGAAGCCAAGCTGTCGATCGCAACCGAACAGGGCGCGGTTGTGACATGTGCCGGGATGGAGGCCACGACGGATATCGCCTTGGCGGTGATCGGGCGCCATATCTCGGGGCCTGCGAAGATGACCGTGGCCGACATCATGCTGCATGAGAACATCCGCGATTTCGCTTCGATGCAACCGTTCTCGGGGGCCAAGTTGACGGCGACCGGCGATTCGAAGCTGGATCAGTGCATAAAGCTCATGCAGGCCAATATCGAAGACCCCCTGCCGATCAATCAGATCGTCGAATCGCTGCACCTGTCGAACCGGTCCCTCGAGCGTAAGTTCAAAACCTTTTTTGGAACCACTCCCAACGGATTCTACCGGGAAATGCGACTGGCCAAGGCAAATAACCTGTTGCTGAACACCACGATGAGCGTGCGCGAAATTGGATTGGCCTGTGGTTTTCCGAACGGGTTTTCGTCCGTGTACAAAAGCTTCTTCGGGGTCACGCCCTTTGTCGTACGCCGGCAAAAGCGAGCCGCATCACATCGGTGAAAACTGCGGATTCCGTGACGCTTTTGATGCATTTGTCGTCGATCTTTCATGGCAATCTGTGCCAAACCTGACACAGCGGAGATTTCAGGATGGTTGATCTTCCCAGCAAGGCCCGAGTGGTCATCATCGGCGGTGGCGTCATCGGATGCTCGGTTGCATATCATTTGACCAAGAAGGGCTGGACCGATGTTGTTCTGCTAGAACGCAAGCAACTGACCAGTGGCACCACCTGGCACGCGGCGGGCCTGATCGGGCAACTGCGCGCGTCTTCCAACATGACCAAACTGGCGCGTTATTCCGCAGAGCTCTATCTGGGCCTTGAGGAAGAGACCGGTGTCGCCACCGGCCTACGTCAGGTCGGGTCCGTTTCGGTCGCCCTGACCAGTGAGCGGTTGGAGGAGCTTCTCCGAAATGCGGCAATGGCCCGCGCCTTTGGCGTGCCGGTCGAAGAGCTTTCTCCGACCGAAGTCAAAGAGCGATATGAGCATATCAACCTCGACGGCGTGGCAGGTGGCGTTTGGTTGCCAACCGATGGCCAGGCAGATCCTGCTAATATTGCCTTGGCTTTGGCCAAGGGTGCGCGTCAACGCGGTGGGGTGATCAAGGAACGGGTGAAGGTGACCGGGATTTCCCGGCACGGACGGCGCGCGACCGGTGTCGACTGGGTCAGTGATGACGGGCAATCCCAAGGGCATATCGCCTGTGATATGGTTGTCAATTGCGCGGGAATGTGGGGGCGCGAGGTTGGCAAGATGGCCGGCGTGAATGTGCCGCTGCACGCCTGCGAACATTTCTACATCGTCTCTGAACCCATTGAAGGGTTGAGCCAGATGCCGGTTCTGCGGGTGCCAGATGAATGCGCCTACTACAAGGAAGATGCGGGCAAAATGATGTTGGGCGCATTCGAGCCCAATGCCAAACCCTGGGCCATGAACGGTATTCCCGACAGCTTCGAGTTCGACCAACTGCCCGAGGATTTCGACCACTTCGAACCGATCCTCGAAGCGGCGTGCAACCGGATGCCAATGCTGTCCGAGGCGGGTATTCACACCTTCTTCAACGGCCCCGAATCCTTTACTCCCGACGACGCCTATCACTTGGGTCTGGCACCCGAGATGGACAATGTCTGGGTCGCGGCCGGGTTCAACTCGATCGGTATCCAGTCCGCCGGTGGCGCGGGCATGTCGCTGGCCGAGTGGATGGATGCCGGTGAAAAACCCTTTGACCTGGGCGATGTGGATATCGGTCGGATGCAGCCGTTTCAGGGCAATAAGAAATACCTTTATGAACGTTCAAAAGAAACGTTGGGATTGCTCTACGCTGATCACTATCCCTATCGCCAGAAAGCCACGGCGCGGGGCGTGCGCCGGACGCCATTCCATCACCACCTGAATGAACACGGTGCCGTGTTCGGCGAACTGGCCGGGTGGGAGCGCGCCAACTGGTTCGCCAACGAAGGGCAGGAACGCGAATACAGCTACAGCTGGAAGCGTCAGAACTGGTTCGAGAACTCGGCCGCCGAACACCGCGCGGTGCGCGAGAACGTGGGCATGTATGACATGTCCTCCTTCGGCAAGATCCGGGTCGAGGGCCCCGATGTCGAGAAGTTCATGAACTATATCGGTGGCGGCGATTATGCGGTGCCCAATGGCAAGATCGTCTACACGCAGTTTCTGAACCGTTCCGGCGGGATCGAGGCGGATGTCACCGTGACCCGCCTTTCCGAGACCGCCTATCTGGTGGTCACCCCGGCGGCGACGCGCCTGGCGGACCAGACGTGGATGATGCGTCATTCGGGGAACTTCAACGTGGTCATCACCGATGTCACGGCGGGTGAAGGCGTTCTGGCGGTGATGGGTCCGAATACGCGGGCCCTGCTGGAAAAGGTTTCGCCCAACGATTTCTCGAACGCGGCAAACCCCTTCGGCACCGCGCAGGAGATCGAGATCGGTATGGGCCTCGCCCGCGCCCACCGCGTCACCTATGTGGGCGAGCTGGGCTGGGAGATCTACGTCTCGTCCGACATGGCGGGCCACGTCTTTGAAACGCTGCACGAGGCAGGGCAGGAGATGGGGTTGAAGCTTTGCGGCATGCACATGATGGACAGCTGCCGGATCGAAAAGGGTTTCCGCCATTTCGGCCATGACATCACCTGCGAAGATCACGTGGTGGATGCCGGGCTGGGCTTTGCCGTCAAGGTGGACAAGGGCTGCGACTTCATCGGCCGCGAGGCGGTGATCGCTCGCAAGGAAAGCGGGCCGAAATCGCGCCTGGTGCAATTCCGCCTGACCGATCCCGAGCCGCTGCTGTTCCACAATGAACCGATCATCCGCGATGGCGAGTATGTGGGCTATCTCAGCTCGGGCAACTATGGCCACACGCTGGGAGGCGCGATTGGCATGGGCTATGTGCCTTGCGAGGGGGAAAAGGCTGCCGACGTGCTGGCCTCGAGCTACGAGATCGATGTGTGTGGCGTAAAGGTCAAAGCCGAAGCGTCGCTCAAGCCGATGTATGATCCGAAATCCGAACGGGTGAAGGTGTGACCACGGGTTTTGGTGGGGGCGCTGCCCCCGCCGCCTTCGGCGACTCCCCCGGGATATTTTCGGCCAGATGAAGAGCCGGTCCCTTGTTCATCTGGCCACAAATATCCCGGAGCGCGAGGCAGAGCCTCGCATTTCAGACCTCACCTGAAAAGCGTGGTCTGACAACTCATCAAACATTGTTATGTGACACTTCACTGTTTTCAGAGTTTTCAACCCGTTCATTTCTGCCTTAAACCGAACCGGTATCAACCGGAGACCCGATGTGGCAGACACGCTTCTACCTTCACAGAACACGGACACACCAAAAGGGCTTGCGCTGGCAGTCACGGCCTATGTCCTGTGGGGGTTCTTGCCTCTGTACATGAAAGCGCTGGATCATATGGGCGCGGTCGAGGTTGTGGCGCACCGTGTTATCTGGTCAGTGCCTGTGGCCGGGTTGTTGCTGGTTGTCCTGGGCCGAACCCGGGATCTGAAGGCCGCGCTTGTCAATCCGAAGATGTTGGGTATGGCCGCTTTGACCGCTGCGCTTATTTCCGTGAACTGGGCGATTTACGTATGGGCCATTTCCACGGGCAACGCACTGGATGCGGCGTTGGGGTATTACATCAACCCCCTATTCAGTATCGCGCTGGGGGCAATCCTGTTGAGAGAACCCCTGACACGGACACAACTGTTCGCGGTCGGATTGGCCGCGCTGGGTGTGGTGGTACTTGTGGTGGAAGCCGGTCGTTTGCCTTGGGCGGCTCTTGGGTTGATGATCAGTTGGGGATTCTACGCGTTCTTCAAGCGCTCGCTGCCGATTGGGCCGAACCAGGGTTTCCTGCTTGAGGTCCTGATCCTTTTGATCCCGGCGCTGGTCTATGTCACGTTTCTGGGTGTGCGGGGCACTGGTCATTTCGGTGTCGCGATGTCGGACACCTTGTTGTTGTCCTGTGCAGGGGTCGTGACGGCGGTGCCATTGCTGGTTTATGCAAATGGCGCCAAACTGGTGCGTCTGTCCACGATGGGCATCCTGCAATACATCGCGCCGACCATGATCTTCATTACAGCGATAACCCTGTTCGGCGAGAAGATAGACACGGGCCGGATGATCGCGTTCCCACTGATCTGGGCGGCTCTGGTCGTTTACTCGATCCCTATGATCCGGCAGGCGCGCGGTCAGGCCTGAAGCAACAGACGCGCGGCTGCATCCGCCCAGAGCGCATACGCCCGGGGACTGGGATGGTAGCCATCCGGTGCAGCCAATGCCGGGTCGTCCGGCAGGTCGAGTGGCAGATGTTGAACATGCGGAAATGCAGCCGCAACCTCTTGCAACCCCTGATCCAGGCGCGCGGCCTGGCATCCAAGCACCCAGGCCAGCGGCTGTGGTAGGGCCGGAAACCTGTTCATCTGCGGGACAGCGGTTACGACGATGCGACGAGCCCCCAGGTTTTCTGAAAGCAAGCGGATAAGGCGGGTCTGACGGCGCGCAAATTGCTGGCGTGTTACGGCACGGGTGACATCATTGACTCCGAGTGCCGTAACGACAGCATCGAACTCGCCGTCCATTTGCGACAGGCGGTCGATCGTGTCCTGGGTGGTGTGCCCGGTTGTCGCTTCCAGCCGCCATTCGACCGCATAGTGGCCGGCCAGACGGTTGACCAGATGACCGGATAACGCCTGATCTTGCGTGCCTGCGCCCACTCCGGCAGCCGAGCTGTCACCGGTGATCAAAAGCCGCAGACGTGGCCCGCGCCCTGTGCGGCCTTCGCGCGGGCCAGTCGGATCCGGCAGCAACTGCGCGTTCCTTCGCACCGATAGCCCCTGCGTGGCAAGCACCGGAAGCAACGGAACCCGCAAAATCTGATCGGCAGCTAGGGAACGAGGCATTGTCAGCTCAGCGCGTTTTTGAATTCCAGAAAACGAGCGTCTGTCATGACCCGCGCCATCATGGCATCGCGCAAGGCACCTACCGTTTTGTAGGGGCGCATGACGACCTCGAAAACCTGGATCAACCCATCGTCGTTCAACGTAACAAGATCCACGCCGATACCATCCAGATCACCGACTTTGCATTGAAACTCCAATGCCCAGTCTTTCCCGTCGCCCATGACGCGCCGATAACGAAAATCTGAAAACACCTGCCCGACATGCCCCAGAACGGCAGCGACCGGAGCGCGCCCTGTCCAGGTGCTGTAGTATGTGGGCGGCAGGAACTGCACATCTTCGGCCAGGAGCTGATGGATCAAGGCCTCATCGCCTTTTGCGACAACCTCTTGCATGCGTTCAATTGTCGGGTGCATGGCATCTCCTCCGCTTTTGAAGAGAAGGTCACCGAACATCGGCGGGCATGCAAGGACGACGTTGCGGGAGGTCACGAGCTGGGATAGGCACCCTGCATGAGCGACACCTATGATCCCCCTCAAACCCCGCTGGATGTGTTGCATGAAGATGCACAGCTGATCGTGGTGAACAAACCTTCGGGCCTGCTTTCGGTTCCGGGGCGGGGCGCGCATCTTTCAGATTGTCTGTTGACCCGGGTGCAGGATGCATTTCCACAAGCACTGCTGGTGCACCGGCTGGACCGTGACACGTCCGGTGTCATGGTCTTTGCCCAAACGCCGCACGCACAGCGCAACCTGGGCATGCAATTCGAGCAGCGTCAGACCCGCAAAACCTATATCGCCCGAGTCTGGGGGCACCTGGAACCCAAGACCGGCACCGTGGACTTGCCTCTGATCGTGGACTGGCCCAACCGACCCAGACAGATGGTTTGCCACGCGACGGGCAAACCTGCCGTGACGGACTGGCGTGTCGTGAAGACCGAAGGCGATACGACGCGTGTGCGTCTGTTTCCCAAAACGGGCCGGTCTCATCAACTGCGCGTCCATATGCAGGCGCTGGGCCACCCGATCCTGGGCGATCCATTCTATGCGACGGGCGATGCGTTGGACTTCCCCAGATTGATGCTGCATTCGGAAGAACTGCGTCTGAAACACCCGGAAGGTGGGGTTTCGATGAAGTTTCGGGCCCGGCCCGAGTTCTGATCTCAGGCCGTGCTGGTCCAGAGCATCTTTAGATTTCCCAGCGAAAATCGTCTGGATCGTTTCTTTGATACGGGCTGCTTGCACTGCCGGGCCATGGCGATTTCGCGCTCGATCTCGAAGGCGCGCAGGGTATGGTCCTGAGACCATTGCCCCAGCCTGAGTGTCATCATGACATGGGTGTCGAGGTATGGCATTTTTCGTGCTCCTTCTTTCGATGCCGTTCCAATCTGGCCCATCACTCCTGACACCCTCTTGTCAGTGGGGTGTGCTACGTGTCAGCATGGTGACAGGAGGATGCAATGCGCCGTTCGACCCGATTGTTTGAAATCATCCAGATCCTGCGGGCTGCGGGCGCTCCGGTCACGGCAGAGGCCCTGGCCGCAAGGTTGGAGGTGTCCGTGCGCACGGTTTATCGGGATATTGCCGAGTTGCAGGCGCAACGGACGCCCATCGAAGGTGAGGCCGGTATCGGGTACGTGATGCGGCGCGGCTATGATCTGCCGCCGCTCAATTTCGATGCAGAAGAAGTTGAAGCCTTGTGGGTTGGCCTGTCTCTTCTTGCGCGTACCGGCGACAGTCACCTGCAAAGGGCCGCCAGCCGGATATGCCAGAAGATCGACGCATTACATTGCCCAGCGGATTGGTTGCAGGTTGCCCCATGGGGTGCCCCGGCGGATGATCCAAACAAGGGTTGCGTTTCGATCGCGCATTACCGCGAAGCCATCAGGGCAGAGCGGAAAATCCGTATCACCTATGAAGATGGCGAAGGCGAACGCACGGTTCGGGTCGTGCGCCCTGTGGCGCTGATCTATCACATCGAATGCACGATGTTGGCAGGCTGGTGCGAATTGCGCAACGGGTTTCGCCATTTCCGCACCGACCGTATCTGGTCCAGTGAATGCACCGAAGATAGCTTTTCAGGACAGAGCAGGTCGTTGCGCGAGCTCTGGCAGGAACAGCAGAATGCAGAAACGTTCGTTGAAGCGGTTTGAATACGTGTTTGGCGGGTATTCGCCGACTTCACCGCATTGTAGCTTGAGCCGCCAAGCCTGCACAGTGATATACTGAGGAAAACGAAGCACGCCCGAATAACGGGTGCTGGAGCAGAAGGTGATATCATGACGATTTCCAAGTTTTTCGTGGCCACAGGTTTGTGTTCAGCCCTTGTGTTGGCGGCCTGTACCGACCCGGGCACGCTGAAAGTACAGGACGACCCGAACCAGAACGCCAAACAGGGCGCCGTTCTGGGTGGGCTGGTCGGCGCTGGAATTGGGGCAATTGCCAATAATTCGAACCCCGGTCTGGGCGCGTTGGCCGGTGCTGCAATCGGTGCTGCCGGGGGCGGCGTGATCGGCAATCAACTGGACAAGCAGGCTGCGGAGCTGCGCCAACAACTGGCAAATGACGGAATTACAATCGTCAACGCAGGCGATCGCCTGATTGTGACGGTCCCGAATGACATCACCTTTGACACCGACAGTTCGACTGTGCGCCCGGCGTTGCGGTCTGATCTGGTGAAAGTGGGCCAGAATCTGGTCAACTACCCGAATTCGAACGTGCAGATCATCGGGCACACTGACAGCGACGGCGACGCAACCTACAATCAGGGCCTGTCAGAGCGCCGCGCGAATGCCGTGGCCGATATCCTTCAGGCCAACGGTGTCAGCTACAACCGTATTCGCACGATCGGGCAGGGCGAAAACAACCCTGTCGCGTCCAACCTGACGCCGGAAGGAAAATCGCAAAACCGGCGTGTCGAGATTGTCGTGGTGCCCAGCGGGAACGCGTAACCACTGCGCGGCGTGAACAGCGGGGCCGCCCAATGGGCGGCTCGGTTTGCGCAATGACTGTGCGTCAAATGGGGTTTGGATCGGGGTGATCTCGGTCTAACTTGCGCCAAACACAGAAACGGAGCTTTCCCGATGTCCCAACCGACCCTTCTTGGCCTGTCCGGGTCCCTGCGCCAGAACGCGACCAACCGTAAGCTTCTGCGCGAGGCGGCACGGTTGTTCGATCCGGCAAGCTTTGTCGAAGCGGATTTGAACCTGCCCCTCTACGATGGTGATCTGGAAGACGGAGAAGGGATTCCCGAGGCGGTTCATACGCTGGCCAATCAGATCGCACAGGCCGATGCGGTGATCATTTCGACACCTGAGTACAACAAGGGCCCATCGGGTGTTCTGAAGAACGCGCTGGACTGGGTCAGCCGAACGCAAGGCAATCCATGGGCCGACAAACCGGTTGCGGTAATGTCGGCGGCCGCTGGGCGTGCAGGCGGGGAACGGGCACAGATGATCCTGCGGGCCTGTATGGTTCCATTTCAGCCGCGCATCCTGCAAGGGCCCGAAATCCATCTGGCGAACAGTTCGAACGAATTCGACGATCAGGGAAAGCTGCGTTCGGACCGGTACGAAAAGTCCTTGCATGACTTGATGCAGAAACTCCGGGCCGAGGCCGGTTTCTGATCGCGGGTCAGGCAAATGACGCAAGAGCGACAGACCGATCTTTTGGATCCGGCCCGCGCGGCCGCATTTCAGGTCGCGCTGGGTGGTGTGCCAACGATCGCCAGTGGTTCGGAATTGCCGCCCTTCTTCCATCAGCTTTATTTCTGGACCCCTCAACCGGCCGCCGCATTGGGTCGGGATGGGCATCCCAAGGTTGGGGGCTTGATCCCGGATATGGGGTTGCCGCGCAGAATGTGGGCCGGCGGGCGGTTGACCTTTCATGCGCCATTGATCGCAGGGATCACCGCCGAAAAGAAATCGGTTCTTGAAAGTCAAAACGCCAAGGTGGGGCGGTCCGGCCCGTTGGGCTTTGTCACGTTGCGGCACGAGATCTGGCAGAACGGTCAGTTGCGCATGACAGAGTGGCAGGATCTTGTATATCGCGAAGATCCTGCGCCGGATGCTGAAATGCCCCAACCGCCCACAGCGCGCACCGATGAGACCGATTGCCGCGAAGTCGGGTTCGATTCAACGTTGTTGTTTCGATACTCGGCCCTGACCTTCAATGGCCACCGTATTCACTATGATCTGGACTATGCGCGCGATGTGGAAGGATATGGCGGGCTGGTCGTGCACGGGCCGCTTCTGGCGCAGCTTCTGATGCTCTTCGCGGTTGACCTGATCGGTCCGCTCGCCTCGTTTTCGTTCCGCGCGACTTCACCATTGATGCATTTCGAAACTGCCCAGTTGTGTCGGAGGGGTGCAAACATGTGGGTGCGCGGCCCTGACGGGCGGCAATGCATGCAAGCCGTCGCGCAGTCACAATGAGGCTTCGGGCCGGAACTCATCAGGGATCGTATCCCGATCTTCCAGCATAAGATCGGCCATGACCTCGGCGATTTTGGGGGCCATGCCGAAACCGATTTTGAACCCGCCATTGGCGATGTACTGCCCTTGATGCAGGGGATGGGCGCCCAACATCGGCGCTCGGCTTTTGCTGCGCGGGCGCACACCAGCCCAGCGTTCGATCACCTCGGCCCCGTGCAAAAGGGGCAGGACGCGCGTGGCGCGGTCTATCACGTCGTCCAGAGCTTCGTCCGTGCTGGTCGGGTCCTCATAATCCCGTTCCGAGGTCGATCCGACCGCAAGTGTTCCGTCTGCATGCGGCACAATGTGAATCGCGTCGGCGAATAGTTGCGGCACTTCCCCTGCGTCGAAGCGCAACAGGGCGGCCTGCCCTTTGACTCCATTTCCGACGGTCTTGCCGTAGGCGTCGTTCAGTTCCTGCAATCCTGCAAGGCCCGTGGCGTGGATGACCTGCCCCTTGTCCTCGGCTTCACTGACAATGTGAACGCCCATGACCTCCAGTGCTGCGACCAGCGCGGCACAGGCCCGCCGGGGGTGCATTCGTGCCGTCAGCGTATCGCGAATGACAAAGCCTGTGGGGCTGGGTGGGCACCATGAACCCGCTTGGGTCGCGGTGATGACACGCCATTCCGCCCGACCTTGCCAAAGCTCATCTGCGGTGCCTTCGCGCTGGCGGGCCAGTTCCAGACCACGCGCGTCCGGGATCGGCTGAAGGCGGCCCAGCCGGCCATAGCCGGGTGAAACCCCGCCGGTGTCTTCGATCTGTCGCCAGAACGGTTCAGCTATGATCAGACTGTCGAACTGAAATGCTTTCTTGGCGTTCCAGTTTTCCGGCACATGCGGGGCCAAGGCGCCGACCAGACCTCCGCTGGACCCGGCGCCGGGACCGGACGGATCGACAACCTGCACTTTCGCGCCGCGGCGCGCACAAATCCAGGCGATGGACAGGCCGAAAATTCCTGCGCCGCGAACCGTCACATCGACCATTGCCAATTCCCTTTTCCTTGTTCAGTGTCGCGCCGCTTAGCTACAGGATTCCCCAATGGCAGACCAGCGCGCCGAATTGACGTGGACCGAAGATCAGATACCGGTCTCGGATCGCTTCGACGACCCATATTATTCGTTACAGAACGGGCTGGAAGAGACGCGCCATGTGTTTCTGGCGGGAAATGACTTGCCTGCACGGTTTGCGACGGGGTTTCACATTGCCGAGTTGGGTTTTGGCACCGGCCTTAACCTGCTGACCGCCTGGTCGGAATGGGAGGCATCCGGCCAGAAAGGGCCATTGCACTTTACCAGTTTCGAAGCCTTTCCCATGGCACCGGACGACATGCAGCGCGCGCTTGGGGCCTTTCCCGAATTACATCCGTGGAGCAGCCGGTTTCTGGCGCATTGGACAGGGCGCACGTGTATGTTGGATTCGCTTCGGTTTGAGGTTGTGATCGGCGATGCACGCAAGACATTGCCGAACTGGGACGGTGTGGCAGATGCTTGGTTTCTCGACGGGTTTTCACCAGCCAAGAACCCTGAATTGTGGGGCGCGGACCTGATGCAGGACGTGGCAAGCCACACTGTCAAAGGCGGTACAGCTGCCACGTATACAGCCGCGGGTTTTGTGCGCCGGGGGCTTGAAAGCGCCGGTTTCAACGTAACCCGCACACCCGGCTATGGTCGCAAGCGGCACATGACACGGGCACACAAAGCATGACCCAGACGAACAATGTCGGTGCGGGCATCGCTTTGATGGTGGGCGCGACAATTGTCTTTGCCTTGCAGGACGGTATCTCGCGCCATCTGGCCGGAACCTACAACACCTACATGGTGGTCATGATCCGCTATTGGTTCTTTGCGGCTTTTGTCATCGCTCTGGCCGCCCGGGCCCCCGGTGGACTGAAGGCGGCCACAAAGACAAGTCAGTTGGGTTTGCAGATCGTGCGGGGCTTGTTGCTGGCGGCCGAGATCTGCATTGCGGTGTTCGGCTTTACGGTCCTTGGCCTGATCGACAGTATGGCCGTCTTCATCTGCTATCCTTTGCTTGTCGCCGCGCTGAGCGGGCCGGTGCTGGGCGAAAAGGTCGGATGGCGGCGATGGGCCGCGATCGGTGTCGGCTGCATCGGCGTTCTGATCATCCTGCAACCGGGCGCCGGGGTCTTTAACCCATGGGCTGTCATACCTTTGATTTCCGCTTTGCTGTTTGCGATCTATGGACTTTTGACGCGATATGTCGCCCGCCAGGACAGCGCGGCGACCAGCTTTTTCTGGACCGGTGTCGCCGGTGCCGTGGCGATGACCGTGTTTGGCATGTGGTTCTGGGAGCCGATGGCGCGCGGCGACTGGCTCTGGATGGCACTGCTTTGCGTCAGTGGGGTGTTCGGGCACTGGCTGTTGATCAAGTGCTATGAGATGGCCGAAGCCAGTGCGGTTCAACCCTTTGCATATTTTCACCTGGTCTGGAGCGCGATCCTGGGTATTTCGATCTTTGGCGAAACGTTGCGCCCCGAAGTCGTGGCGGGCGCAACCATCGTCGTGGCCGCAGGTTTGTTCACCTTATGGCGCGAACGCCGCCAGAGATGATCCGATCAGCTCCTGCGAGAAAGGAACCGGAAGGGCGGGTTGCCCCAGGCGGGCACGGTAGACCGGCAGGCTTTCGGTCACGCGCATCACGTAGTTTCGCGTTTCGTTGAAGGGGATCGTCTCGATCCAGTCGACGATATCGACCTCGCCTGTGCGCGGATCACCATAGCGTTCCATCCACGAGATCGGGCGCCGTGGCCCCGCATTGTACCCCGCCGCCATCATCACAACGTTGCCGTTGAAATCGGCCGCCAGACCAGAAAGATAGTTGGCCCCAAGCTTTGCGTTGTATTGCCAGTCCGTGGTCAATCGTCCCGTCTGATGGCCGCTGAGAATGCCCAGCTCGCCCGCGACCAGCTTGGCCGTGGCGGGCATTACCTGCATCAGGCCGCGTGCACCCGCGCCGCTGACGACGACCGGGTCGAACTCGCTTTCACGGCGCGCGATGGCCAATGTCATTTCCTTGGCCATCGGCAATCGCATATCTGCAACGGGATGGACCGGGTAATAGGCTGCGGGCAGAACGGTGCCCGTGGTTGCCGCCCGTTTGGCGATCATCACGGCCAGATGCGGCTGTTTCAGTTCGATCACCAGATCGCCCAATTGATTGGCCTGTACTGGATCAAGGCTTTCGACCAGATGGGTCAGGAACCGTTCGGACAGGTTTGCTTCTCCGGCTTTCAGCAACAGCAATCCGGCCTCCAAAACGCTGGAATCGGCAAATTCCGCCTGCCGCCAATGCGGCGCGCGCCGCGGATTGGCCAGTTCTGCATCAAACGGTCGTCCGATCCGTTCTGCGGCTAACAGACCGTAGAATGAGGTCTGGTAGTCGGCCCCCATCGCATAGGCGTCATACGCCTTGTCCGCGTCACCCAATGCCGCGTAAGCGCGCCCAAGCCAATAGCCACCACGGCCTTTCGAGATCGGAGATTTCACGGCGTCCGAAAAGTTCTGGAAGTGGCGAATGGCGGTGGCAGGATCATTCAGTTTGCGAAGCGCCAGAAAACCGGCCAGCCATTCAAGATCGGCATAGCCGTAACCCATTTCGGGGGTCATGTGATGATTGGCGGCCACGTCATATGCGCGCGCCGCACGGCCCGATCGCATCTCAAGCCGTGCAAGACGGCGCCGTCCCTCGGCCCATTTGTCAGGCTCACCCAGGGCGTCAGGCCCGGTAGAGCGTGCCAGCATCAGATCGACGGCGCTGTCATCCAGTTCTTTCTTGTCGCGCCAGACAAAACGATCGAAGGCCAGCCCGGGCGCATCCGCCAGAGACTTGGGAACTGCTGCCACCTTGGTGTCCACACCGGGTTGGCGTTTCTGCAATGCTATCCGTGCTTCGGCCAGTTTGCGTTCGTCTGAACCGACCAAAGGCAACATCTGCCCGGCGCTTACAAGATGACCGTCCCACAGCATTCTGTCCAAGCGCGCCGCGTGATGCGGCTTCAGAAGTTTGGCAAAGTTCTCCAGATAGCTTTTTTGCAGACCCGAACCCATTGGCATGGTGCGCCAAGCGGTCACAATGTCGGCCTCCGCTTCTCCGATGCGTCCCTTGGCTTTCAGAGCGACGGCAAAGTTCAACGCGCCCTCTGCCGTCTGAGGCGGCATGCCGGCATAGAATTTCAGAACCCTGTCTGGATCGGCACCGGTGAAAACAGGCTCGCTCTTGCGGCGCAACCATGCCAGCCCGGGCCAGTCCGGGCGACGTTCGAGAAACACCAACACGTCGCCAGAGCTGCCGAAGCCCTCGCGCAGCCAGTGCCAGACAATGATATCGCGCGATACAGAACCACGCTGGCCGGATACGCGCAACGCTGCGTTCCAGTCGCCTTTGCGCATTTCGGTAAGTCCAGCGCGCAAATCAGCAGCAGCATCTGCCCGTGCTGAATGCGTCGCAGTCACCGAATACAGAATCACAGCAGTCAACAGTGCCAGAAAGCGTGTCATCCCTTGCATTTCCCAACCAACCGAGGATAGAGCCTGTGAGGATAAACCGTGCGTCGCCGGGATCAACTCACAAAGCTGGAAACGTGAGGGACCGCGGCGTAAAAACTGCAAAATGCACCTTGAAGGAGCGTGTCATGTTCAAAGGCTCGATGCCAGCCCTCGTCACCCCGTTCAACAACGGCGAGTTGGACCTGAAGACGCTCAAACATCTGGTGGACTGGCAGATATCCGAAGGCTCGACCGGGCTGGTGCCTGTGGGAACAACCGGCGAAAGCCCGACGCTCAGCCACGAAGAGCATGAAACAGTGATCGAAGAGGTCGTCAAAACCGCTGCGGGCCGCGTTCCGGTCATTGCCGGTGCCGGGTCGAACAACACGGTCGAAGCTGTCCGCTTCGTTCAGTTCGCGGAAAAAGTCGGAGCGGATGCGGCACTGGTCGTTACGCCGTATTACAACAAACCGACTCAGCGTGGCCTGATCGCGCATTTCGAGGCGCTGCATGCGGCCGCGGATATCCCGATCATCATCTACAACATTCCGGGCCGCTCAGTCATTGACATGACACCTGCCACGATGGGTGAACTGGCCAAGCTTCCCCGTATCGTCGGGGTCAAGGATGCAACGGGCGATCTGGCCCGTGTCAGCCAGCAGCGTGCAACTTGCGGCGCAGATTTCTGCCAATTGTCCGGCGAAGACGCCACCGCACTTGGCTTCAACGCACACGGCGGTGTTGGCTGCATTTCGGTCACCGCAAACGTGGCCCCCAGGCTCTGCGCCGAATTCCAGCAGGCGACACTGGCAGGGGATTACGCAAAAGCGCTGGAGTATCAGGACAAACTGATGCCGCTGCATGAGGCGATCTTCATCGAGCCGGGCCTGGTCGGTGCCAAATATGCACTCAGCAAACTGGGCCTTTGCAGCACCGAAGTCCGCTCACCCCTGACCGAGCTGGAAAACAGCACCAAGGATGCAATCGAGGCCGCAATGGCCCATGCTGGCCTGATCTGACTGGTATTTCAGAATACAACGAAGGGCGGCCTCGAACCTCGAGCGCCGCCCTTTCTTTTCCATATATCCAGACTTCATCTGGCTAAAAATATCCCGGGGGAGTCGCGGCTTGCCGCGGCGGGGGCAGAGCCCCCTCAGCGTTTGCCGTAATACAGCCCCACGACATGTTCGGCCTGCGCAAAGAACAGCCAGCGCGACGTTGCAACACCTGCCAGATGCGAGGCCACGGCCAGCAGGGCGAAGACGTGATTGAACGGCAACAACAACAGCAGAACCGGCAGCACGAATGCCAGAACGAACGAGATCAGCCGCAGTTTTTCGGCGTGTTTGCGCCCGACCACATGAACAAACTCTCGCAGCAGATAATTGGTGCCGGTATGGGGCGGCTCAAAGGCGCGGACGGAACCGCGTGCGCCAAGCCCGGTGGCTGTACCCAGATCAGTTCCCGATGATGCAAACGCCTGATCCCCTTTGCGCCAGTACAGTATCTGCACCAGCGCCGCGATCAGCAGCAGCGGCAGAGCTGCACTTGTCTGACCTGCCAGCAAGGCACCACCGGCCAGGCTGAAGCTGAGGAACATGGCAGGTGTCAGGTTCATGTTCCAGCGTGGGATGGTCTTGAGCTGCGTGTAGATCATCGATGTCGTGAACACTGTGGCCAGCGACAACCCTGCGCCGATCCAGCCCAGAAAACCCCAGCGCTGGTCCAGAAACACCACGCCAATTGCATAGAGCCCCATGACGACCAGCGCGAGGACGGCACACCAACCTTCACGGCTGAGCCAGCTGGTTTTCCATTGAGTGAAGGCTTTCAAGGCCCGTTCCGGATGGCCCAGGTGGAAGGTCGAAGCCAAAAGCCCGCCGACGGCCAGACCATAGGCAATGGCGAAGAACACAAAAGCCACCCAACCCGAAACAGCCGGAAACCCCAGGCCAAGAAAGAACAGCAGTCCAAATCCCAGACCGGACAGGGTGGTGAACAGAATGACGGAGGGTGCGGGATGCATCAGAGTTTCTCCAACGTCTTGTCGAGCCAGCCGAGGAACCCTTTGGGCTCGTCAGCGATGGGGGCCAGCAGGGGGGCCAGTATGTCGATCTGGTCTTCCACGGTGTCCTTGGGGCGCGGGGGCAGGTATTTGTTGACGGGTTTGGTTCCCATTTCCGGCATCAGGTCCATGCCACCCCGTTCTGCAACCAGCTGGCTGACATCGCTGTCAGGGTCGCCCAGATCACCAAAGTGCCTTGCGCCCGCAGGGCAGGTGCGAACACAGGAGGGGATACGGTCGACCTCGGGGAGGTTTTCGTTGTAGATGCGGTCCACGCAAAGTGTGCATTTCTTCATCACACCTTCGGCCACATCCAGTTCCCGCGCACCGTAAGGGCAGGACCAGGCGCACAGGCCGCATCCGATGCAATCGCTTTCATTGACCAGGACGATGCCATCCTCGACCCGCTTGTAGCTGGCGCCGGTGGGGCAAACGGAAACACAGGGCGCGTCTTCGCAATGCAGGCAGGATTTCGGGAAGTGGATCAGCTGGGCATGCCCGTCGGCAGGTTGCACTTCGTAGGAATGCACGCGGTTGAGAAAGGTGCCCGAAGGGTTTGCACCATAGGCGTCCTGATCCGAAAGAGGGGCGCCGTAATTTTCTGTGTTCCAGCCTTTGCAGGAAATAACGCAGGCGTGGCAGCCGACACAGGTGTCCAGGTCGATGACCAGGCCCATCTTGCGGTCAGTGGAGTTTGGTAGCTGGGTCATGTCAGTGAACCTCTGCTGTGGAGGGCAGGTGAGGGGGCCAGCCCCCTCTTGAGCCTGCGGCTCAATTCACCCCCGGGATATTTTTGGCCAGATGAAGTGCGGATCCGGGTCATTTGCCCACCTTCCAGGCCAGGTTTTCAGGGCCGGTTCCGACAGGAGATTTGATCGGGTCGAAATTCGGCTGGCTTTGCGCATCGGCAGGTGCGTCGGCTTTTTCGATTTTGACCTTCAGGTCGAACCATGCCGCCTGACCAGTGATTGGGTCCGAATTGGCCCAGCGCATTCCATCATCTTTGGACGGCAGCAATTCGTGAATCAGGTGATTGAGCAGGAAACCTTTGGTCGCTTCTGGTGCGTCGTCCTGCAAGGCCCAGGCGCCCTTGCGTTTGCCGATGGCGTTCCATGTCCAGACCGTGTTGTCGTTCAGCGCGGCCATCTCCATCACCGGCACGGTGATCTCACCGTGGGGGGAGCTGACTTTTGCCCAGTCTCCGTCTTGCAGGTTGTGTTCCCGCATCAGTTTGGTCGGGACGTACAGCGGGTTTTGCCCGTGCAACTGGCGCAGCCATGCGTTCTGTGTGCCCCAACTGTGATACATGGCCATTGGGCGCTGCGTCAGGGCGTTGACGGTGAAGCCTTCATTGCCCTGCTGATCGGTTTCGTACCAGATCGGCAACGGATCCATGGTGTCCTTGATGCGCTGGCGCAGGTGCTCGGGCGGCTGGCGGTCTCCGTGACCTTCGGCAGCCAGCTGGAACCGGCGCATCGGTTCGGAATAGAGTTGGAACAGATAGGGCTGAGGGCTGTCATAGATGCCCATCCCGACGGCCCAGTCCTGATAGGCGGTGTTCCACGGTTTGTAGTAATCCGCGCCTTCCGGGATATGCGCCACATAAAATCCGCCGTTTTCGATATACCGGTTCAGCTGATCCGGATTGACCTCGCCGCGGCCATCCTTGTCGCCGTCTGGACCCCGGAAGCCGGCCAGCGGGCCGATGCCAGGGCGTCGTTCGTGGTTGACAATGTAATCTGCGTAGTCATTCCACTTTGGGCTGCCGTCTTCATTCGTGAAACCCGGCAGGCTCATACGGTTGGCCAGCTCGATCAGAACCGACTGGAAACCACGCACGTCACGGTCGGGTTCGACCACCGGCCAGCGAATGGCGTCTGCTGCGGCGTCGGCCTCGCAGATCGGGCGATCCAGCAGGGAGATACAGTCGTGCCGCTCGAGATAGGTGGTGTCGGGCAGGATCAGGTCGGCATAGGCCACCATTTCCGAAGAATAGGCATCGGAGTAGATGATGCGCGGGATGATGTAATTGCCGTCTTCGGCCTTGGCCGTCAGCATCTCCATCACACCTTTGGTGTTCATGGAGGAGTTCCACGACATGTTCGCCATATACATGAACAGCGTGTCGATCTTGTAGGGATCACCGGCAGCCGCGTTCGAAATCACCATATGCATCAACCCGTGCGCGGACATCGGGTTTTCCCAGGTGAATGCTTTGTCGATGCGTTGCGGCGTGCCGCAGTCATCCAGCAGCAGGTCTTCGGGACCTCGTGGAAAGCCCAGATGCGGGCCGTTCAGTGGGCGTCCCGGACGCCTGTCGCCATGGGGCGTCGGGTGCGCTTCGACCGGTTTGGGATAGGGTGGCTTGAAGCGGAAACCGCCCGGCACCTCGACTGTTCCCAGCAGGATCTGAAGCACGTGCAGTGCGCGGCAGGTCTGGAATCCGTTGGCATGGGCCGAAATGCCCCGCATGGCATGGAAGCTGACGGGACGACCAATCATCTTCGAGTGCTTTTCACCCCGAAAATCAACCCATTCTTGATTCAGTTGGATCGCCTCGTCAAAAGCGACCCTGGCGATTTCGGCGGCAATAGCCCGGATACGTTTGGCGGGAATGCCGCAGCGATCGGCCACCGCCTCGGGCGCGTGTTCGTTGCTGAGGTATTTCTCGGCCATCAAGTGAAAAACGGGACGGTGCGTTACACCGTCCTTGTCATAGGTCGCCGACAGGTCCGGGCGCACGCCGGGCTTGTCGAATGCGGTTGGCTTGCCCGTCTTGCGATCAATAACCAGCGGCTTGCCATCCTCGTCGCGCAGGAACAGGCCCTTTTCCGCACCCTCGCTTGCGTTCACCAGAACCGGCGCATTGGTATAGCGGCTCAGGTAATCCAGATCGATCTTGCCAGCTTTCATCAGGACGTGGATCAGCGACAAAATGAACAGCCCGTCTGTTCCGGGTGTGATGCCAACCCAGTCATCGGCAACTGCGTTATAGCCCGACCGGATCGGATTCACTCCGATCACCCGTGCGCCGCGCGCCTTGATCTTGCCGATCCCCATTTTTATCGGGTTGCTGTCATGATCCTCGGCGACGCCGAACAGCATGAACAGTTTGGTGTGATCCCAGTCGGGTTGCCCAAACTCCCAAAAAGCGCCGCCCATCGTGTAAATGCCACCGGCCGCCATATTGACCGAGCAGAAGCCGCCGTGGGCTGCGTAGTTCGGAGTGCCGAAATTCTGGGCCCAGAAACTGGTGAAGCTCTGGCTCTGGTCGCGGCCAGTGAAGAAAGCCAGCTTCTGCGGTGCGGTTTCATGCAGTTCGTTCAGCCAGCCCACGGCAGTGCTGAGCGCCTCGTCCCACTCGATTTCGCGAAATTCACCCGAGCCGCGTGGGCCGACACGCTTCAGCGGTTTGCGCAGGCGAGAGGGGGCGTTGACCTGCATGATCCCGGCAGAGCCCTTGGCGCACAACACACCCTTGTTGACCGGGTGGTTCCGGTTTCCTTCGATATAGGCTACCTTGCCATCTTTCATGTGAACGTTGATGCCGCAGCGGCAGGCGCACATATAACAGGTGGTTTTGCGGACCTCGTCCGAAACTTTCGGAGACGTTTCAAGGATCGGCTGCTGATGGGTCATTGGCGGGTCCTGTCGGTTATGTCGGGAGGATTGTTTCACTTTCCTTCCGACTTGAGAACATCGTTCTGAAGACGACGCGAGTTCTGAGTTTTATTCCCTGATAGCTTGCAGTGCCGTCACTGCGATCATCTGGGTCACGTCTTCGGCGCTGCATCCGCGGGAAAGATCGTTGGCGGGTCGGGCCAGCCCCTGCAGAACCGGGCCGATTGCGGTGTAACCCCCCAGTCGTTGCGTGATCTTGTAGCCGATATTGCCCGCGTCGAGATTGGGAAAGATCATCACGTTGGCCTGACCGGCGACCGAAGATCCGGGCGATTTGCGATCCCCGACCGAGGGCACGAAGGCCGCGTCGAACTGAAGCTCGCCGTCGACCTCGAGATCCGGGGAACTTTGACGCAGTGTTTCAGTGGCCTCGATCACCTTGTCGACATCGGGATGCTTTGCGCTGCCTTTGGTCGAAAAGCTGAGCATGGCGATCTTGGGGTCAACCCGCAGCAGTGCGCGCGCCGATCTGGCCGAGGCGACGGCAATTTTGCTCAACTCGTCAGGGCTGGGATCGATGACCAGGCCGCAGTCCGAATAGAGCATCGCCCGCGCTCCGGGTTGAGCGTCTTCCGGCGGGTACATCAGGAAAAAGGATGATACCATTCCGGCATCGGGGGCCATGCCGATCACCTGAATGGCCGCGCGTACAATGTCTCCGGTCGTGTGAACGGCTCCACCTACGGTTCCAGTGGCCCGCCCGCTGCGTACCAGCATGGCGGCATAGACTGGCGGTGTTTCAACGGCGGCTCGGGCCTTGGCCGGATCGACGCCCTTGTGTTGGCGCAGTTCAAAATAGGTTTGAGCAAATTCCTCGGTCAGGTCCGAGGTTGCCGGGTCGTGAACCATGACGCCGTCAGAGCGAGTGGCGTTCTGGTTTTTGAGGGCGGCGTCGACCTCGGCTTGTGGACCGACCAGAATGACATCGGCCAGTCCGGCTTGTTGGGCGGCCAGCGCCCCCGCAACAACGCGGGGATCACTGCCTTCGCATAAAGAAATCACAGGGCGCGAGGCCGGGGCGCTCTGACGCAACAGTTCAATTGGTGTCATTGTCATGCGCTGTGGCCTCGTCCTTTGATTACGCTTCCTGAGCTTTCATGTCGTCGGCGGAGATTCCGGCGACGGCGACGGGTTTTTTCATCGCGTCGCGGCGGAAAGGCTCGCCGAGCTCCTGGTTGATCAGGGCCTCGATCA